>JAJVIA010000061.1 GCA_022072245.1 Anaerolineae bacterium
GTTTGCTTTTGCCGCTCGAAAACGAAAATTATGAAATGAAATTTCGTTTGCGCGGCGCGCGCCCACAGCAGAACGTTCAATTGCGCGTGAACGATACGCCGGTCGCGCAATGGCAGCTCGCCGACGCATGGGGCGAATATACGGCGCAAATTCCCGCCAGCGCGACGCGCGACGGTTTGGACGAATTGATTTTTTCGAGCGCGACGACGGCGTTGGCGGATGCGACGACGGACGCGCGCATCCTTGGCGGCACGGGCGCCGTTGCGCCGGTGGATATTGCCGTGACGGCTGCCGGTTTCGACGCGGGCAAATTTGGCGAAATTTTTGTCGCGGGCAAAAATCAAATTCCTGCGACGCGCGGCTATCATCTGGTCGCAATCAATCCGCAGTCGGGTCGCGTGGACGCGGTGGGCGCGTTCGATACGTTTGGGGACAAGGACGCGTCGCGGCGTTTGGTAGAATTTATCAACGCGCTGCCGAACGGCGAAATTGTCGCGGGCGCGGCGATTGATGATGCGTCGCAAGCGTTGACGGCGGAAGCGTTCGCCGCGCTGCAAACGCTCGGCGTCGCGGGCGATGTGCGCGCGCAATTCCGCGCGGGTCACGCGTTCATCGGGCGCACGGGCTTGGCGCCGGGCCAAGCGGTGGAAGATTTGAGCGCGCGTATTCCCGCGAATGTCGCAATCGGAAAAAATGTCAACGCGGACCGCGTAAGTTTCGCGCTCGGTCCGTTTGCGATTCAGGCGAAATGATTTATTCGCGGATTCAAAAATGTTGAAAAATATTACGTGGCGGCGCGCGGTCGGTTGGCTGCTGGCGCTGGCGATTTTATTTTTTCTCGGGCGCACGCTCTGGGCGAGTTGGGCGCAAGTCGCGCAAAGCGGTTTTACGTTCCAATTCAATTTGCCGCTGTTTGCGCTCTCGCTGTTTTTGCTCGTGCCGGGCCGCACGTTCGCGGTGGAAGCGTGGCGGCGCATTTTACGCACGCTCGGCAATCCCATTTCGTTGCGCTTTGCGGTGTATGCGTGGTTTGTGTCGAATCTCGCGCGTTTCATTCCCGGCAATGTGTTTCAACTCGCGGCAATGATGATGTTGACCGACGCGGCGGGCGTTTCCAAAATCAATATCGTGCTGAGCCAAACGGTGTACGCGGCGATTGCGCTTTCGGTGGCGGCGCTGTACGGCGTGACGCTTTTGCCGATTGCCCAAGAATACATTCCGCTGATCGTGGCGGCATTTGCGGCGTTGATTATTTTGTTCGCGCTGCCCGCCGTGTTTCAAATCATGCTGAACGTTTCGACGTGGCTGCTGCGCCAAGTGCGCCGCAACCGCGAAATCGTCGCGCCGCGCGTTCGCATTACTTTTTGGCAAGGTTTGGTCGCGCCCATTTTTTCGCTGTGCATGTGGACCATTAACGGTTTTGCGTTTTGGTTATTTGTGCGTTCGCTCACCGAAATTTCCGTGTCGGCGATTCCGGCGTTTATCGGCATGAATGCGGCGGCGTATTTTATCGGTTACGCGTCGTTTATTACGCCGAGCGGTTTGGGTTTTCGTGAAGCGTCGTTGGCGTTTTTTCTCGGCGCGTTTTTTCCCGCGCCCGTCGCCGTTTCGATTGCGTTTCTCACGCGTTTGTGGAGCATCGGCGGCGAATTGTTGGGCGTCGGCATTGCGGTGTGGCTGAAACCCAAACAGTCGTCAGTCGTCAGTATTCAGTCGTCAGTCTCCGGTCTCCCGTCTCCAATCTCCAATAATTCTTCGACGATGGATGGGCAGCAGTGAAATCACGCGCACATTACATCGCCCTCGCCGGCGTGTGGCTGATGATTTTGGCGTATGGCATTTATTTTTCCGCGTACTCGATTCAGCGCCATCGCGCGTTCCTCACCAACGCGTCCGACCTCGGCCAAATTGACCAAGCGCTTTGGAATTCATCGCAAGGGCGTCCGCTCGAATTTACGCGGCGCACGGGCGAGCAGTCCATTCGTTTGACCGACCACGTAGAGCCAATTTTTATTCCCGTGTCGCTCGTGTTTTTGGCGTACGACAATGTGGAAGCGTTACTGATTCTGCAAAGTTTTGTCATTGCGCTCGGCGCGCTGCCGGTGTTTTGGATTGCGCGCAAAAGATTGGGCGCCAAAGAAAAGAATGGGCATGTCGAATTGGCGGGCGTTTTGTTTGCCGCAATGTATTTATTGTTTCCCGCGCTGCAAGCGGCGAACCTCGCGGAATTTCACGCGGTCACGTTCGCGCCTCTGTTGGTATTGTTGCTGTACCATTTTGGCGCAAATCAAAATTGGGGACGTTTTGCCTTGGCGGCGTTTTTGACGTTGATGATCAAAGAAGAAATCGCGCTGTTGGTTTTTATGCTGGCGGGCTATTTTACAATTTCCGATTTTCGTTTTTCGCTTTCCGATGGGCGGAACTTGCCCAAGCGTTTTTTTAATTATTTGAAAACGGCGCCGCGCGTGCCGCTGGTATTTGCGGCGCTGGCGTTGTTCTGGTTCGCGCTGACAATGTTTGTGATTATTCCGCAGTTCAACGCGGCGGGCAAATCGCCGTACACGTGTCGCTATGTCGTGAGCGAAGATTGTCGGCAGGTCGTGCGTGGATTGTTTTTGCAGGAACGCTTGACGTATCTGTTTCAATTGTTGGCGTCGTCGGGTTTTGTTTCGTTGTTGGACCCCGTTTCGCTTTTGCTCGGCTCGCCGCTAATTTTGGCGAACGCGCTCAGCAATTATCCCGCGCAATATTCCGGCACGTTTCATTATGCCGCGCCCGTCGCGCCGTATTTTATTCTCGCCGCGATTGGCGGCAGCGCGTGGTTGATTCAAAAATTGCGCGCGCGCAACATCCAACGAGCGTTTGGTTTTGTCGTCGGCGCGGCATTTGCAATCGCGTTCGCGTATCATCTTTACGCGGGCTATACGCCGATTGCGCGCGCTTTTGCGTTTCCCACAATCACCGCGCACAATGAATTGTTTGCGCGGTTCGCCCAACAAATTCCGCGCGGCGCCAAAGTGGCGACGACGCCCGCGCTGCATCCGCATCAGAGTCACCGCGAATTTTTGTATCGCTATCCCGTTATCGGCGATGCCGAGTACGTGTTGTTGGATGTGAATGAATCGGACCGGGGCATCCCAAGCGAATTTCGGATTGCGTACAACAAGCTGGTGGACGACGGAACGTTTGGCGTGGTGGACGCGGCAGATGGATACGTATTGTTGAAACGCGGCGCGCCAAAACAAAATTTGCCCGACGCGTTTTATCAAATGTTTCGGGCGCAAAATCCCGCGCCGCAGCATCCATTGCAAATTGATTTTGACGACAAGATTCGTTTGCTCGGTTATGACGTTTTGACCGACCAATACGGCCGCAGTTCGCTGCGAACGTATTGGCAGCGTTTGAAACCGCTCGATCAAAACTACATGCTGTTTCCATTTCTGGCGGACGAACACGGCGAACCGCTGCCCGACCTGAATTTTCCCATGACCTGTTTATTTTGGTATCCGAGCGCGGCGTGGCGCAAAAATGACACTGTCGTGTGCGAAACGCTCGCGCTAGAATGGGATGAATCGGCGCGGTTGGGCGTCGGCGTCACACAAACTTTTGATTGGAACGACGTGCGCGCGCGTCTGAAAATTTCGCGCGTCGAACCGTCCGCGCTGCGCGTGAACGATGGAACGTGGGTGGATTTGGGCGCGCTGCGTCCGTCGTCAAACCCATAGGCGAGCGTTTTATAATTCCTTTGCAATATGTTAAGATATTTTCCCGTGTTCAAAACCTTTTCGCGTACGCGCTGGCTCGTTCTCGCGCTCATTCTCGTCGCGTTCGGCTTGCGCGTGTTTCAACTCGACAAACAGAGTTTGTGGTACGACGAAGCGTTCAGCGTTTTTTTGAGCCGCTTTGATTTGGCGACCATCACCGCGCGCACCGCCGCCGATATTCAACCGCCGTTGTATTATTATCTGTTGAATCTGTGGATGACGCTCGCGGGCGACTCGGAATTTGCCGCGCGCTTTCTCTCGCTCTTTTTCGGCGTTCTAACCATTCCGTTGATGTTTGCGACGGCGCGCCGCCTGTTCAATCCCGTGACCGGACTGTTCGCGGCGTTGATTGCGACGTTCTCGGCGTTGTACCTTTGGTATTCGCAAGAAGCGCGCATGTACACGCTGATTACGTTTTTGGGCTTGCTGTCGAGTTACGCGCTGCTGCGCGTGTTACGCCCCTCATCTCCGACTCTTTGCTCCAAGGGAACGGGACGAAGGTGGTGGATTGTATTCGCCGTGGCGAATATCGCCGCCGTGTACACGCATTATTTTGCGTTCGCGCTCGTCGCGTTTCAATTCATTTACGCGCTGTATGTAATTTTGACGCAGCGCGAAAAACGCGCGCTGTGGCGCGGCGCGTTGATTTCTTTTGCCGCCATCTTGCTCGCGTTCCTGCCGTGGGCGCCGTTCATGCTCAATCGTTTGGGCGAAGACGTCAGTTATTTTCGCGGCGAGTTGAAATTGGACGAAGCCCTGCGCCACATCGGCATCAATTTTGCGGTCGGCGAATCGGCGCTCGAACAAATCGCGCAAACCATCGCGCTCGTGTGGCTTGTCGCGCTGGCGATTGCGTTGATAGCGTACTTTATTCAAAATCGAAAATCGAAAATCGAAAATCGAAATTCATTCGCCCCACTCGTGTTTGCGCTGCTCTATCTCGTCATTCCCCTCGTTCTGTTGTTGTTTCTCTTTTCGCGTAATCCGAAATTTAACGCGCGTTATTTGATGTTGGCGTCGCCCGGCTTGTATTTGATGCTCGCGGCGGGGCTGGCGAGTTTGTGGCACATGCTTTCCGCGCGCAATGTTATAGCGCGCGTCGCGTCGGGCGCGGCATTGGCGTTGATGGCAATCGCGTTGTTTGGTTCGTCGCTGTATGCCATCAACAACGCGTATTTCGACCCCGCGTTCACCAAAGCGGATTTTCGCGGCGTGGCAAAATTTGTGAGCGAAAATGCGCGCGCCGACGAAGCCATCATTCTCACAAGCGGTCACATGTTTCCCGCGTTCGATTATTATTATCGTGACGCGCAATTGCCCGAATTGCGCTTGCCCGATGAACCGACGTTGAATGCGGAACGCACCGTCGGTTATGACGCGGCGAACGACCTCAATCGCGCGCTGAACGGCAAACGCGGCGCGTGGGTGGTGCAGTGGCAGAATGAAGTGGCGGACCCGAACGACTTTGTGCCGATGCTGTTGTCGTCGCGCGGAACGGAACAAAAACAGGACGCGGCGTTTTGGCAAGTGAAACTGCGGCATTGGCGTTTCGACGACGGTTTCCAACCGCTGCCCGCGTCGCCCGAAATGAAAAATCCGCAAGAGGCGAATTTTCAAAATACGTTCAAACTGTTGGGATGGGACCAACCCAATGCGCTTGCGGCGGACGAAGGCGCGGCGCTGCGTTTGTATTGGCAGGCGTTGGCGGAAACGCCGGACGATTACAACGTGGCGCTTCGCATTGTGGACGAGAACGGAACATTTTGGGGCAAAGTGGATCGCCGCCCCGCGGGCTATAATTATCCGACGACGCGCTGGAAGCCCGGCGAAATTTTGTTTGGCGATTATGTCGCAACGCTGTTGCCCGGCACGCCTGCGGGCGAGTATTACGCGACGGTCACAATGTTCACCAAAGAAAACGAAGCGGGACTCGACGTGCTTGCGCCGAACGGCGCGCCGTTGGGCAAAAACGTCAAGGTCGGTCCCATCAAAATTTTGCCCGCGCAAAAACAGCCGCAGCTCGTTGATCTAAAAATTCAACATTCGCTCTCGACGCCGCTCGCGCCATTCACGCTGCTCGGTTATCAAATCGGACGTGAAAAAGCAAGCACGGGCGAAAGCGTGCCGCTCACGTTATTCTGGCGCGCGGAGGAAAAACCAAACGCGGATTATCAATTCCAAATTCAATTCGGCGACAAGTTCAGCAAACCGCTGCCATTGGCGAACGCGTCGTACCCGACCTCGCAGTGGAACGCGGGCGAAATCGTGCGCGGGCAGTACAATGTGCAGATTCCGACGGATGCAAGCGCAAACAGCGACGGTTTGAAATTAAAACTTGTCGGCGGCGCGCAGGAACAATTGATTGATTTGCAGCAAGCGTTCGTCGTCGAAAAAGTGAATCGTTCGTTCGACGCGCCGCAGCCGCAAAACAAACAGGACGCGAATTTCAACAATACGATTGCGCTCGTCGGCTATGATTTGTCCGCGAATGAAATTCAAGCGGGGAATCCACTCACTGTAACATTGTATTGGAACGCAACGGGCGCGATGGAAAAACCATACACCGTATTCGTGCAATTGCTCGGCGCAGCCCCCCCCCCTGTTGCGCAAAAAGACGCGCAGCCGTTAGGCGGCGGACGCCCGACGCAAACGTGGGTACAAGGCGAATTTCTAACCGACGCGTACACGCTCGAAATCAAACCGGATGTGCCAAAAGGCAAATACAAAATTTTGGTCGGCTGGTACGATGCCAGCGACCCCGCGTTCGCGCGTTTGCATGTGTTTGATGCAAGTGGAAAAGATGTGGGAGATTTTGTGACGTTGAGTCAAAGCGTAGAGGTGAAATAAAGCGGTGGAGGTGAAATAAAAATGCGGGAGCAAATTTGCTCCCGCTTTCAACTTGAATACCGCCCTGAGCGCATGATATGAAAGCTACGGAATTAGGGTTGGTGTGGAAGGAGGTAGCGGAGTTTCTTCAATCTCTGACGCACTTGCGTCGTTTACAACAGGCGCCGAGAGCAATGCCCCCGGATCATTGTCGGAATTATATATCGGAATAGGAAACTGATTGGCGTCTTGCAGAGTTACGCTTTGCCAAGTGACCGTTTGTAACCATGGTAGCGGACCACCTGCTGCCCAACGAAATTCAAAGGGATTGCCTGTCAATTTGTCAATGTACACATAAATATCACTGACTTGGTAGTTTTGCTGTGTTGTTGTCAGCAAGCCATTTTTTAGTTGGTAAGAGGCTTTCATCCAAACCAGCCACACGTTTCGATTATCAAACCGCGCCGAAGATGTATCGGGGTCGCTGAGCGTATTATAATTTCCACTCACAACGTAAATTTCCTGTGGATCATTTACCAAGCCGGTTGCTTTTGCCGTCTTTATCGCTACTGCAAGCGCATTCGTTGTTCCTGTTGCGGCTGCGCCCGACATTGTGCCCAACTGAGACTGTGGTTTTCTTCCTGCGAGTGCTGTTTGAAGCGGACTGGGAATGCTGACCAAGACCAAAACCAGCAAGACGATAAACACGAGAACCAGCGGGACAAATTTTTTTGCAGTTGAGGTGTTCATTTTGAATACTCCATTGCGTAATGCCAAGACAACGGTTTCCGGTGTCTCTGGTGTTGCAATTCCGTTATTGATTGTTTCCAGATGACTGCCAGCTGGCAGGTCCCATGTTGGCTACTTGATAGCCAGTGGTCACACGCTTTTGGTGAGACGGCAATAGTACCCACAAACTCCAGTCGGTATTACTGTATTGTACGTTAATGCAAGCTGCAATACCGATTGCGTTCCACGCGCTGCTTGCATTGCCCCCACACAAAACAGTCGTTGTCTTTTTAAAGGTCAATTTTTGTTTAAACCTGTTCGTGCCATTCCACCGCCAGCGATAAACGAATGGTCTGTTGGATAATTCTGCTACGCGATAATTATATGTGTTGGTGTCGGTATCGGATAAATATCCAAAATCATGCCATCCGCCGGTTGGAAGGGTATTATAGTCACTCCAAGATGCAACAACGTGGCGGTGATTATCCCATACAAATGGTGTTCCAATGTGCCAGCCAATTCCTGCAAACCAACCATTGTTCGTGTCACTGAGCGCCGTGTCCTTTACAGCGAGTCGCATCATCGTATTGCCTGAATCTCCGACTTGGGGCCATGCCAATTCAATATTTGCTTGCGCTCCTGTGAGCGAATTAGCGGTTGATGCCGTGTAGAATCCTTCGGCACATACTCCATCGCAAGTATCCTCCAGAACAGCAAGCGCGTGTGGGAGTTTGGTTCCGGGAATAAACAGCGAACCGAGAATGGCAACTCCAACAACGAATATCCATTTGTAGTCAATCCTATATCTCGTTGAATGGCTCGCAAGGGAGACCCCGCCCAACTTTAATCCCCGCCCCAATCGCCGCCAGATTCTTGCCGGTTGCAACTTCATGTTATCCTCCAGTTCAAAAAGAGTGACTTGCGTAAAGTGTAACTTAAGCACCGAGAAAATCAAGGTACAAACGTACTTGCTTTTGGATTGAAACAAAAATCGAGTACATCCGTACTTGCGCGACCATCATTCTTGCCGCGCCGAGTCAATCCACCCCGCGCGTAAAGCAAGCCTCGTTAACCTCACACGATTCTTGGCTCCCGTCTTGGCATAAATCGCGCTCAAATAATTCCGCACGGTCTGTTCCGCCAAACCCAGTTTCTTTGCAATCTCGCGATTCGTGTGTCCCTGCGCGACCAGAACCACAATCTGCTTTTCCAATGCATTCAATGTGTCCAAGCGAACCTCCTTGAACCCAAACGCTTGCCAATGCCAATCAACGCCTCCCCAAAAAAACAATACCAGTATAGCGAAAAAAAAAAAAATTTGTCAAGCAAGGATTTTTCGGTTTGTTCTTTGTCTAATTCACTTTCTCGCGGGCGCGCAAAAAGACGCGCAGCCGTTGAACGGTGGACGCCCGACGCAAACGTGGGTGCAGGGCGAATTTCTCGCCGACCCGTACATGCTGGAAATCAAATCGGATGTGCCGAAAGGGAAATACAAAATTCTCGTCGGCTGGTACGATGCGAGCGACCCCGCGTTCGCGCGGTTGCATGTGTTTGATGAGAGCGGCAAAGATGTGGGGGATTTTGTGACGTTGGGACAAGAGGCGGTGGTGAAATAGAGTTGGGTCTTCAAAACAAGAGCAGCGGCAAATCATTGCCGCTGCTCTTGTTCGACAAGCTCAGGGAACATCGAAGGGCAATTTGTCTCCTTGGTCCGCGTAGCCCCAAGTAATTGGCGCGCCCGTATTTGCATTCAAGACCATCACAATCGCGATATATTTTGGTTCGGGCTGATCCGGCGGTAATTCGATTGGAGCAGTAGGTACAACCTCTCCGCGCATTACCATGACGAAAACAGGCAAGGTTGGTGTCAAGCCAAATTTACTTGCATCCGTTCCTAACCCTCCTTTGCTGAGTTTTGCCCACTCACCCAGCGTCATCTTTACGCTCTTTTGGGTTTTTGGCATCCCCTTCAAGCCCGCCTTTTGCGCAAATGAGATGCTCTTGGCTGTCAGCGTTGCTTCATCCAATGCTGCCGGTTCTGATGCAGTGACATTCATTTGCGTCCACCCCAAGGCAAGCAATGTCACGACAGCCAAGGCAAATAAAGCAAGAATGACTTTTTGGTTTCGGCTCAATTTTGTCGTTAGTTGAACTTTCATCTGACATCTCCTTTACGGACCATGATCGAAAAAATCATTTGGTCCCCCATCCGTATTCGAATAGGGGGCGTCTTGTTGATAGTCAACATAACCATTCAAATCTTGATAGCTGAACACACCCGCATTGTTTTTGATGTATAAAAGATTTGAAATATGGACGTCTTTCATTTGTTCCACTCCCAAACCAACCTCTCCGCCCGCTGCAACGCGTGTTCCCGACAAAAAATTAGCGTCTTGATGCCAAACATACGCGTCGTCAAGATAGAAATAATATTCTCCGTCATTAGGATTATACTGATGTAAAAAACTATGTTCCATTATAAATGCAAAAGGAACGAAAGCGAAAAAAATAAATGTCAAGCGAAAATATTTTTTGTTTTTCCCTTGCCGGCTCGCTTGCTCTCGCATGTGAAATTAAATTTGACTCGCCGCCGGGCAATTACAAAATTCTCGGCGGCTGGTATGATGCGCGCGACCCCGCGTTCGCGCGTTTGCATGTGTTTGATGAGAGCGGCAAAGATGTGGGGGATTTTGTGACGTTGGGACAAGAGGTCGAGGTGAAATAAAAATTTACCTTGTCCACACAAATAAAACCGCGCGCCAATTCAAACAGAATTGGCGCGCGGCGCTTGTTTCTGTCCAC
This sequence comes from Anaerolineae bacterium, assembly GCA_022072245.1. Lineage (GTDB taxonomy): Bacteria > Chloroflexota > Anaerolineae > UBA4142 > SHND01 > SHND01. Next base: position 10,122 of record JAJVIA010000061.1, read on the forward strand.
TCGACAGACGATGCCACCTTACATGTTCGGCGCGAGTTCTGGCGCAACAAAGCTTGATTCATCCGCGCCTCTTTTTTATCTCGGCGCTGATCGCCGGCACAATCTGAAGCAGGTCGCCAATCACGGCGTAATCGGCTTTGTACATGATGGACGCTTCGGGGTCGGTGTTGATGGCGAGAATATGTTTCGCGCCCTTGGCGCCGACCATGTGCTGAATCGCGCCGCTGACGCCGGATGTTGTCTTTATCTATTCATCCGCGCCATCAATAATTTCCCAATCACTTTCTGTAGGCGCCGAAGGACAATTCGCACCGAGCACAAACGCCCCTTGATGAGATACCTGCTCGTCACTTGCCCACCCACCATTCGGGTTGCTGCTAATCATTTTCACACGCAAATGAAAAAACCACTTTATGGGTTGTGTTGATAATGGAATAGGATTACTTGTAAGACTAAACATATTCTCTTCAATATCTTTGTCCTTATCGGGTAAGTAATTGGAGTCGGTTGAAAACCCATACGAAAAACCGTCCACTTGGTCCTGTCCATTCAACGTATGCAGATATTCGCCTGGCGCTAACCACTCGACGGTGATTTGATTATTGCTCAAACATACCCCAAGGGGATGGCTCGTACTTTTTGTGACGAAACCGGAATTCAATGCTGCATTGGGATACCACGGAAACCAACCAATTCCGCGCAAGCGCCTGATAGAATGATTCGTGGAATCTCCAGTGCCAGGATTATTATTCGACATGAGGTCGCGCAATTCAAGATGCGCATGGTCAGCAGTCGCATTACCAGAATGACCTACCGTGCCAATAACATCACCTTTAGCCACTGAAGTTCCTACCCCCAAGGAACTCTGACTTGCAAATGTGCATAATAGGAATAATAACCATCTCCATGCTGAAGGACAACCAGCCATCCCCAAGAAGAGGAATAAAAGTTGTTTATATAGACAGTACCACCCTTTGACGCTCGGACTTGCGTCCATCCACGAGGCGAAAAATCAATCGCTTCACTGGATTTACCTGTATGATCATCTTCTCCAGGACCATTTGTAATAACTGCCTTTTGATTACGGTCAAAAGGAACGATATATTTTTTCGGTGGCGTGGGGGTCGGCACAGGTGGCGTTACCGGATGAAAATTTTCAGAATGACTCGTTTGGTTGTCAAACTGTTCTGCGAAGGCGGTGTGCAAAGTCAAGACAATTCCAAGCGTGGCAATGGTACCCGCCAGAAACTTCAGGAATGATGTTTTTTTCATTGGGAGATCCTTTTGGAATTTTGAGACGAATACTCACAAGGGTTACTTGGTGAACTGGATTGAATCTATAATCGTTCTTGTTATTCTGCTGGTGATTGTGTCTTCTTCTGCGTGGGGTCGTCCGACTACCATGATATATTTTCCAACGGGTAGATAGGTCGCGCTCCATGCAGTTCCATTATTGGGTTGTGTTATTTGCTCAAACGCCTTTCGTCCACCTATTTCAGTTGAGTTTTCAGAAATAACTCGTTCCTCCTCTGCCATCGGATAGGTTCGGTGGACCCAATCAGATATATTCTCGTTGCTCGCCAAAGTCTGTCCCGTCAATTCCGAAACCATTAATGCTATCTCGACCTTGATAAAGTTTGACGGCCATTTTCCTGATTTACGCAGCACACTTAATGTCATGTCCTGAGGATCATAGCTGTGAACACTTACGTTATAGCCAGCCACACGCTCTTGTTCCGGTGACGCCACCAAATACCAATCCGGCGGATACTTGACGCTAAAGCCCGCCTCCTTGTCCTCATAGGTAAGCCACTCGGAGGTCGGGAGTAACTCGGTGAATTGCGCCGTCGGACCAACGGCATAGGTCGGAGGGGGCGTGACATCATTCGGCACCCCCATGATGACCAAGGGGGTCGGTGTCGCGTCGTTCGTCTCGGTGGGCGGAATCGGCGTCTCGGTCTCGACCGATTGCGTAGGCGCTGCACCGGCAACGAATGCCGGAGCGGGCGCGCTTTCCGAGATGCCGCGCATGACTACCGAAACGCCGAGTAATGCCAATGCGCCAACGAGAACGACAAGTCCTAAGGTCACAAAGACAGAAACTTTGGTCGAGGGCAATTTATTTTGAGGTAACATATCTATCTCCTTGCATCTGCATTCAAATTGATTTCGATTCGACATTCATCCGATAATGCCACTTTATGTTTTTTTCCCCCCTTTTGTCAATAGGTTATTTCGAATTTGATTTGGTGGCGGTAAAGATTTTTCTTGTCAATCCTTGAGGACAAGCCAAAAAGAAAAATGCACCACCGTAAATTTCAGTGATGCATTCTTGTTCTTGATGTATGCAAATTCGCGGTTTCGCTATCCCCGCCGCTTTCTTATTTCGGCGCTTATCGCCGGTACAATCTGAAGCAAATCCCCAATCACGGCGTAATCGGCTTTGTACATGATGGACGCTTCGGGGTCGGTGTTGATGGCGAGAATGTGTTTCGCGCCTTTTGCGCCGACCAAATGTTGAATCGCGCCGCTGATGCCGCACGCGATATACAGTTCGGGTTGAATGCGATTGCCCGTTTGACCGATTTGGTCGGCGTGCGGACGCCAGCCCATGCCGGTAGCGACGCGCGAACAGCCGACCGCGCCGCCGAGCAAAGCCGCGAGTTCTTCCAACTCTTTGAACCCTTCCGCGCTGCCGACGCCGCGTCCGCCGCCGACGACCACGCGCGCTTCGCCGAGCGCGATTTTGTCTGATGCCGTTTCGACGCGCGCGCCGACGCGCGCGCGCAAATCAGCTTGCGCCAACTGCGGCGTGAACGTATTTACCGTAACCGTTTGGGCGGTCGCGGCTGCGCGCGCGGAAAGGGTGGCTGGCGCGACGGTCAACAGTTTCGTCGCGCCGTCGAGTTTCGCTTCTTCGTACAAGCTGCCGGCAAAACGTAACCGCGTAACCGTGTACGCGGCGCCCGCCTGCGCGGCGATACAGTTCGCCGCCATCGGCAAATTCGTTTTTGCCGCAACGTGCGCCATGATTTCATTGCCGCGTTCCGTGCCTGCCGCGAGCGCGGCGTCTGGTTTTTGCGCGTCGAGAATTTCGACCAGACATTGCGCGTACGCGGCGGGCGCGTATTCATTCAGCTGTTCGTGCTGCGCGTGATGCAGCGCGCTGACGCCGAACGCGCCAAGCCGCGCAGTCAACCCGGCTTCCGCTTTGCCGATGACGACGGCGTGCAGCGGCGCATTGGTTTGTTCCGCGAGGCGTCGCGCGAGCGTGAGCGCCTCAAACGATGCTTCGTTGATTTTTCCTCTGTCTTGATCAATATATGCGAGAATCATTTTGTACGATCCGCGACGGACACGAATAAAAAATTGGCGTTAGGCGTGTCCGTTGCAGATTCACAACAGTCCCAACTCTGCCAACAAATCAACGACCTTGGGCGCGGCTTCGGGCCCCTTGCCGAGAATGACGACCTGATGCGTTTCTTCGGGCGGATTGAGCAAGCTTGTTTTTTGCAAGCCGCCGTTCTGCCATGTCGGTTCGATGGTCACAAGCGGTTTCTTTTTCGCTTTCAAGCGGCCCGGCAAGGATGGAAAACGGGGAAAGTTGATGCCGTCCTTGACGGCGATAACGGCGGGCAGCGCCACCTCATAAATTTCGACGCCGCCGGGAACTTGGCGATGCGCCGTCGCGCGCCCATCGTGGATTTCCAACGCGGTGACGCCGGTCACGCACGGCAAACCGAGCGCGTGCGCGACGCGTACGCCCACTTGATAATCGCCCGTATCCGCCGCTTCATTGCCAAACAACAGCAAATCGAAAGGCGTTCCGTCCGCGCGTACCGCGTCCACAATCGCGTTTGCTGTGGCGATAGGGTCGAACTCGCGGCCGTCGGTTTGCAGATGCAGCGCGCGGTCAACGCCAATCGCCATCGCGTCGCGCAATTGTTCTTCCGCCTCGACGGGTCCGAGCGTCAAAACCGTCGCCGCGCCGCCGTGTTTTTCAATCAAACGCACCGCTTCTTCGACCGCGCATCCTTCGTGGGGGCTGATGGCGAAACCCATCGAACTTGTATCAATCTCTTGCGCGTCGGCGGTAAATTGTATTTTTCGGCCCACTACGGGCACGCGTTTAATGCAGATGAGGATGTTCACAAGTAAAAAGTAGCAAGTTAAAAGCTAAAAGTAAGAATAACTCTGCTTTTAGCTTTTAACTTTTCGTTTGGAATTTATGCCTTGATTCGTTTATTCTCCGGGTCAAACAATGGCGTGGCGCCAACCGCCGCGACGGTGACGGGATAGCGTTCGCCAAAGTATTCGACCTTGAGTTTCGCGCCGACTTTGGCATATTCGGGCGGCAGATAACTCATGAGAATATATTTGCCGAGCGACGGGCCCGCGCCCGCGCTGGTGACGTAGGAATTTCTCCCGCGCGCGTCGGTGATGATGTTGCCATCGAGCGTCAAAATCGGCTCGCGTCCTTGCGGAAAACGTTTGATGCCCGACGATGATGTAGGATCGTCCATCGTCAAGGAACACAACAACGCGGCGGGCGGCGTTTCGCGCTGTTTCATGTACGCCGCTTTGCCGATGAAATCTTCCGCTTTGACTTTTGGGCGCGTCATGCCGGCTTCGACGAGATTAAATTCCATTTCCAAATCGCTGCCGTACAAACGGTACGCTTTTTCCAGACGGCCCGTTGTGCCATACACGCCAATCCCGACCGGCGCAATGCCAAATTGTTGTCCCGCTTCGTACACCATGTCCCACAAACGCGCGCCTTGCTCGAACGATACATACAATTCCCAACCGAGCTCGCCGACATACGAAATGCGCGACGCCAAAACTTGGAGCGTGCCAAAGTCAACGTATCGGCATGTGCCGAACGGAAACGCTTGATTGGAAAAATCGGTTTCGCCGATGCTCTGCAAAACCGCGCGCGCTTGCGGACCCCACACGCCGAGCGTCGAATACGCGGCGGTGACATCCGTCAAAGTCACGGAACCGTCTGTGGGCAAATGGTCGGTGAGCCATTTTTTATCGCGCGCGCCGTCGAACGCGCCGGTCACGACGCGGAAATGATTTTGCCCAAGCCGCATGATGGTGAGGTCGGCTTTGATGCCGCCGTGTTCGTTGAGAAAATTGGTGTACGTCACGCGACCGATTGGCGTATCCATTTGATTGACCGCCATTTTTTGCATGAACGCGAGCGCGCCCGCGCCTTGAATTTCAAAAATCGCAAACGCCGACAAATCCACCATGCCGACGCGTTCGCGCATCGCCAAATGTTCCGCGTTGATGATGGGCGACCACCAGCGCGCGTCCCATTCCGCTTGGCGATGCATCACGCGCTCGCCAAATTCGTCCAGCAATTTCGCGTTCGATTCGTACCACTGCGGACGTTCCCAACCCATCGCTTCGTAAAACGCCGCGCCCAGCGCTTTTTCGCGTTCATAGTACGGCGACAAACGCACATTGCGATTCGACGCCCATTGTTCGCGCGGATGCACAATGCCGTAGGTTTTATTGAAACCTTCCGCGCTGCGCGCGTTGACGTGCGTTTTGGTTCTTTGATGCGGATAAAAGCGCGCAATGTCGGAACCGCTCGGGTCAATTTCGGGATTGCCGTCCGTCATCCATTCCGCGACCGCGCGCGCAATGCCCGGCGCTTCTTTGATCCACACCGCCGCGACGGACCACAAATTTTTTACTTCGGGCGTTTCGCCGAGAATCGGAAAACCGTCGGGCGTGAGCGAAAGCAAACCGTTGATGGCGTAACGAATGCCGACTTTTTCATTGCCCAAAATATCGGGAATCAATTCCAACGCCTGCTCGAGCTGCGGGTCGAAATCTTTTTGCGTGAATGGCGCTTCGGTGGGCGACAGCGCCGCTTGTTCATTCGACGGCACGTCATCGGGGTCCCACAAAATCGGACGGTGCGCGTACGAACCGACTTCCATATCGCTGCCGTGTTGGCGTTCGTACATGTTCGTGTCCATATCGCGGACGATGGGGAATTTGATTTCGCCAATCGTATCCATGAGTTCGGGAACGGGTCCGACGGAAATCATTTGATGCACCGCCGGCGTGAGCGGAATGTGCGCGCCCGCCATGCGCGCGAGACGCGGACTCCACAAACCGCACGCAATCACTACAATCTCGGCGCGGAGATTGCCGCGATTGGTTTCGACCCACGTAATGCGCCCGTTCTCGACTTGCAGACCGGTGATTTCGGTGTTGGCAAAGGTTTGCAGCGCGCCAATCTTTTGCGCGTGTTCGCGCATCAACGTTCCCGCGCGCAGCGAATCCACCGTGCCGATGCCTTTGGTATAAAATCCGCTCAAAATGATTTTTTCGTTGAGATACGGTACGAGGTCCTTGACTTGGCGCGGCGTCAACAAGTGCATATCCTCGATGCCCCACGCTTTGCCCGAAGTGATGCGGCGTTTGAATTCTTCCACGCGTTCGGGCGTGCGCGAAACTTCGATGCCGCCGCTTTGGGTAAAGACGCCCAACTCTTTATACTGTTTCACGCTGTCGAGCGTGAATTTGGTCATTTCTTTGGAATGGTCAACAAGGAAAATAAAATTGGACGCGTGTCCGGTCGAGCCGCCGGGATTGGGCAGCGGACCTTTGTCCAGCTGTACAATATCGCGCCAACCGAGTTTGGCGAGATGATACGCCATGCTGTTGCCGACAATGCCCGCGCCAATGACGACGACGCGCGCATGAGAAGGAAGAGCGCTCATACGGAAACTCCTTTGTTTGTGTGGGATAACTTATTATAAACGCGGATGCGTTTAGCGTGAATGGTCTCAAGCTAAATAATTTACATTGCCAAACAAGGGGCATTTGTCACGAATACGTGGGGAAAATAAATGTTTGAACCCTCTCAAAAACGGGCGTATGTGCGCGACATGTTTGCGCGCATTGCGCCGCGCTATGATTTATTGAATCGGCTCATGACGTTTGGTTTGGATGCCCGCTGGCGCGCGCGGGCGGCGCGTCTGGCTGTCGGCGAAAATCCCGCGCCGTTCGTTTTGGATTTGGCGACCGGCACCGGCGATTTGGCGCGCGCCATCCAAAACCGCGCGCCGAACGCGCGCGTCGTGGGTTTGGATTTGGTGTACGAAATGCTGCAATACGCGCAGGGAAAAAACAATGCGGACAAAGCCAAACCGCTGCCGCTGCTCGCGGGCGACGCGTTGGATTTGCCGTTTCCCGACCATACTTTTGACGCGCTCACGTCGGCGTTCATGTTACGCAATGTCGTGAGTTTGGAACGCGCGTTTGCGGAAATGCGGCGCGTGACGAAACCGGGCGGCCGCGTCGTCGCGTTGGAAATTACGCAGCCGCGTCTGCTGTTGTGGAGCGCGCTGTATAGATTTTATTTTTATCGGCTCGTGCCGCTGCTCGGCGGCGCGTTGAGCGACAGCGCGGCGTACCGTTATCTGCCGGCTTCGGCGGCGCGTTTCGTGAACGCGGACGAATTGGCGCGGCTGATGCGCGACGCGGGTTTGCAAAATGTGAAATACGAATTGTTGAACGTGGGTACGGTGGCGCTGCACGTCGGCGAAAAAATCGAGAGACCCGCAGGATTTTCCGCCGAGCTTTCGGCGCGTTAAAACATTTTTTTGAAAACCCTGCGGGGCTAATCCTCAAACCCAAAAATCGCACAAACTCGAAAGGTCTCGTCCCTCGCAACTTAACTAGGTTTCGGCGCGTCCGCGATTCACCCAGTGCGCGTCGTTCTTGGAATGAAACCACCACTCATCCGAACGCGTCGCCAAAATATCGCGCGCGAGTTGCTGCGCCGCCGCGCTTTTCAAACGCGCCACGGCGGGCGGCAGCCAATCCGCCGCGAGCGGATTGCCCTTGTCCAATTCTTCTTTGACCGTCACCAAGAATTCCAATTGGTCGGCGTCATACGCGATTTGCGCCGCGCGCGTTTTGCGTTCTTCGTATTCGCGCGCATACGCGACGATTTCCGCGCCGTACGGCAATTCGTCTTCCATCTCGCGGAATAATTTTTCCTCATCCACGCGCACATACTTTTGATTTTCGTAATTCAAATCGCCCGTGCGCGCTTCGGGCAAATCGTGAAACAAGACCAGTTTCAATAAATGCAATTCGTCCGCCGGCTCTGCGACGAGACGATTCAACACAAATGCGATATTCAACATGCGGTACGTGTGTTCCGCCACCGATTGCGCGCCCGCGCCGAGAAATTGAAAACCGGAGCGCGGCGTCCGCATCAACATGCCGGTTTCGTAAAAAAATTTTACTTTTCGTTCCATAGTCTGCTCCTCATTCTCTTATTGTATCACGCCGCGCCGCGCGTCGTATTTTTTTAATCGCAGCCAAGACCGGATCTGTTGGAAAAATAAAAAAAGGTGGATGCCGCAGAAACGCAAGCGTCCACTTTTTTATGCTAAAATTAGCGTCCGCGCGCTTTGCGTTTGAATCGTTGCGCGGCGTTAAAAAGCGTTGAACCAAACAACGCGAGTTTTGCAAACATTCGAGGAAAAAAAGAATGGCAGACCAGGAAACGCCAAAAACCGAGACGCCCAAAGCGGCGCCGCAAGACCAACTCGTCGTGACGAAACATACCATGACGTTGAACGGCGAAACGATTGCATACACCGTCACCGCCGGCACGTTGGTGCTGAAACAAGAATCGGAAAAAGAGGGCGCGTCCGAAGGCGAAAAACCGAAAGCCGCAGTTTTTTTCATCGCCTATACGCGTGACATAGAGACGGCGGAAGGGGTAGGCACGGGGGTAGACACGGAACCCGGTTCCGTGTCTACCCCGGGTTCCGCGTCTACCCCCAACACGCGCCCCATCACATTTTCATTCAATGGCGGGCCCGGCTCGTCGTCGGTGTGGTTGCATCTCGGCGTATTGGGACCGCGCCGCGCCGCGTTGACAGACATTGGCGCTTTGCCGCCGCCGCCGTATCAATTGGTCGAAAATGAATTTTCGCTTTTGGATACGACTGATTTGGTTTTCATTGACCCGGTTGGCACGGGATACAGCCGCGCGGTGCAAGGCGAAAAGGACAAGGAATTTCACAATCTCAAAAAAGATATTGAATCGGTCGGCGATTTCATTCGCCTGTACACTACGCGGTACGGCCGCTGGCTCTCGCCGAAATTTTTGATTGGCGAAAGTTACGGCACGACGCGCGCGGCGGGTTTGAGCGGTTATCTGCAAGAGCGTCACGGCTTGTATCTCAACGGCATCATGCTCGTTTCGTCCATCCTCGATTTTGGCACCGCCGATTTTCAGCCCGGCAACGATTTGCCGTACCTTTTGTTTTTGCCGACGTACGCCGCGACGGCGTGGTATCACCAAACCTTGGAGCCCGCGCTGCAAGCGGATTTGCAAAAAACATTGCGCGAGGTCGAAGCGTTTGCGTTGAACGAATACGCGCGCGCGTTATTGCAAGGCGACGCGCTGTCGGCGGCGGAACGCGCGCAGATTGTCGAAAAACTCGCGCGCTATACGGGTTTGACGCCCGCCTATATCGAACGCGCGAATTTGCGCGTCGAGATTTTGCACTTTACCAAAGAACTGTTGCGCGCGCAGCGGCGCACCGTCGGGCGTTTGGATTCGCGCTTTACGGGGATTGACCACGACCAAAACGGCGCGGTCATTGAAAACGACCCGAGTTATTCCAACATCACCGGACCCTACACCGCCGCGCTCTATGATTACGTCCGCCGCGAATTGAAATTTGAAAGCGATTTGCCGTACGAGATTTTGTCGTTCAAGGTGAATCAGCAATGGAGTTTCGACGAGCATACGAATCGCTATGTGAACGTCGCCGAAACGCTGCGCGGCGCGCTGAACGTCAATCCGCATCTGAAAATTTTTGTGGCGAACGGCTATTACGATTTGGCGACGCCGTACTTTGCCACCGCCTATACGTTCAATCATCTCGCGCTCGACCCAAGTTTGCGCGGCAATATCGCAATGACGTATTACGAAGCGGGCCACATGATGTATATCCACCTGCCATCGCTGG
>JAJVIA010000088.1:0-10209 GCA_022072245.1 Anaerolineae bacterium
ATCCGATTCGGGTTTCATACGCAAACATCCTGTAACTAGATATAACCAGACAACAATACAATTTTAACATAAATCTTTCAATTTGATGACAAAAAACGCGTCGTATTTTAGCGCTGGCGCATTGTCCGCAAGACCCCAAGTGTTTTCGTCGCGTCGCGCGACTCGATAGCTATGTTTGCCACAAAACACTTGGGGTCTTGGTCCCGCGCTTGACTTTGCTAGCCCTGCGTCGTATTTTCAGACACCGCAATCCGCCGCGTCAAAAACTCAAGACCAAACGCGAGGATATAGTTTGCTCTGTCCAAAGCGCGCGGGCATAAAAAAAATCCCCTCTCAAAAGGGGATTTTCTTATGGCGAGATCGGGACTCGGACCCGAGACCTAACGATTATGAGCCGTTTGCTCTACCAACTGAGCTATCTCGCCAGAACAAGCGGAAAAGAAAAAAAGGCAAAAAGGACAAGTCAGTTCTTGATCCTTCTGCCTTGATCCTTCCGAGTAGCGGGGCCCGGACTCGAACCGGGGACCTTTGGGTTATGAGCCCAACGAGCTGCCACTGCTCCACCCCGCAGTATTGAACTGCAAGAAAACATTATAGCGCGATAGTTGCATCCGTCAAATTCGGCTTGACGTGTAACGCGTTCTTGTATATTCTGTGCTGCGTTCAACTTATGCTTCACGATTTTCTCAATAATCTCCCCAACATTCCGCTCGCCATTGCGATTCTTGTTTTGTGCGCGCTGCTCGGACTTGTCTGCGTGTGGCTCGCGCGCCGTTTTCTCAATGTCGAAATGTTGCGCGAGCATAACGACATTATCGGATACATTTATCAGATGCTCGGCGTCGTGTATGCGGTCATGTTGGCGTTCGCGGTCTTTTTGGTGTGGGAACAATATGACGCGACGAGCGCGGCGGTGGAACGCGAAGCCAACGCGCTGGTGTCGCTGTACAATATCGGACGCGCCTTGCCCCAAGCCGCCGGCGCGCCGTTAAAAAGCGACGTCGTCAATTACGCGCGCGCCGCCGTGAATGACGAATGGCCCCAAATGGCGCGCGCGCGCGCAAGCGATGCCACCGCGAACGCGCTGCTGCAATTGACGCGCTTTGAACGCGACACCCAAGTCCCCGCCGCGCGCGATGAAATTTTATACGCGCAAGCCGTCGAACATATCGAAGCGCTCAACGCGTTTCGCCGTTTGCGTTTGCAGGCGAGTCGCGGCCAAATTCCGCGTCCCATGTGGGTTTTGTTGCTCGGCGGCGGTTTGTTCATGGTGGGCTTTACCGCCATCTTTGGCGCCAAGAATGCGCGCTTGCATTATGTCTTGACCGCGCTGCTGGCGATGGGTTTGGGTTTTACGCTATTTATTATTTTGGCGCTCGACACGCCCTATACCGGCAGTTTTGCCATTACCGCCGAACCGTTTGAAACCGCGCTCGAAATGTTCGCGGCGAATCCGTGAATGAATCGTCAGCCCGTGATGGAAACCGACCTGTACGATATTTTACAAGTGGCGCCTCACGCCGAACCCGAAGTCATTGAATCGGCGTACAAACGCTTGGCGCTCAAGTATCACCCCGACGTGAACCGCGCGCCCGACGCGCACGAACGAATGCGCGCGCTGAATCAGGCGTACCAAATCCTGAGCGACCCGCAAGCGCGCGCGCGCTATGACGCGCGCCGCGCAACGCCTGCGTCCGCGCGTCGCGCGGCGCCCAAGAAACGCGCCGCGCCCAAAACGAAACCGCGCAAACGCGAAACGTGGACGCCGCCGCCGAGACCGCGCAAGGAAACGGTCAAAGAAGCTGTGGCGGTGAACGATGCGCTCGTCGCCCAAGCCGTTGCGCTTGCGCGAATCTATCCCGCTATTACATCCGAAATTCTCCAACGCCATTTGGGTCTTCGCTATCCGCGCGCCCTGAATTTATTTGCGACGCTGCTCGAACAGGGGTGGATTGACGACCACGGCGTTTGGATTGCAAAGGCAGTTTGACGAAACTATGATTCTTCCCAGTCAGCGGCTTGGGCCGCTCCGCGAATCGGTGATTCGCGAAATGACGCGCTTGGCGATTCAACATAACGCGGTCAATCTCTCGCAAGGTTTTCCCGATTTTGCGCCGGCGCCCGAAATCATTGCCGCCGCGCAGCGCGCGCTCGGCGAGGGTTTTAATCAGTATGTGGTCTCGTGGGGAGACCCCGATTTGCGGCAGGCGATTCAAAACTATATGCAGAAATGGTACGCGCTCGCGTATGACGCGACGCGTCATATCACCGTGACCTGCGGCGTGACCGAAGCGATTGTCGCGACGCTGATGGCGACGGTTCATTCCGGCGCCGAGGTCATTATCATCGAACCGTATCACGAAAATTATCTTGCCGCGTGCGTGTTTGCGGACGCGCAGCCCGTCTTTGTCGCTTTGGAACCGCCGCGCTACGAGTTGGATTTGGACCGCTTGCGCCGCGCGTTTTCCAAAAAAACGCGCGCCATTATTTTGAACACGCCGCACAATCCGACGGGCCGCGTCTTGACGCGCGCGGAAATGGAGGGCGTCGCCGCGTTATGTCGCGAGTTTGACGCAATCTGCATCACCGACGAAATCTATGACCAAATCTTTTATGTGGACCGCGCGCATATTCCGATGGCGACGCTCGATGGGATGTACGAACGCACCGTCACCATCGGCGGTTTGGGCAAAACGTTTGCGCTGACGGGCTGGCGGCTCGGCTATGCGTGCGCGCCCGAAACCTTAACCCCCGCCGTGCGAACGGTACACGACTTTATGACGATTTGCGCGCCCGCGCCATTGCAGCGCGCCGCCGTGACCGCCCTGTCCATGCCCGACGCATATTACGCGCAATTGAAACGCGATTATCGTCTGCGCCGCGCGAAAATGATGGAGCTGTTGGAACAGGCGCAATTGCGCGCGACGGCGCCCGAAGGCGCGTATTATGTCTTGGCGGATTTTTCGGAATGGGCGCGCGAGATGGACGATTTTCAATTTGCGGAATATCTGACAAAGCAGGTCGGCGTCGCGGTGGTGCCGGGGTCTAGTTTTTATCACACGCCCGGCTTGGGAAAAACCCAAGTGCGGTTCGCGTTTGCGAAAAAATTGGAAACGCTGGACGCGGCGCAAGAACGCCTGATGCGCGCGCGCCATTGACGCGTCGAATTTCGATTGCCCGAAAACGCGATGGATAGTACGCCGCTTTTATTGTGGCGCAAGACGCGCGGTGTATCCATTTTGCGGCAAGAACGTATTAAATTTGGCGGTAATTCTCCTCGTCAAAGTTGACATCAGAATTCTCTTGCGTACCATTCCACAGGTTACGCGGAACGCATGTTTTGGTTCGGCAGTCTAGGACAGACCCGAAGCGGAATTCTCGACAGCTTCGGGTTTTATTTTGCAAATCGAGCAGCTGATGAGTGAAATCTTTCGCAATTTGGCGCGGCGCAAACTCCGCACGACTCTGACCATCATCGGCATCGTCATTGGCATTCTCGCCTTGACGGTGATGGGTTCGATGAGCGAGTATTTCAATACGTTGGTGGATAACGCCGTCAATTTGCTCGGCACAAATATCGTCGTCTCGCCCAAGAATAATGATTTTGAATCTATTCTCACGACGGGGGACGAGCGCCGCGTGCGCCGCATCGCGGGCGTGCGCGATGTGATTCCGATTACGACCGATACGATTGATGAACTGGACGCCGTTTCGCTCGGCATTCCCGATATTGTGTATGGCGTGCCGCCAGAATATTCTAGCGCGCTGTTCCCCAGCGTCACGTTGGAAAAGGGGCGCTGGCTGGAACGCGGCGATGAATATCAAACGGTCGTCGGTTCGCAGATTGCCAAAAAACGTAAATTGACGCTGGGCAGTACGATTCGTTATCACGACCGCGATTTTGTGGTCGTAGGCATAATGAATCCGACGCAGACCACGCCGGACAGTTTGGCGCTGGTAAATATTGATACGGCGCGGCGTTTGCTTAAAGCGCCGGATTTGATTGCCGCGATGTATGTGCTGCCCGAAAATCCCGCGTGGGTGGATACGATTGCGGAAAATATCCGCGCCAATGTCGAGAATGTCCAGGCGCTTACGCCCACCGAAGCGATTGACCAAGCGCGGCAAGCGCTGGCTGTGTTTAATATCATTATGCTGAGCGGCGCGGTGCTTGCCGTGTTCGTCGGCGGCTTGGCGGTCATCAATACAATGATCATGAGCGTGAACGAACGCCGCCATGAGATTGGTTTGAAAAAAGCGGTGGGCGCGACCGATGGCGAAATCGTGCGCGAACATTTATTGGAAGCGGCGGTGATTGGATTTTTGGGCGGCGTCATCGGTTTGCTGTTGGGCTGGGGCTTGGCGGGACTGTTGAATCTTGTCACGGCGCAAGCGATGGGCGGCAGCGCGATTTTTAACGTCACGCCGCGCTTGATGCTTGTTGCGATTGGGTTTGCGATGTTGTTGGGGATGTTGGCTGGTTTCTATCCCGCGTGGAGCGCCGCGCGTTTGGACCCGGTTAAAGCGCTGCGCGTAGATTCATAAGCTAAAAGTAAAAAACTCACAGCTAAAAGTGAATACAACGAACGATACTTTTAGCTTTTGACTTTTAGCTTTTCACTTGAAATGTTTGAGATTCTTCGCAATATGGCGCGACGCAAAGTCCGCACCGGTCTCACCATCTTTGGCATCGTCGTCGGCGTTTTTGCCGTGACGGTGATGGGTTCCATGACCGAATATTTTAACGCCATGATTGATAACGCGCGCGCGGGCGCGGGCGAAGCTATTATCGTGTCGCCCAAAGGCGGCTTGCGCGCGACGCTTTCGCAAGCGGATGTGGGACGCATCGAGCGCGTGCGCGGCGTAAAAACGGCCGCGCCGCAACTTGCAACTTTTTTTTCAAGCTTGAGCGGCGCGAGTTTTGGCCCGCCCGACCAGGTGATTGGAATACCGCCGGAACAAATCAATCAATTGTGGAAGCCGGAGGATTTGGCGCAAGGCCGCTGGTTGCAGCGCGGCGACACGTATCAGATGGTCATTGGCACGAGCATTGCGAAAAAAGAAAAACTCAAGGTCGGCAGTATTTTGAATTGGCGCGACAAGGATTTTGAGATTGTGGGTTTGCTCAAAGAGACGCAAACCGCGCCCGATGGTTGGTTGATTGCGCCGCTCGAGATTGTGCAAAAGACGATCAAGCGTCCCAACTTGATTACGCAAATCAACGTGGTTCCCGAAGACCCCGCGCACGCGACCGCGCTCGCCGCCGCGATTCAAGACGCGGTGGGCAATGTCAAAGTGCAAACGCTGGACGAACAGCTGGACGCGATTGAACAAGCGTTGGCGGTCTTTAATGCCATTCTCTTGAGCAGCGCCGTGTTGGCGGCAATCATTGGGGGCCTCGCCGTCGTCAATACGATGGTGATGAGCGTTTCCGAACGCACGCCCGAAATCGGTTTGAAAAAAGCCATCGGCGCGACGAACGGCAATATCATTGGCGAATTTTTATTGGAAGCGGCGACGATTGGTCTGCTTGGCGGCGCGATTGGTTTTCTGCTCGGCTGGGGCATGGCGGCGCTTTTGAATATCGGCGCGGCGGAAGCGTTGGGCGGTTCGGAAATTTTCAAAGTCACGCCGCGGCTCGCGCTGATTGCCATTGGTTTGGCTGTCGGTTTGGGAACGCTTGCGGGGCTTGTCCCCGCGTGGAACGCGTCGCGTTTGGACCCGGTCGTCGCGCTGCGCGAAGAAGCGTAGGTCGAGCTCGCGCCGCCAAGAGCAAGATGCGGGACGCCGGGCGCGTGGGCATGCGCTCTACGCGCTCTTTTCGCTTTCATTATCCATGAATCCGTTATCTATTTTTATCTATTACGCGCGCAATAAACGTAAAGCGCTGCCCGTGCTGGGAATTTTGACGCTGGCGGTCTTTGGCATTTCCTTGACGCTGGTCTTGACGGCGACGATTTTTGACGGGATGCGCGGTTTTGTTTCGCCCTATTATCATTTTGTGGTGATTGGTCCGAATTACAATAAAAAATATTATCAACTCGATACGGGTTTGCGCGCCGACGTGCGCCAGAGCCAACATTTGGATGTGTATGCGCCGATTCAAACGTCGTATATTTATGGCACGGTGCTTGGGATTCCAACCAATTATGTAATTTTTGGCGCGAGCGATGAACTCATGCCGCGGATGTTGCAGGCAACGGACACGACCTTGTTGGAAGGACGTTTGCCGGGCGCGCGCGAAAATGAAGTGGCGCTGCACGATTCCATTATGAAAACGCGCGGTTTGAAATTGGGCGACGAGATTGGGCGCGACTTGAATCGTGAAGACAATTTAGATGGCAAATGGCGCGTGGTCGGCGTCATTGGCGGGAAAACGGTTTTGAATCTCGTCGCGCTGGACCGCCTTTCGCACGGAAAAACGCCCAATGAAATTATTTTGATTCCGCGCGCGGGCGAAATGGATGGTTTGGCGGCGGACCTCGACGCGTTAAAAACGGAACGCGCGACGATTCAAACGCCCGACTATTGGAATCAATTTATCGAGCGCACCTTGAATCAATACGATGCTCTGGTGACGGCGTTGAACGTCGTCATTATTACGGTGCTTTCGCTTGGCGTGGGGCTGCTCAATATGATTTACTTTCGTCAGCGCACGAGCGAATTCGGCATCTTGGCGGGCATTGGCTTTAGCCGTTCTTTTTTGGTGCGGCGCGTGACGCTGGAAGCGTTGGCGCTCACCGTCGTCGCGTGGCTTTTGGGCATGGCTTTGTCGGTGGCGGTGTATCAAATACTCGATATTTTGGTCTTTGCGCCGCAAGGCACGCATCTTTCAATTTTCAATTTGCGTTTGCTGCTCGGCACGCTGCCCGTCCCGCTTTTCGTCTGGCTCTTTTC
Organism: Anaerolineae bacterium; assembly: GCA_022072245.1. Taxonomy (GTDB): domain Bacteria; phylum Chloroflexota; class Anaerolineae; order UBA4142; family SHND01; genus SHND01. The sequence goes on from JAJVIA010000088.1 coordinate 6,898, forward strand.
GATTGCGACCATTCTGTGGCAATTGACGCGGCTCGACCCGGTGGCGGTAATTGACCGTAGGGATTGATGATGGATGCGGTGTGATTGTTGATGAACCCTCTTTCCGTTTTTACTTATTATTATCGCAATCGCGTCAAGCTTGCGCCGGTATTTATTGTGCTTGCGCTCGCCGTCTTTGGAATTTCGTTGACCGGCGTTTTGACCGGTTCGATTAGCGCGTCGGCGGTGTCCAAAGTCGAGGTGTATCGCGGCGCGGCAATGATTTCGCCGAACGCGGCGGAAGGATACACCGGCGTTGACGCCAATATCCGGGGCGACCTGACGCGCAATCCCAACATCGCGGCAACGTATCCGACGATTCGCTTTGCGACGTACATGCCGACGTTGGCGGGGCAAACCAGCGCGCACATTTACGCGGTCAATCAAGAAGCGTTTCCGATTCTCATGCAAGCGTTCGATTTGAAATTGGTACAGGGGCGCCTGCCGCGCACGGGAACGAATCAAATCGCGCTGCACAAAAGTTTGATGGGCGCGCGCGGCTTTCGGCTCGGCGAGGTCATTGACCCCGCCAACGACGAGCAAGAATTTATTCCGGGCAAATTTGAAATTGTGGGCGTGTTGGATGGACCCACGCAGCTCTCGTTGGCGTCGCTCGAATTTGTTTCGCAGAGCGGCGATTTTCGCGGTCGGGCGCGTTCCGTTCTGGCGCTGCCGCGCGTGGGCGCGCAAGCCGCGGCGGAAAATGACATTGCCAAACTCGACCCCGCAATGGTGCATCCGTACACTTATACCGCCGAGTTGGCGACCTTTGCAAAAGATTTTGCTTCGATGGACACTATCGTATGGACCATCAATAGCATTGTCGTTTTGGTCTTGTCGTTGCTGGCGGGGCTGCTCAACTTTATCTATTTTTTGGACCGCTCCAATGAATTTGGATTGTTGCTCGGCATTGGCTATGCGCGTTCCTTTGTGATTCGCCGCGCGCTGCTGGAAGCGCTGCTGCTCACTTTGATGGCGTGGGTATTTGGGATTCTGTTCTCGCAATTTATTTATGGCGTCCTGAATGCGTTCGTCTTTGAACCGCGCGGCGTGGCGCTGAGCGTCTTGAATTGGCGCGCGCTCCAATTTACCATTCCCATTCCAATTATGGTCGGACTCTTTTCCGCCGGCACGGTTTTGTGGCAGCTGCGAAAATTGGACCCGATGCAAATGATTGAAAGACGCGATTAATGTTAGAAACGCAAGATGTCAGTTTAATTTATCGTAACGGCGAAGGCATGACGTATGCGGTGAAACGCGCCAATGTCGTCGTACGGCAAGGCGAATTTTTAGGTTTGGTTGGACCCTCCGGTTCGGGCAAATCTTCGCTCTTGTATCTGTTGAGCGGTCTCAAAACGGCGAGTGAAGGCGAAGTCAGTTTTGACGGCAAGGCGTATCGCCATTTGGGCAACGACAAACTCATTCAACTCCGCCGCACGCGTTACGGTTTTATTTTTCAACAACACTTTTTAATCAACTATTTGTCCGTGTTTGAAAATATCATGGTCGGCGCGTTGGAACAATCGCCCGGCGCGCGCGAACGCGCCCGCGCCTTGATTGCGGAATTGGGTTTGGAAAAGCAGAGCCAGCGCTTGCCGTGGCAATTGTCCATCGGGCAGCGCCAACGCGTAGCGATTGTGCGCGCGCTCATTAACGAGCCGGCGATTATTTTTGCGGACGAGCCCACCGCGTCGCTTGACCAGGCGACGGGGCATCAAGTGGTAGATTTGCTCGCGCAATATCGCGGGCATGGCAGTATTGTATTTGTCACGCACGACCCCGAAATGTTGTCTCAAGCCGACCGCGTGATACGGATGCGCGACGGCGAGATTGTCGGCGAAGAAAAACGAAATGGAAATCATGGGACCCCGTAGCAGCGCGCGCGCCGCATTACATTGCGCGCGGCGCGCAACTTTCTACCTATTCCCACATAGCGGAGGATTACAATGAAACTCAAACTGTTTGGCTTGGGCGCGGCGCTCGCAAGTATCGGCGTGTTGACGATGGCGTGCGGCGGCGCAGCCACTCCAACCGCCGCGCCCACTCCGGTTGCGCTTTCCGAAGCGTTGGTCACCGCCAAAGGCGAAGTGGTCCCGGAAGAATACGCGCGCCTCGCGTTCACCATCGGCGGAACGGTCAGCCAGCTGCCCGTCAAAGAAGGGCAGCAAGTCAAAAAGGGCAATACGTTGGCGCTGCTCGATACGAGCGATTTGCAATTGCAAGTGAAAACCGCGCAGGACGCGTTGGCGTTGGCGGAAGCGACTTTGACGCAAACCAAGACGCCCGCGTCGGATGAAGAAATTACGGCGGCGCAAGCGGCGTATGACAGCGCGCTGGCGGGGCTAGAGCGCGCCAAAAAACCGGCGGCGGCGGAAGATTTGGCGGCGGCGGAAGCGGGCGTGAAAAGCGCGCAGAGCGCGTACAATAGCGCGGCGGCGACGTACAATCGCGCTAAAAATGGCCCCACCAAAGAAGAATTGGAAATCTTGAATTCGCAATTGGCTAAAGCCAAAGCCGCGCTCGATGTCGCGCAAGCGGCGTATGACCGCGCGGGCGGCGCGAGCAATCCCTTTATCGCGCAAACGCCCGCCGCGTTACAATTGCAGCAAGCGACGCAAGATTATCAAATCGCGTTGGCGAATTACAACAAAGCGGTGAATCCCGACGCGACGACGTTGGCGCAAGCCCAAGCCGGCGTCGCGCAAGCGCAAGCGGCGTTGGCGCAAGCCCAAGCGAATTTGCAGCGTTTGCAAGACCAACCCAAAGCCGAAGACATCGCGCAGGCGCAAGCGCAAGCCGATTCCGCCAAAGCGCAATTGGATTTGAAAAAGCGCGGCGCGCGGCCCGAAGATATTGCCGTCGCCGAAAAACGCGTGGACCAAGCCAAGACGGCGGTGGAACAAGCGCAGGCGCAGCTCGCCAAAGCGACATTGGTCGCGCCGATGGACGGCACGATTACGGACATTTCAATTCGGGAAGGCGAATTGGCGCAGCCGGGCCAACCCGTCATAACGATTGCGGATTTGTCGAATCTGAAAATTGAAACAACCGACCTCGACGAATTTGGCGCCGCCAAAGTGACGCCCGGTCAAAGCGCGACGATTCGCGTTAATGCCTTTAACGATAAAACCTTGACGGGCAAAGTGAGCGAGGTCGCCGACCAATCCGTCATGTTGGCATCGGGCGATGTGTCGTATCCGGTCACGATTCTGCTCGACGCCCAAGACCCCGCGTTGCGTTGGGGTATGACGGTCAAAGTAGAATTTCAGCAGT
>JAJVIA010000088.1:10309-19850 GCA_022072245.1 Anaerolineae bacterium
CAAAATGCCAATCGTAGAAACGCGCGAGCTGGTCAAGACATACAAGATGGGCGACGCCATCGTTCACGCGCTGGATGGTTTGAATATCAAGGTGGAACGCGGCGAGTTCATGGCAATCATGGGACGTTCGGGCAGCGGCAAATCTACGCTGCTCAATATGCTCGGTTGTCTCGACCGCCCCACGAGCGGCGCTGTCATTATTGACGGGATTGATGTCGCCCAAGCGCCCAAAAGCCAGCTGCCCAAAATCCGCCGCGAGAAAATCGGTTTTGTGTTTCAACATTTTAATTTGCTGCCGACGCTGACCGCGCTCGAAAATGTGATGTTGCCGTTAAAGTATTCCGGCGTACAAGGCGGTGAACGCAAGGCGCGCGCGTTGGAAGCGCTCAAACAAGTCGGTCTCGAACAGCGCGCGCAGCATCGTCCCGCCGAAATGTCCGGCGGCGAACAACAGCGCGCGTCGGTCGCGCGCGCCATCGTGACCAAACCCGCGATTGTGTTGGGCGACGAACTCACGGGCGAATTGGACAGTAAAACTTCGCGCGCGGTGATTGAACTTTTGCGCCAATTCAATCGCGAGACGCAGCAGACGTTTGTGTTGGTCACGCACGACCCCGCCGTCGCCGCGCAAACGGACCGCGTGGTGCATTTGCTCGACGGCAAAGTCGAGTCCGAAGAAATTCATGTCGCGCGCGGCCAGGACGAATTTGTCGAATAAGTTTTTCGCGCCAAGCGCTTTGCACGCGTTGCGCGTGCAAAGCGCTTGGGTTCTTTTTTTTTGATATTTCTTAAATTGGGCGGTTCCGCCATCACGGATAAAACGCAGCCCGCCGCGCCGAAACCGGAGGTGATACGCGAATTGGCGCGCGCGGTGTTTGACGCGCGCGCAAGAAATCCGGCGCTTGCGATTTTGCTGGGACACGGCAGCGGCTCGTTTGGTCATTTCACGGCGAAAAAATTTGGATACGCGCAGCCGGACAATTGGCGCGCCTATGCGGAAACGAGCGCGTCCGCCGCGCGTTTGAATCGGCTCGTCACGGATATTTTTTTGCAACAAGCTGTTCCCGTCGTCTCTTTTCAGCCATCGGCGTCCGCGCGCACGCGCGATGGCGAATTGATTCATTTGGATTACGCCAATATCCGCCTCGCGCTCGCGCATCGTCTGGTTCCGCTCATTTATGGCGATGTGGCGTTCGACGAGACGCGCGCCAGGTCAATCATTTCCACCGACGCGCAATTTGCATTTCTCGCGCCCATTTTGCAGCCGACGCGTTTGGTGTACACCACCGCAGTGGGCGGCATTTATCGCGCCGACCCCATGCGGCAGTCCGATGCGGAATTGATTCGTGAAATTACGCCTGCGACTTGGGCGATGCAGCGCGCCCAAGTCGGCGCGTCGCACGGCTATGACGTGACCGGCGGCATGATGGATAAATTGGCGCGCAGCGTCGCGCTGGCGCAGCGCTTTCCCCAATTGCATATTCACATTCTCGCCGCTAGCGCCGCGCAGCTTGCGCCCGCGTTGGCGGGCGAACCCATTCCCTTTGGCACGCACATTCACGCGTGAACGACGCGCGGCGTCGTTTGGCTATTTTGATTGTTTCGCGAAATATCCGAAAACATCAGTTCTATTGCGCGCCGCGCGCGCCTGTGTTAGAATCCGCGCAGTAACGCAAGAACGAGAATAAATTTGTCGCGCGCTGGCGCGGCGTGACCCACACACGCTGCGAAAAAAAGCGGACGACAAAAGTAAGCGGCGCGCGCTGCCGCGTTCTCGTACGCAAGCGCTAGTTTCCATTGTCACACCGCGCCAATGCGCGGCGCGACGCGTTTCCCACATAACGCGCCGCGCGCGCGGGCCGGCTTGACGCCCGCCGCATCCGGTCACGCCCGCCGCACTGTTTGCGTCCGCAACGTGAACCGATGCGCCCTCGCACGTTATCACGTTCAACGTCCCTCGCGCCGCAAACGTGATGACTTGCGCCTACCGCACAATGGAATTGGATGTCATTTACAATGCGGATTGTCGTTTCATGGAAGAGCTCGACGACAATTCCGTGCAACTCGTCGTCACTTCGCCGCCGTATAATGTCGGCAAGAAATATAATTTTTATCAAGACCGCGAACCGCTCGAACGCTATCTGGAATTTTTAGGGATGGTGTGGCGCGAATGTCAACGCGTACTGGTGCCGGGCGGGCGGCTCGCCATCAACGTCGCCAATACGGGACGCAATCCGTATATTCCCTTACACTCGTTCATCATTCAACAATGCCTCGACTTGGGCTTGCTCATGCGCGGCGAAATTCTTTGGGACAAGTCCGCGACGGCGGGCGTCTCGACCGCGTGGGGCAGTTTCGCGCGCGCTTCGAATCCGACGCTGCGCGATACGCACGAATACATCATGGTTTTTTCCAAAGAGACGATGCGTTTGGAAGAACCGTGGACGCGCGGCAATCACACCGGCATCACCAATCAGGAATTTGTAGATTGGACGCGCAGCATTTGGCACAAGAACGGCACCGCGAAAAAAGCGATTCGCGATACGGCGCGCAGCATTTGGCGCTTTGGTTCGCAGAGCAAAAAGATTCAGCACAAAACCAAAGGGCTGGCGCATCCCGCGCCGTTTCCGCTCGACCTGCCGCTGCGATTGATTTTGTTGTACACGAACGTGGATGATATTGTGCTGGACCCGTTCATGGGCAGCGGCTCGACAGCGATTGCCGCGCGCATGACGCAGCGGCATTACATCGGCTATGAAGTTTCGCCGGAATATGTAGAATTGGCGAACGAACGGATTCAACTCTATACCTCGCCGCAGCCGTACATTCCCGAATTGGGTCCGCGTCCGGCGCCCGCAGAAACCAAACCGAAAGCGAAACGCGGCCGCCCCCGCAAGCAGCCCACCGCTGCCTAAGCCGACGGCGAAAGAGGAAACTCTTTCGCCGTTTTTTTGTGTACGCGGCGCGCGGCGTGTGTTGGACAAATTGGCGCATTGGGCGACAATGGCTGTCATTCTGTAAAAAAAGGGAGACGCGTTGGATGATAGGCAAGTTTGACGTCAAAGAATTGAAATTGTTTGCGCGCGGCGCGCCGCGCTTTGTGACGCGGACGGCGTTCGAGCGCAGCGGCAAAATAGAAACGACAGGGCGCTTTGGGGGTTGTGGCTTGCGCGACGGGAGCGGCGGATGAATACCGAGACTGCCCCGCACGCGCGCGCATCCACTGCGCCGCGCTGGTTGGTCCTCGCCGCCTTTGCCGCCGTTTATCTTGTGTGGGGTTCAACTTATTTTGGCATTGCCATCGCGGTACGAACGCTGCCGCCGCATATCATGGCGGGCATTCGTTTTATCATTGCGGGCGGAATCATGTTTTTGTTTTTGCGATGGCGCGGCGTACCGCTGCCCAAGTTGATTCATTGGCGTTCGGCGTTGATTGTCGGCATTTTGCTTTTGGGTCTGGGCAACGGCAGCGTCTCGTGGGCTGAAACGATGGTGCCCACCGGTCTCGCATCGTTAATGATTGCGGCGGTGCCGTTGTGGATGGTGTTGATGGATTGGGCGCGCCCCGGCGGCATTCGACCCAAAGGCGGCGAATTTACCGGCATTGCGTTGGGTTTGGTCGGCATCGCGCTATTGGTGGGTCCCGCCGCGTTGGGTTTGGACCGTCCGCTCAATTATGTCGGCGTGGCAATTATGCTGCTCGCCAGTGTGGCGTGGTCGCTCGGTTCGATTTATTCGCGGCACGCCGCCATTCCCGATAATCCGCTGATGTTGACCGCGATGGAAATGCTGCTGGGCGGAATTTTTTTGATGGGCATGGCGCTGCCGCTCGGCGAATACCAAAATTTTTCGTTCGCCCAAGTTTCGACCGAATCGTGGCTCGCGTTGTTGTATCTGATGCTCTTTGGTTCGCTGGTGGGATTCAGCGCGTACGTCTTTTTGTTACAGGTCAGCACGCCCGCCAAAGTTTCCACGTATGCGTATGTCAATCCGGTGGTCGCGGTCTTGTTGGGGTGGGCTTTATTGGGCGAAGAAATTACGCCGCTCACGCTGCTCGCGTCCGCCGTCATTGTCGCGGGCGTCGCCATTATTACGTATTTCAATACGCGTCCGCAGCCGCAGGCGTTTGCGAGCCAAACGTCGGAAAAGGGCGCGCCGCGCGTTTAGCAAGGTTTTGAAAATGACCTGTAACTTGTTGGCGCGTTATGCGTACTTGATATAATACCGCTAATTCAATCAAGGAGGGGCGATGCGACAATTTCCTCCCGGCAATAAATCTGCCCGCGACCCGAATGAGGCGGGCGGACCGAATCCGCGCAGGACAATATCACGATTCACTTCTGGAAAGGACCCGACAGCTATGCGTATCGGACGAGTTATTGCAATTCTGTTGGTCGTGTTGGTGGGGCTCGGCGCGCTTGCGTTTCTAGCCAGCCGCTTTGTTTATTTCATGGTGCCGGTCGAACAAAATCAGGTCGGCGTACAGTTTCGGAACGGTCAAATTGCGGCGATTGTGGGCCCCGGTTTGTACACCGACGCGGGTTTGTATGTGGAATTGAAACACGTTGGTCAAACCGCGATTCCGTTTTCCGTGCAGGACGACGAAATTATTACGAGCGATAAACAACGTGTGGGCGTGATTGTGACGGGCGATATTTTTCGTCCGACGATCGCGCAGGCGGATTTGATTCGCAACAACTGGGCGTCGTATTCGGACGTTTATTTGAATGATGACGCGACCAAAGCGCGCGTCGAAGCGTTGGCGCGGCAGGCGATGAAGGTGTGCGTGGGGCAGCGTACGTTTGAAAATAATGTAATCGGAACGGCGCGCGATGAATTGCGTAACTGTATTGACGATGAATTGTCGCGGCTCGCCACGAATTACGGTTTGCAAATCAATAATGTGACGGTGCCAAACATTGTCTTGGGCGCCGAAGTGCAAGCGTTGTTGGACGCGATTACCAAGAGTCGTCTCGAGACCGAAAAAGCCGAGCAGGATAAATTGCGCGCCGAGGCGCAAGCGTTAGCCGAGCAGGCGAAACAGCGCGGCGAGGTGGCGGTGGCGCAAGCGCGGATTCAAGAGGAAGCGAAACAGCAAACGGCGTTGGCAAAATTGCAGCAAGAAAAACTTGCCGCGCAAAAAGCGGTGATTGAAACGCAAAAGGCGAACGATTTACTCGCCGCGCAAAAGGATTTGGAAATCAATAGAGCGGCGGCTCAAGCAGCAGCCGAAAAAGCGAAAGCGGATTTGGCGCAAACCAGCGCGCTCGCCGCGTTGTATGCGGCGAACCCTGCGTATCTACAAATGCAAATCGCGCAGGCGAACGCGAACGCGCTCAAAGCGACCGACAAGGTAATCTTTACGACAGAGGGTTCGGCGCCGACGATTGTGCTGCCGGGGCCGGGCATCGTGCCGACGATCAATACAAATCCGACGCCCGCGCCGTAGATGCGTGGGATGGAATTTCACGCCTGAATAATGGGGAGAAAAAAAAAAGCAAACCGTTCTGGACGCGGTTTGCTTTTTTTTGCATCACGCGGCGTATTCAAACTCTGCGGATTCCCCGCGCTCGGCGCCACCGTATCCGCGCTCACAAACCGTCCCAGCGTCGAACACTTATCTTAACCAGTTCGACTCCAATCGAGGTTTGAGACCTCCTGCGAGTAGAATCAGGCTGCCCAGCCCAATATTCCACCCGACAGGAGGTTTCTATATGTTAGCCGAGATTGAGTCATTCGTGAACTGGATGCGCCGTCGCAATGCCACCGCGCGCACGTGGCGCGATTACGCCTATGACCTCAAACAATTTGCTGCCCTGGTCGGCGATTGCTCGCCCAGTACCGTCACGTTCCATGAAGTCGACCGCTTTGTCACAACGCAAGCCGCACGTGGATATAAACCTGCGACCATCAACCGCCGCTTGGCAGCGATCCAATCCTTTTACCACTTTCTCGCTGACGAAGAGCCCGAACTACCTTGCCCTGTTCTGCCGCATCGCCACTGCTTGAAAGAGCCGCAGCGCCTACCGCGTCCCGTCGCGGACGATGACCTCGCCAAGTTCTTTGCCCAAATTCACGATGCGCGCGACCGCGCGATGTTCATTCTCATGCTGCGCTGCGGCTTGCGCATTGCCGAAGTCGCGGAACTCAAACTCACCGATCTGTATCTGAACGAAGAACGTCCGCGACTTGTCGCGCACGGCAAGGGCTCGCGTGAACGCTCCGTTTTCCTCTCGCCGCAAGCCGAACGCGCGCTGCGCGCTTACCTTGCGGCGCGACCTTCCTTTCCTTCCGAGCATGTATTTCTCAGCTATTTGGGTGCGGGACTCTCGACCACCGCGATTCACAAGCGGCTCGTGGGTTACCGCGACCGCGCCGGTGTGTATCTGAGTGCGCACCGTTTGCGGCATTTCTTCGCCAATGGCCTCCTCTCGGCGGATGTGCCCGTCACCAGCATCCAGAAACTGCTGGGACATCGTTGGCTCGAAACCACACAGACCTATGTCGAAGCGAACGACCGCCAAGTCCAAGCCGACTACTACGCCGCGTGTGCGAAGCTGGAGGATTGGCAATGAACTGGCGTAAACCTCCGACCACGCTTGCGGAACGCTATGACCTGACACTCAAATGGGCGCATGACAAGCGAGTAGCACATGGCATACCCCAACCGCAGCCGACGCATTGCTGGCCCGCCGAGAACGTGCGTCTCTTCGAATGTTATCACGAATGGTTGTGCGGCGGCGGGCTGAGTCCATATGTCATTCAGCGCCTCTATCTGCCCATGGCGGGACACGTGCTCGGACTCAATCTCAAACCGCACGCCCAAATTAACCTCGAACAAGACGTCGCACGTGCGTGGGAGTATGTGTGCGCCAAACAACTGAGCGCCGAATGGACCGACATGTGCGGTAACGCGTTGGACAAGTTTCGTCGTTTCGCATTCCGCACTTGAAAGAACCCGACGCATTGCCCCGGTTCCTCACTGACGACCAAGTGCGGAAATTGCGTGACCATTTCGAGGCGCGCACCATTCAACCCAACCCACGGCTGTCGCAACGCGATGCACGCATGGATCGAGCCGCCTTTTACTTGTTGTGGCAGGCGGGCATGCGTTCGGGCGAAGTGGAGGAACTCCGGCTGGAAGACCTCGACTTGAGCGCGCGCAAACTCACCGTCCGCCAGGGCAAAGGACAAAAGGATCGCACCGTGTACTTGACAGACACGACCGTGAAGGCAGTGCAGGCGTATCTTGCCGTGCGCGGGCAAGGTCCGGATGGCTATGTCTTTGTGTTTCGCCATCAACCCTTGAAAGTGGGTCTGTTGGCCGGGCGCATGAAAATGGCGGGCGCGCGCGTAGGCGTCAAGGCACACCCGCATCGCTTGCGCCATACCTGTGCGACGCAACTCTTGAATGCGGGCTGCCGCGTCACGTCGCTGCAGAAATTTCTGGGACACAAGGAACTCAACTCGACGATGATCTATGCGCGCGTGCATGAGCGGACCGTCGCAGAGGATTATTATGCGGCGATGGCGCACGTCGAGCAGAAGTTGGAACTGGCGCCAACTGAGCCCATTGTTAGGCAACCGTTGAATGAACACGCGCGCACAGAACTCATGAAACTCGTTGGGACGCTGGCACAACCGCAGGTCAGCGATGCGATTCGAATGGATGTTGTAGCGCGTATGCGCCAAGCGCTGAGTTGCGATTCTTTGTTTCGCTGCGAAACGAACAACCTTTCAACAGACGGACCGGAGAACAGGAAAACTCCAGTAATGCCGCAATTGTCTGCGGCGCAATTGCAGAACCCATCCTATCTCGGCTAACGCGCGGATGGGTCAATGTCAATTACAATGTCCTGCCAACTGCCCGGCCAGGGTTTGATCTTGGCTTTGCGCTCTGAGGGAATTAGCAATGTCAGCTCTTCCATCGTCTTTGCGCGCGAATCCGGTTGGACGTAATACAAATCAACAACTGGGTTCGTGCCGTCCAAGCGCGGAGGCTGATTCCGTTCGCCCAGTTGAGCGACGCGCGCCCGTATACCCTGCTGGACAAAGTACAATTCAAGGTCAAGAATGGGACGATAACCTGTTCCGGGTGGTGCGTGGTACCAGTATAGATACGTATCGGGTGCGCCGAGACAATCTAGGACTTGCTGTGTTGTTGGCGGACGTTCCTTGAATTCAATGCTGATGGCGGGAGGAGACTTGAGACCAAAGGGATGCTCTGTAATGAGATTTCCGGCTATCCCGCCTTTTCTCCAGCCAAAGCCGTCACTCGATACGCCCACCTCGTCCAGCGGTAGATCATAGAGCGACGCGATTTTCGCTCGCGTTTCCTTGGTGGACAACGGCTGCGTCAAAAGCGCGCGGAGGTCTGGGGCAAGGATCTCCGCGCAGGTGCGCGGCGAGGGGGTGGTTGTACATCCAAACAGCCACAAGGCGAACAGAAGGAAGATCGTAATGCGGGGGTACATCAATACCATCCTTCTAACAATGCCTGTATGCGATCCATCTGTGCCTGAATGTCATTGCCATTCACATTTCGAAATTGCGCGACTCGGGCATAATCTTGGCGAAAGACATAGACGGCAACCGCCTCGGCAAAGCGTTCCCAATTTGAGAATGTGCCTGTGGCAGCGTAGGTTGTGAGTGGTTCGTAAGACCACACATCAGAAAAGCGTCCGGCAAAGTTGCCTTGCGGATCAAGACCAATATGACTTTGCCAATCTATGACATGTCCCAACTCATGCACTACATTCATGTGCATGTTAACGCCATAGTTGACAAATACCTGTTCTGGGAAAAAAACTTCATGGGTCATGTTCGGCAAATTGGGCGGTGAACATGGATTCGCACCTGACCCACAAAAGACAGGGCTATGAGGACCGATGAAGACCGATGTTCGTCCGAGTAACTCACGCAATTGTGGCACGCCCCCAGAAAGCGCGCGCCCAAACATCGAAACGCCACGCGCAATGGCTTCCTTTTGGGCGGTCGTGGCTGGAGTGACAATGGTGATTCCGGCTTCACCAATCACCTCATCCATGATGCCTTCATCGTAGAATGTGGGGTCTCCTCCAATGTGCCAGTCATCTCTACGATCATTCCAAGTATAGCCATGCGCTTCATACCAGCGGTTCTCCCAGCGCCAGTCCGTTGCACAGGGGTCTGGATTATTGGGATCATCTCCGGGGAATTGAGGCGCGTGCCCGCTCGGATCAATTAGGTTGACAGGATTGTTGAAGGCGTACGCGTAGCGATTGAGTGCTTGTGGATTGCTGGGTTGTGGTACAATTGAATCAGGGCTGGTCCAGCGGTTAAGATAAGGATCATAATCCCGCGCGCCATAATACATCAACCCCGCACTCGCGTCCCTCCGTTGTCCCGTAAATCCAAAGTCCGTCGGCACACTGCCTGTCGTGTTGCGGATGTTCCCAAACGCATAATAGTTTTGCGAACTCACACTCGCGCCACTGGTCGCGCTTGTGCTGCCCAAGTGGTCGCTGTGCAGATAGATGGTCGGGTTCGTTCCAACGCGCAT
>JAJVIA010000065.1:0-5427 GCA_022072245.1 Anaerolineae bacterium
GATTTTGTTGGAAAAATAAGAATGGCGAAAATTCAAGTGGACCTCGCGCGCGCGACGCGTTTGCTGCAACCCGCCCCGCTCGCGCTTGTTACCGCCAAATTTCGAGACAAGGCGAATGTGATGGTTGCGGCGTGGACGATGAATTGCAGCCACAATCCGCCGATGGCGGCGCTGGCGGTGTATCCCGCGCGCTTTACGCACGATTTGATTGTCAAGAGCGGACAGTTTGCGTTGAACATTCCGCCGCGCCCATTATTGGAAACGGTAAAAAAAATCGCGGAAACGTCGGGCGAGGACGTGGATAAATTTGTCGCCAATAAATTGACGTTGTACGAAGGCAAACAAGTGAACGCGCCGCTAATTGTCGAATGTATCGGCCATCTCGAATGTGGCGTGGTGGACACGCTGCGCTTGGGCAGTCACACCTTGTTTTTTGCCGAAATCGTCGCGGCGGCGGCGGACGAACTCGCGTTTGACGGCGAACGCTGGACGCTGGCGGACAAAAGCGTGAAACCGCTGCATCATTTGGGCGGAGATGGGTATGGCGTTTTGGAAGCGATAGAGGCAAAGCATTGACCTTTGCGCAGCGAAATCATGACGCGCGTGCGGTACGTCAATGCTTGCCCCGACGCGGAATTCAATGTCCTTCGCCCGTCAAATTCAATCCGATTGCGCCAATCACAATCAAACTGATGAATAATAATTTTTGCCACGACGCCGCCTCGCCCAAAAATAAAATTCCAATCATCACAATCAGCGCGGTGCCCAAGCCCGACCAAATTGCGTATGCGACGCTTACATCCAATTTGTTGAGCGAGAGACCGAGCAGGGCGAGACTGGCGAGATAGAGCGCGAGCGAGCCGAGCGTGGGCCACAGATTACGCATCCCGTCCGAGAGTTTCAAAAGCGATGTGCCGGCGACTTCGGTGATAATGGCGGCGAGCAATAGAATCCATTCCATACAGAACGCTCCTTGATTAAGATATGACCCGAATGTTTTTCTGCAAACTTGGGCAAATTGGGCTGCGCTGCATTATAGCCAGCGTTTTGCTGTTTGGTTTGTTTGGCTGCGCGGCGACGCAAACGTATGTCGTGCAGCCCGGCGATTCTTTGCCCGACATTGCGCTCGAACACGACGTTACGCTGAGCGCGCTCATCAAAGCGAATCAAGCGCAATATCCTTCGCTCGCGGTGGACGTTGAAAATCCGCAGGTCGGCATCGAACTCGTCATTCCGTCCGAAAACGATTTGGGCTTTGACAATTGGCTGGGGCAATTGACGCAGGCGGCGAGTCCGCCCATCACGCCCGCGCCGAACGTGCCAGCCGCGTCCAATGAAAAAATCAACGCGGTGGTGCAGTTGATTCAACGCGGCATCAATCGCGAACGCATCGCGCGCAATTTGCCGCCATTGACGTTGGACGCGCCGTTGAGCGAAATTGCCCAAGACCGCAGCAATGACATGATTCGGCGCGCTTATTTTTCGCACCAAGACCCGCAGCGCGAGACCGTCGCGTTTCAAGATTTGATTCGGCGCAAACAATATCACTTTATTTTCGCGGGCGAAAATATCGCCGAAATAAAAAATCAGGGTTCGCTCGTGCCGTCGGGTTTGACCGTGTATGCGCGCTATGGACCCGATGAAATCGCCAACCAGTTTGTGACGGGTTGGATTAACAGCGCCGAGCATCACGATAATATTGTTAATCCGCATTTTCGCAAGACCGGCATTGCGTTGGGCGTTTCGGTGGACGGCACGCGCATTGTGGCGACGCAAATTTTTTCCGATTAACGTAAATTTTTTTTCGGCGCAAGCCAGCGTTCCAAACGGTTTTCAAGAGGAGGCGCGCCAAACCAAGCGTTTGCGCGGAAATACTTTAGGTCGAATCTTTGAATCCATTTGGAATTTGCAAGCGCCAAACTATCAGGTTGCAGGGAGGCAGGATGGTTCAATTTTCTACAGGCGATTTAAAAATGTTGGCGCGCGAGACCAAAGCGTTCGCATATCTCGCGCTCGTTTTATCCGACGGCACGCCGCAAGTGACGCCCATCTGGTTTGATTGGGACGGCACGCACTTGATCATCAATACGGCGCGCGGGCGCGTCAAAGATAAAATTTTGAAAAAGCATCCCATGGTGGCAATGGCTATTACGGACGCGGACCCCTATCATTATCTGCTCGTGCGCGGGCATGTGGTGGAGGAAACCGAAGTGGGCGCGTACGAAACGATTTGCGCGTTGAATGAAAAATATCACGGCAAGTACGAATACGCGCGCCCGCCGGGACAGGTGCGCGTAACGTACAAAATTTTACCTGAACATATCACGTCGCACAATACTTGAGGTTACGCCTTTTTTCCTTTGCGCTCCGCTTGCGTGTGAGGGATTGATGCAAACTGTATGGCGCGCGGTCGGCGTGAGCGCGTTTCTTTTTATCCTACTTGCCGCGTGCGCGACGCCGACGCCGCGCGCGCTTTCGACGCGCGCGGCAATTCAAGCGACCGCGTCGCTCGCGCCCAGCCAGACTCCGTCGCCAACCGCAACTTTAACGCCCACGCCGACGTTCACCGCAACCGCCACGCCGACGCGCACCGCGACGCCGACGCGCACGCCCACGCCGACGCCGCACGCGGATTTAATTGGCGTGACGATCGAGGGCTTGCGCGCGCGCGAATATACGGGCGGACAAATTCGCATCACCAATACCATCACCGTCACCGATGCGTACACGCGCACGTACATTACATATCCGTCGGATGGCTTGACTATCAGCGGCTTGATGCACGTGCCGTTTGGCGAGGGACCCTTTCCCGTCGTGATTATGAATCACGGCTATATTCCGCCGTCGCAATATGTCACCGGTTCCGACACCTATCGCCCGGCGGACATTCTCGCGCGCAATGGTTACATCACCATCTCGCCCGATTTTCGCGGCTATGCGCGTTCGGACAGCGGTCTGAATCTGTTTCGTTCCGGTTACATGATTGACGCGTTGAACGCGGCGGCGGCGGTAAAGTCGCTGCCGTACGCGGACGCGTCGCGCATCGGTATGTGGGGCCATTCGATGGGCGGCGGCGTCGCCACGCGCGCAATGGTCGTGAGCTCTATGCTCAAAGCGTACGTCTTGTATGCGCCGGTGAGCGCGGATGTGCGCGTGCGCCGCTATGCCGGAGGATTGAGCGGCGCAGGGCAGGAGGACCAAGATTTGACGGATTCGTACGCGTATTGGGCGAACAAACCGGAAATGCTGGACGCGCTTTCGCCGCTCAATTATTTTCGCTACGTGACCGCGCCGGTGCAAATTCATATCGGACAGATTGACACGACGACGCCGCCCGAGTGGTCGCGCGCGATTCGTGACGAATTGAACAAACAGGGAAAATACGTAGAATACTATGAGTATCCGCGCCAAGCGCACGCCTTTATCGGCGGCGGTTGGGAATTGTTTAATCAGCGCGTGGTCGCATTTTTTGATACCTATTTGAAACGGTAGGCGTTCGAAACGTTTTTTACGGAGGCGTCAGATGGCAGAGCTGGCACGACAAGTCGGTTTTGGTTTTGCATCGCGCGGCAAAATTTCCGAGATTGTGGAATGGGCGGAATGGGCGCGGCGCAAAGGATTACATTCGGTTTGGATGCACGATAGTTTGTACGAACGCGACGCGGTTACGTATGCGTCCGCATTGGCGAATCAGGTCAAAGATATTCGCATTGCGCTCGGCGCGTTATCGTCGTACACGCGGCATCCCGTTTTGACGGCAATGACGATTAGCGCGTTGGACGAAGCCGCGCCGAATCGCATCATTCTCGGTTTGGGCACCGCGCTGCCGCTGCGGCTCGCGCAATTGGGCATCCCGTACAATCCGGACGCGGGCGTCGCGAGCGTGAGCCAAGCCATTGACACGCTGCGCGCCATGTGGAACGGGCAGCGCATCCCATCGGCGACGCCGAATCTGCCGCCGATTCAGGCGATGTTTCCGCCGGTGCATCATGTGCCAATTTATATCGCCGCGTATCGCACGCCCTTTTTGAAATTGGCGGGTCAAAAAGCGGACGGCTATCTCGCGCGGCCCTGCGAATCCATTCCCAATCTCAAACGGCTGCTGCCAAAATTGCAGCAAGCCGCGCTGGAAGCGGGCCGCGACGCGAACGCGGTGCAGGTCGTGGGTTATTTATTTACGCACGTGGACAAGTCGCGCCGCGAGGCGTTGAATCGCGCGAAACGCGAACCGTTCATTATTTACATGATGAGCGTGCTGTCCGATTTTGCGCTGCAACAAGTCGGCTTTGACGTCGAGTTGAAAAATAAAATCGCGGCGGCGTGGCGCGCCGAAGATTATCACACCGCCGCGCAATTGATTCCCGACGAGATGCTCGACGCGTTCATGCTCGTCGGCACGCGCGAAGAGGTGGCGGAAGGCGCGCAGCGTTTCCACGACGCGGGGATGAATCTGCCGATTCTGCAACCGGCGCTGCAAGAAGCGGATCAGGTCAAAGCCGTAATGGACGCGGCGGAAATGTACGGCTCGGTTGCCAGTCGTCCGGCGCCCGGCGTCAAGCAAGGCGAAGCGATTGTCATTGCGGACGCGCACGCGCCGGGTTCCAAGCTGGATAATCGTTTGTCCTTGCCCGAAAAAGTTTGGCGCCGCGCGAGCGCGTATTACGAAATCGCGCGGCCGTTCAGTTTATCGGCGTCGGCGATTTCGGTGTTGGCGGCGGGCGCGTTGGCGTGGATGGACGGGCTGATGAATTGGCCGCTGTTTCTCGCCGCGCTCGGCGGCGCGCTGTGTCTGCACATTGGCACCAATATCACGAATGAAATTTTTGATGTGCGGAACGGCGTGGATACGATTACGTCGCCGCGCGCGAGCATGGCGATTCTCAAAGGGCGCGTCCGCGAACGCGAAGCGTTTATTTTGGTCGGCGTCTTTTTCGGCATTGCCGCCGCGCTCGGTTTGTACATGTTTCTCGAACGCGGCTGGCTGGTGTTGGCGTTCGGCATCGTCGGTTTGATTGCGGGCTATATGTACACCGCGCCGCCGTTGGAATACAAATATCGCGCGGCGGGTTTGCCGCTGGTGTTTTTGATGTTTGGGCCGTTAATGACGCTCGGCGCGTATTTTGTCGTGACCGCTACGTTCAGTTGGGAAGCGTTCATTGTGAGCGTGCCGGTCGGTTTGCTCGTCACCGCGATTTTGCACGGCAACGAGTGGCGCGACATTGCGGACGATAAACGGTACGGCATTGGCACGTTCTCGTCGTGGATGGGCAGCAAGCGCGCGTATCGCGTGTACGTCGGTTTGATTGCGGCGGCGTACATGACGTTGGCTTTGGCGGTGCTGTTTGGTTGGCTGCCGACGGAAACGCTGCTGGCGATGTTATCGCTGCCGTTGTTTGTGCGCGCGATTCGCAATGCCGAGCTCGGCGT
>JAJVIA010000065.1:5527-19693 GCA_022072245.1 Anaerolineae bacterium
TGATTGCGGCGGCGTACATGACGTTGGCTTTGGCGGTGCTGTTTGGTTGGCTGCCGACGGAAACGCTGCTGGCGATGTTATCGCTGCCGTTGTTTGTGCGCGCGATTCGCAATGCCGAGCTCGGCGTATTGGGGCAGCAGCGCGCGATTGCAATGATTGATTTGCAGACCGCGCAATTGCAAGCGTTGTTTGGCTTTTTGATGATTGCGGGGCTGCTCTGGGCTACGTGGGCGATGATGCCGCGTTGAGGTTTATCCGCGAATTACACGAATGACACGAATAAAAAATTCGTGGGCAGCGTTCTATCCAATTTGGGCTACATGGGCGATGATGCCGCGTTGAGGTTTATCCGCGAATTACGCGGATTACACGAATAAAAAATTCGTGGGCAGCGCTCTACCCAATGGTGGAGCGAGGATTTCAAACCATTTTGAGACAGCTTTACTCTTGAATCCGGCGCTGCCGCTTCGCGGAGATTCGTGTAATTCGCGGATTTTTATTATGGATTTTTTGAAACGAAACGCGCCCGCGCCGATTGTGTGGGCGGCGCTGGCGCTCGCGTTTGTGTTGTTTGGTTTCACGTTTCGCGGACCCCGCAAACAATTTTGGCAGCGCATGACCTACACGGGCGCGGCGTTGGGACCGATTGCGTTAGCCGCTCAGTCGCAGTTACGCAAGACGCGTTTTACGTGGACGGACGTCATTTTGGGCTTGAGCAGCGCGGGCGTTTTGTACGCCATCTTTCAGGTCGCCGACCGCGTGACGCGCAAAATTTTGCCGGGCGGCGCGCGCGACATTGACGCGATTTACGGTCTCGACGCGTATCGTCCCAAACAAGAAATCGCGGCGCGGCTCGCGTTCATTATTGGGCCCGCCGAAGAATTATTTTGGCGCGGGTTCATCCAAGAACGATTCATGAACGCATACGGGCGCATCATCGGGACGGGGATGGCGACGGCGGCGTATGGCGGCGCGCACTTGGTGGCGGGAAATTTTACGCTGATTGGCGCGGCGACGGTGGCGGGCGTCTTTTGGGGCGGCATGGCAATGCTCGGCGCTACGCCCGGCACATTGATTATTTCGCACGCGTTCTGGGATGTCTTTATCTTTTTGATTGCGCCGACGCAAGAACGGCAATGAAAAAACAGAGCGCTGCAACAGCGCTCTGTTTTTTGTTTCAACGCCCCTACCCAATCCGTTCAGGGTTTGTTATAATTTCGCGCAATGAACAAGCGATACTTGTTTTTTGCATTGACGGTCGCGGCGCTGACGACGCTGGCGTTGGGGTTGACGCTGCCGGCGCACACGGCGCGCGCGCAGAACCCGACGCCCGCGCCGACGCCGACGCTGTATTGGTACGAAGATTGCGCGGTGAACAGTTCCGCGTGTGGCGAACGCGTGGCGCGCGAATTTGGATTTTTGCCGTTTGTGCTTGGCGCGTTGGCGTTGGTGGTTGTTGTGTTTATCGCGCGCGCGTTTTGGAAGGGCGCGAGCAAGCCCGTCGCGGAAAAAATTGAAAATCAAGGCGCGCGCTTGGTGACGCGTGACGATGCGCTGACGGAATACTTGAAAAAAGCAGAGGGTGATTACCGGCAGTTCAAGTTTCGCGGACTGGATGCGCGCGCAAAAAATATCTTTACGCCCGAATTGGACAAGGCGTTTGTGTCGCTGCGGCTCGCGCCCGAAGCCGACCCTGAAACGCGCTTGCGTCCCGAAAAAGGCGCGGAGGAATTGACGCGCGCGCTGGAACGCGAACACATTCAGCCCATCACGCTCGCGCACGCGTTGGAACATGCGCCGCGTTTGGCGATTGTAGGCGCGGCGGGGTCGGGCAAAAGTACGTTACTGCAGTGGGCGGGCTTGGCGATGACGCGCGCGCGGTTGGACGAACGCGCGGCGAGTGAAGAACAGCGCGCGTTTGTGAAAAACGCGGGGGCAAAACTGACGCCCATTCTCTTGCCGCTGCGCGCATTTGCGGATGACTGCGCCGCGCAAAAAACCAAACCCAATGCAGCCGCGCTGCTCGCGTTCTTTACAAAATATGTAAAGGAAAAACATCCGACGCTTGAGCTTCCCGATGCGTTTTTCGAAAAGCAATTGCGCGGGAATGGGATGCTGGTGATGTTTGACGGCGTGGACGAAGTGGCGCCGCAAGACCGCGCGGCGGTGCGCGCGGCGATGGAAGATTTGGCGCGCGAGTTTGCGCGCAATGAAAAAAATCGCTATCTCGTCACGTCGCGCACGTATGCGTATTTTGGCGGCGCGCAAGTCGCAAACTTTCGCCGCTGTGAGGTGCAGAATTTAGACGAAACCCAGCGCGATACGTTGATAACGAGTTGGTGCCGCGCCGCATACGATGGCGACGCGGGCTTGACGAACGCGCGCGATTTAATTCACCGTTTGGGCGTTGCGGATGAACGCGTGCGCGCGCTCGCGGTGACGCCGTTAATGACGACGATATTTGCGTTGGTGCATTACGACCGCAAAGAATTGCCGAAACAGCGCGCGGAATTGTACGAACACGCGGTGCGGATTTTGTTGACCGAACCGTATCACGACGACGCGCCGCGTTTGGATTGGGAAGAGCGCCGGAATCGTCTCGCCGCCATCGCGTTCGAAATGCACGCCGAAAATGTCGAAGAACTGCCCGAAGATGATTTGGTTGAATTGTGCTGGCACGCGTTCGGCGCAGAGGAAAAGAGCGCGCGCAAAGCCGCGCAGGATTTTTTCCGCGCGGTGGCCGACCGCGGCGGATTGCTGGAAGAGGTGAACGGCAAGTACGGTTTTTTCACGCACCGCACATTTCGGGAATTTCTCGCGGGGCGGTTTTTGGCGGAAGAAAAAAGCGCGAGCGAACAAAGCGCATTTTTACGGCGGCGGCTGGACAATGACCAGTGGGTCGAAGCCACGCGGCTCGCGGCGGGCTATCTGGCGATTGCGGGCGAACGCCGCGCGAACGATTTCATCGCGCGGTTGGCGGATTTGGGCGACACGGATGCCGCGCGCGCGCAGGCGTTGACTCTGGCGGGGCTTGCGTTGTCCGACTTGCCGCCCGCGCGCATCGCATCCGAGACCTATGTCAAGGTTTCGCGCGGTTTGTTGGGACAATTGGAAACAAATCCGCCGCGCGTCGAACCGCGTTTGCGGCGCGGCGCGGGACTGGCGCTCGGCGCGGTGGGCGACCCGCGTTTCGCGCGTTCGCCAATTGTCGTGGGACCCGGCGCGGGCTGGAGGTTTCCGGCGCTCGTCACGATTCCCGCAGGTGAGTTTTTGATGGGGACAAGCGACGTCGAAGCGGACGCATTGAAACAACAAAAGGCAGAAACGTGGGACGATGAAAAACCACAACACCGCGTTTCTGTTTCCGAATTTGCAATAGGAAAATATCCGATAACGAATGAAGAGTTTCGCGCGTTCTGGCACGCGGACGGATATGATGACGAATCCTTGTGGAGCGCGGACGGTTGGAAGTGGCGCAAGGGACAATTGGATGCGAATTTGGAAGTTTATTCTGAACCTGTGCGAGAGAGCGTGAAAAATTGGCTGGACAATCGTCCCGTCGAAAAACGCGGCGAACCCTTTTTCTGGCGTGACCCGCAATGGAACGCGCCGAATTTGCCCGTCGTCGGCGTGACGTGGTTTGAAGCCGAAGCGTATTGCAATTGGTTGACGCGGATGAGTGAGGGAGTGAAGGGGAGAGGGAGTAAGGGAGAGATAGCGCGTGTGACGTATCGTCTGCCGACGGAGGCAGAGTGGGAACGCGCGGCGCGCGGTCCGCAAAATTTTTTGTGGAGTTGGGGCAATACGTGGGACGCCAATAAATGCAATTCGGGCGAAAGCAAATTTGAGGCGACGACGTCCGCGGGCATGTATCCCGATGGGACGTGGCGCGATGCGAATGGAAATTTTGCGGGTCCATTGGACATGTCCGGCAATGTGTGGGAATGGTGCGGCGATTGGTGGCAGAGTGATTTGTATGCAACGCGCGCGCACGAATTGACAAACGACCCGCGCGGACCCGCTTCGGGCAGCGCGCGCGTCCTTCGCGGCGGCTCGTGGTTCGTTGTCCGTTGGGATGTGCGTGCGGCGTATCGTAACGGGGATGAGCCGATGGATTTCAATAACTATGTTGGTTTTCGTGTTGTCCGCGTCCCCATCCGCAGTTGAATTTCTGGAATTCTGAATTCTGGTTTCTGAACCCCTTTTTCGCCGCCGCAGTTTGGCGGCGAAAAATTTTTTTTGAAATCTCTATTCATATCACGCGCGCCCCGTAAAGTGAATAGGAAAATGTTTCTCTCGACATGACGCGCCGAGTATGCTAACTTGTTTGCGTCATGAAAACGCATCGCAACTTGTATCCGCAAGTATGTTCATTTGAAAATATCTATCGCGCGTATCGCAAGGCGCGCAAGGGCAAGCGCGGCGTTGCGACGACGGCGGACTTTGAGTATGACCAGGAGCGCGAACTCTTGCGCTTGCGCGATGAACTGCAAACGCAGACGTGGCAGCCGGGACCGTATCACAGTTTTTATATCCATGACCCGAAAAAGCGATTGATTTCGGCGGCGCCGTTTCGTGACCGCGTCGCGCATCATGCGTTATGCAATGTCCTCGAACCTATCTGGGAGGCGCGTTTCATACACGATACGTACGCGAATCGTCCGGGCAAAGGCACGCACGCCGCGCTGGACCGCTGTCAACAGTATGCGCGGCGT
The DNA here is from genome assembly GCA_022072245.1 of Anaerolineae bacterium. GTDB lineage: Bacteria > Chloroflexota > Anaerolineae > UBA4142 > SHND01 > SHND01. The sequence goes on from JAJVIA010000065.1 coordinate 10,243, forward strand.
TTCCAATATGTGTTGCAGTGCGATGTGAAACAATATTTTCCTTCGATTGACCATGCGCTGTTGCGCGACGAGTTGGCGCGACTCATCAAAGATGACGCCGTGATGGAAATGTGTGACCGCATCCTGGCTTCGGGCGTCGGCGTCTTGGCGGAAGAATATGAAATGCAATGGTTTTTCGATTCCGATGGAATCGGCGGCGATGATTTATTTGCGGCTCTGCGCCCGCGCGGTCTGCCCATCGGCAATCTGACGTCCCAGTTTTGGGCGAATGTGTATTTGAATCGCTTTGACCATTTCGTAAAACGCGAATTGAAATGCGCGGGCTATGTGCGTTACGTGGACGATTTTGTTTTGTTTGACGACGACAAGGCGCGTTTGCGCGAATGGGGCGCGCGTGTGATGGCTTATTTGGCAACCTTGCGCTTGAAACTGCATGAGGCGCGCGCGCAAGTGTCGCCGGTGACGCACGGGATTCCCTTTCTCGGTTTCCGCGTGTATCCCACGCATCGGCGCTTGAAACGTCGCAGCGGTGTTAATTTTCAGCGGCGATTCAAAATGCTGCGCGATCAAATGGCGCGCGGCGAATTGGATTTTGCGCGTTTGGATGCGAGTGTGCAAGGTTGGCTCAATCACGCGCGTTATGGCGACACGTATGGTTTGCGCCGGAGCATTCTGAGTCGTGAACGAATCCCCCATCTTTGCCAAAACGTATGACCTGTTGCTGTGGCTCTTGCCGCAAGCCAACAAATTTCCGCGCGCGTATCGCTTTTCGCTGGCGGAACGGGTGCAGGGGCGCGCGTTGGATTTTCAAGAGACGCTGATTGCGGCGGGCAAAGTCAAAGGCGACGCACGCACCGCCTGTTTGCGTGACGCGGATACGCAATTGACGCAGTTACGTCAAACCGTGCGCTTGTGCCACGATTTGCAATTGTTGTCGTTGGGGCAGTACGAACATTGCGCGGGGCTGTTGAATGAAATCGGACGCTTGTTGGGTGGCTGGCAAAAGACGATGCAGGTCAAGGCGCCGAACGGATAAACGCGGCGGCTCGTGGAACAATGAACGTAGGAATGTGCGAGCGGCGTATCGTAACAGGAATGAGCCAATGAATTTCAATAACAATATTGGTTTTCGTGTTGTCCGCGTCCACATTTTTTGATTTTCGGTTCGGCAGCGCGTCCTGCGCGCGGCGCAGGCGTCGAGAATCCGGAAATGGCGCGTTCGGCTGCCTGCCGGAAACGGCGAATAGAAAATAGTTGCGTTCCCTTGAGTACGCGCGCGCGGAAGATTGGAGCGCAAACGAAAACCTTTGCGGATTTCGAATCCGCAAAGGTTTTTTACTGTTCACAGAATCCTGCTCGCCGCTTACTAATTACTTTACCGCGTCCCCACTGTCACGCTCAGCTTGATCAACTCGCCGCCGCGAATGATTTTTGCATTGACCACGCGCCCGCCGCTTTCGGCGGCGAGCCAGCGATTGAGTTCGCGCACGCGCGCGATGGGCGTGTCGTCCAAACCGATGAGAATGTCGCCGGGCAGCAATCCCGCTTTTTCGGCGTTCGTACCGGGTTCGACTTGGAGAATCATCAAACCGGTTTCTTGCGTCACGCCGAGTTTTTGCGCCAGCGTCGCTTGCAGCGGAATTTTTTGGACGCCGATGCCGAGATACCCGCGCCGGATGCGGCCGTCGGTGAGCAATTGTTCCGCGATGCGCGCGACGGTTTCGCTTGGAATCGCCAGCGCAAGGTCGCGCCCCAACACGCTGCTGTTGATGCCGACGACGCGCCCGCTCGCGTCAGCCAGCGGTCCGCCGGAAAAGCCGGGATACAACGTTACGTCGCTGTGAATCAAGCCCTCGCGGAATTGCGCGCCCCAACCGTTGCCCATGCCGAATCTGCCGAGCGCGCTGACAATGCCGCCGCTCACAATCGCTTCCTGTCCCCACGGCCGTCCAATCGCGAAAACGAGATTGCCTTGTTTGAGCGTTTTACTGTCCGCCACTTGCGCGGGTTGCAACGGCGCATCCGATTTGATTTTCAAAACGGCGAGGTCGGTGGTCGGGTCGCGTCCGGCGAGTTCGGCTTGAAACGTCGCGCCGTCCAAGACGACGCGGATATTTTCTTCGCGTTCCACCACATGGTCGGCAGTAACTATGGCGCCATCGCTCGACCAAATCACGCCCGTGCCGGCGATGCGCTGTCGCGCTTCGACGCGGACGACGGAACGCGTAACCTGCGCGACGACGGCGGCGAGTTCATCGGAATAGGTTTGTAAATTTCCCATCTTGATTTTTCCCCCTTGATAAACTGTCAAGAAACGCAAAGCGAACTCTTGGCGTTTCTTTTGAAAAATTTTTATTCGTTTGCAGCGGCGCTGTGGCGCGAGGTATAAATTTATGAAATCATCGCGCCCAAGTTTGTCTGCCGGAATATGCGTTCAGTGTAACAAAAGACGCCGCCGCGCGCATCCTCCCGACGGCTAGTTGCGCGCTGCGACAAAACTAGACGGATGGCTAGTTCTTGACCTTGTAAAATTCTGGGATGCGGACGCGTAACAAGGCGTTCGCTGACGCGCAGAGAATGTGGCTCAAGCGGTTTGGAAGGATGCCGCAAATGAAATCAACGCGAATATGATAGAATCGGCGTTGTACGGCAGGGCATAAACTATTATTCATAGCTTGTGAAATTACGGGCGTAAGCGGCGAGACCTGTCGGTTTTTTGAAACCTTGCCTGGTCTCGCATCCCGCAACTTAAAGTATGTCGCAAGATTTGCACCTTCTCTTGATTACGCGCGATGACGCTCTCGCGGCGGCGCTGCGCGCGCAGTTGGAACGCGCGCCCGCCGTCAGTTTTTATGTTACGCACGCGTTGGATGTCGCGAGCGGTCTCGCGCAATGGACCGCGCACAAAGCGGACGCGGTTTTGCTCGATTTGGATTTGCAAGAGACGCACAAGCTGGATGTTTTGATTACGCTGTCGGTCCAAGCCGCGCCCGTGCCGGTGGTGGCGTTTGCGCGTGACGACGACGCGGCGCTCGGTTTGGCGGCGGTGCGCGCGGGCGCGCAAAATTTTTTGACGCGCGCGCAATTGGATGCGCCCGACGTGGCGCGCCAGATATTGTACGCCATCGAACGCCAGGCGTTGAGCAGTCAGGCGCATCTGCACGCCGAACAATTGCAATTCAGCGAAGCGCGTTTTCGTTTATTGATTAACGAAAATGCGGACGGGATTCTGGTGGTGAACGAGGCGGGCTTGATTCGTTTTGCAAATCGGGCGGCGGAAAGTTTATTTGGCGTGTCGCGTCAAGAATTGATTGGCGCGTCTTTTCTCGCGCCGCTGCGTCAGCCGAACATGGCTATCGTCGAAATCGCGCGGGGCGCGGAAAAAATTTTCGCGCAGCAGCGCGTGGTCGAAACGGTGTGGAACCGCGAGAATGTGCGGATTGTGACGCTGCGCGACATGACGGCGGAACGGCAAGCGCAAGAACAGTTGAACGCGGCGCTTTTGACCCAAGAACATCATCGCCGCATCGCGCAGGCGTTGGCGGACAGCGCGGCGACGCTAAACAGCACGTTGAGTTATGAACAGGTGTTGGACCGCATTTTGGAAAACGTCGGACGGGTGGTGCCGCACGACGCGGCGAGCGTTTTTTTGTTGGAAGGCGATATAGTGCGCTTTGTGCGGGGGCGCGGTTTTGACCAACGGGGGTTGGCGAATTGGATTGCCCAGCTTCATTTTCCGATTTCCAAGTTGAAACATCTGGAAGAAATGCGCGCGCAGCAGCGCGCGGTCTTGATTCCGCTGACGCGCGCGGATGCGCGTTGGGAACGCATGGAATCGGAATGGATTGAATCGTATGTTGGCGCGCCGCTGTGCGTGCGCGACGAGGTCATTGGTTTTTTGAATGTGGACAGCGCGACGCCGCAATTTTTCAACGCCACGCACGCCAACGATTTGCAGGCGTTTGCGGACCAGGCGGCGACGGCGCTGGAGAATGCGCGCTTGCACGCGCAGGTGGCGCAGCGCGCCGAACGGCTGGCGGCGATGTATGAATTGACGCGCGAGTTGGCGATGCAGCGCGAGCCGGATGTGATTCTAGAGATTTTGGTCGAGCGCGCGATGCAGATTTTGGACGCGCCGGCGGGCGATTTATCTTTGTTTGTTCCCGAGACGAATGAACTGGCGACGCGCATCGTCAAGGGGCCCCTGCCGTTGGCGGTGGGTTCGAGCATTGCCGCCGGGCAGGGTTTGGTCGGACGCGCGGCGCTGCTGCGCGAACCGGTGATGGTGGACGATTATGCCGCGTGGGAATTTCGACTCGAAGCATCCGTATCCGCGCACGTGTCGGCGGCGTTGAGCGTGCCGATGTTGTACGGCGGCGAATTGGTGGGCGTCTTGAGCGTGCGCGAAATCGGCGCGTCGCGGCGGCGTTATGTGGCGGACGAGGCGCAGTTGTTGATGATGCTTGCGACGCAGGCGGCGGCGTTGGTGCATAACGCGCGTTTGCATCAAGAGACCGCGAAACGCGCGCAGCAGTTGGCGCTGGTCTATGATGCGGGTTTGACGCTGAACCGCGAATTGGAGCCGCGCGTGCAATTGGATTTTTTGACGCGGATTGCGATGCGTTCGGTGCGCGCCGAACACGCGGCTTTTTTTCGCTACGACGCGTTGACGCAAGAATTGGTCCTGGATTTTGCGCTGGGCTATGAAAACGAAAAGGACGCGTACATCTATTTGACGCGCGTGCCGCTGCAAGCGGCGGTGGGCATCGAGGCATGGGTGGCGCGCGAACATTTACCGGCGCATTTGCCGGATACGGCGCGCGATGAACGGTTTGCGCGTTCTTCTGAATTTATGGGTTCGGGCATCTGGGTGCCGGTGGAACATGATGCGGAATTGTTGGGCGTGTTGGGCGTCGGTTCGAGCAAACCGCACGCGTTTTCGCACGACGACGAACGTTTGTTGTTGTTGTTTGCGAGTCAAGCGGCGGTGGCTCTGGAAAACGCGCGCTTGTATCAGAGCGTTTTGCAAGAGAACGAACGCCGTAACATTTTGCATTGGGCCAGTCAAGAGGTGTTGAGCGCGGGGTTGGACGCCGAGCGCGTCTATGTAGCGATTCATCAAGCGATTTCGCGCTTGATGTCGTGCGAGGCGTTTGCGTTGGCGTTATGGGATGAGCAAACAGAAATGATTCAGCTGCCGTACATGGTGGACCGCGCCGGACGGCAGCCGGTGACTGCGTTGGCAAAATCGCAGGGGCTGAGCGGAAAAATTATTGACACGGGCGAACCATTGAATATCGGTCATTTGGCGCGGAGCGGCGTTCCTTCGGTCAACTTTGGTTATCCCATCCAAGTCGTTTCGGTGTTGGGCGTGCCGCTGCGTCACGGCGGCAAAATTATCGGGGCGTTGTTGGTCGAGAGTTACGAAGAGAACGCGTATGACGACGCGGACCGCGTGCGCTTGGAAATGTTGGCGGCGCATGTGGCGGCGTCGCTGATGAATGTGCGCGGCTATGAGACTTTGCGGCGCGCGTCGGGCGCGGCGGCTACAGATTGACCAATCCTTTGGATAGGGCAAGCGTGACGGCTGCGGTGCGGTTGGGCGCGCCCAATTTGCCCAAGATGGCGCGGATGTGAAATTTTACAGTGTGTTCGGTGATAAATAATTCGGCGGCGATTTGTTTATTCGCCAAGCCGCGCGTCATGCGTCGCAAAACGTCCAGTTCGCGTTCGCTCAAGGGTTCGACGAGCGCGTCCGCGTCCGCGTCAGTTTCAAATTCCGCGCGCGCGTCTTTATTCGAGCGCGCCGCGTGCAACAAGGTTGCCGCGATTTGTGAATCGAGCGCAATCGTGCCGCTGTGCGCGGCGCGCAGCGCGTGCGCCATTGCCGCCGCGGACGCGTCGCGCAATAAATAACCGCGCGCGCCCGCGCGCAGAGCAAACGCCGCGCGGCGGTCTTGCGCGTCGTCGCCGAGAATGACGATTGTCAGCGTCGGCAATGCGTCGCGCAAAGCGGTGAGCAAATCCCAACCCGCGTGTTCCAACGTTTGAACGTCCAACAATAAAACGTCCGCGTCATGCGCCGCCAACTCGTCAATCAAATCGTCCGTCGGCGCGAGCGCGGCGATGCGAAAATCGGGTTCGGCGGCGAGGAGCGCGCGCAGTCCTTCGCGGATGAGCAGGATGGGAGAGACGATGGAAAGATTCAACGCCATACCCTTGAGATGAGGCGGGCGTTAAAACTCTTACGTGTGCGCGGAGGAATGACTCGCTGCAAAATGGGCGCGTGCTGTGTATGAAAAACGGGAAGGGGCGCAGTCGCTTGCGCAAAAAAAACGAGAAGCGTTTTGCTTCTCGTTGGATATCCTCGGCGAGACTTGAACTCGCATCAGCAGTTTAGGAAACTGATGCTCTATCCCTTGAGCTACGAGGACATTTTGACATTATAGCATAAACGTTTTTGATAGCGCGCTGCATTTGCCGAGTTGTTGCTCCGGCGATTTTTTCAAAGTTGCTCTCTCTTTTTAATCGTGGTATATTCTCCGCCGCGCAAAAAAAGAATAGGGCCCGCTAGCTCAATTGGCAGAGCAAGGCACTCTTAATGCCAAGGTTCGGGGTTCGAGTCCCTGGCGGGTCACTTGCGCAGAAGGCGAAGGATAAAGAATGAAAAATTCTTTGTCCTTTTTTGTATTCACTCAAATCCAGGCGTAGCAAAAATCCCGACCACACGTGGTCGGGATTTTTGCACCGGTTTGTAAATTCGACCAAATGCGCGTTACGGATATGGTATGTACTCGTGATAAAACGACTTCCAATTGAGATTCCAGCCGACGGCGCCGACGCGTGCGTACTCGACTAGATAAACATTTCCTTTGTCGTCGGTGCCAAAAATGACCGGCGAAGTTGTCCCACCCGAGTCTTCCATCCAGCGCGACGCGGTGATGCTTTGTAATGTTGGTGGATTCTGCGGCGATGCGCCCGGCGCCCACAAGTGGTTTTCAAAATAGCGCCACTCGATCCACGGCTGGCTGCCGTACAACGGTGTGAACCAGAGCGTATTCGTCGGACTCGGCGCGACGCCGTTCCACGATGCGGGGATGGCAAGCATAAACCCGCGCGCGGCTTCGTCCCACGTCAGGTCAATGTCGCGCCACGCGGCAATTTGCGCGGGGCGGTTCAACTTGATAGGCGCAGTCCATCCCGTCGTTCCAAGCGAAGTACGCCAGATTTCCCCGGACTGGAGCAGCGCTGCCCAAACTGTGCCAGCGTAATTGAGTGCGGTGATGGCTTTGAAAGAACCACTTGCCATTTTCTCCCACTTGCCCCAAGTCGTGTCTGACGTTTTGAAACGAGCAAACGCGCCGCCTCCTTTTCTTGTTACTATCAACAGCAAGCAGCGCCCATTGGAATCTGTTGTTGTGTCGAGGTCCACGACACCGTTTGTCTGGGCGGGGATGCTAAATGACGACCACGCGCTCCATTGACCCATGGCGTTCGCCGAGCGCGTGTAAATTTGTCGTTTATTTACGACCACGAAAACTTGGGGCTTGCCCAACGCGTCGGCAGAACACGCGGCGATACGACTCAGCTTGGCGCCGCTAAAAGGAGTGCCGAGACTCTGCCAATATGTAAATTTGCTGGAATAGGTAGGGGGTGTGCCAATGCGCGTGCGATAGACCACGTGATCGAGGTCACTGTCTACTGCGAATACGGCTGTGGCGGAAGCGTTGCTGGGGCTGCGGTGTACTGCCACATTTGAAGCAAAACGCGGCGCGTTGCGGAATCGTTCCACGCTCGCGCCAGTATTATCGGCGTTACTTGGCGTATCGGGACTGCACGTTGGTGTCAGCAGTCCGAAATTGTTGGAGCTGGCGGTAGCAGAAGAGCCGCCACCGTGCCCCACAGCAACGACATTCCAACGTCCAGTGTTGTCCAGATACATGCTGGGCGAACCCGATGAACCGCCAATCGAGTCGCAGTTGTGTATGACGACATCATTGACTATGTTGGCAAGCGCGCAGTTGGCATGAATGTATCCTGCGCCCCAGCGTGAGTTACACCCAACCGTGTCTCGATTCACACCGTCGTAGATGGGCGCCTTGCGCATCTTGATTGCCCACATGCCATTGTTGGGTTGAACCCAGCCGCAGTACGTCGTATCCCATACCATGTTATCCCATTTGGCGCCACTGTTGTCATTGTAGGGAAAGTGATGGCGAGTGTAGGCAGGATTTACAAGGGGAGCGCCGAGCGGGGGAATATACGATGCCAAAGCGACGGGAGTCAGGTCAAGCCCAACAGTATCTTTCCAATTCCCAACGCGGGCGATTCCCCAATCCATTCCATCGCCGAGAACATTCTCACCCGCGCGTGAACCGACGACGACGCTTAAGACATCCGCGCGCGGGACATGCAATTCGTCTGCTCGGACTCGGCTGGGATGAAAGTTTGGATAAAAACGCAGGCCGTTCTGCCACTGACCGGTAGAGGTATTTTCAAAACAGTGCGCAGCGGCTACGATGTGGTTGGCGTCAATGAGGAATGCGGTGCATCCGTTGTTTAACAAGCCCACGGCATTATACGGTTTGCCGGGATCGCGCTTGAGCTGGGCGTAGGGGCGGTTGCAATAAAGGGTCGCGTACGCCTCGCCAACCAAAAAGAAAAGTAACATAGAGACAGCGATGACGATAACGATGGTTCTCCTTTGCGCTTTCATCTTTACTCCCTTCAAAATGTACGGCAAATTTGTGCGATGCAGTTCATCGCCATTTGCCCTCCCGCGTGTCCATTTTCATTGGCTGCGGGTGAGTCAATGACTCGTGTACAATTCCTCTGAAAGCGCAGGGCAAATTTCAAACTTGTCCTGCTGTCGCCCATTCTTATTGGCTGTGAGTGCGTCAATTGTTCATGGGCAATCTCTTTGAAACCGTAGGGGACGGCAAGAAAACCTCAGTTGTCACTTTTTGGCTAACTCAGTATATCACAATTCGAGACACATTTGATTACATTTGGATGTCAAGAATAGGGCAGTGTCAAGTCGCGGCTTGCCCCAAGACCCCAAGTGTTTAACCGCGTTGCACGACTCGAATGGCGACATCGTGTGCGATGTAGGCGATGAAACACATCGCACATTGCCGAACGCTTGGGATCTTGGACTTGACAGCGCCCTACTGTCAAGAATGTTCTGACGAGTTTGGCGAAAGCGCGTTTGTAAAACGTGATAGCACGCGGCGGTGGTCGGATCAATTGTAAAAAAATGAAAGCGGTAAGAAATATTTGCCAAGATACGAATGTTCTGTGCGGGCTTGATTGGACGCGAGCTCAAAAGCGCGCGAAATCTTTAAGGTAGAAAAGCGCGTTTGGGTATTGACAATAGAGTTTATAGCGCTATAATGCAACCTGCTTGTTTGAGATAGACAAGAAACAAGCGGCACGGTAACAAACCAACATC
>JAJVIA010000105.1 GCA_022072245.1 Anaerolineae bacterium
TGCAACGTTTCTTGAATACGACAGAACTTTCCGGCGACCAATGGCTCTTGTGCATTGCGGTTGCGCTCAGCGTGCTGGTCGCGGACGAAGTGATTAAATTCTTTATGCGCCGCCGCGCCAAACCGGCGGCGGAAAGCAAGGCGGTTCCGGCTCCGGCAGCAGAATAGACGACCCATCCGCAGGAATTTGCGCTAAATCCCGGCTCACATGCGTATCCGCGCCGCGAGCGCATGTGAGCCGCTTGACGCAAGAAAAGGAGGCGCGGCGGCATATCGTCCATGTCTAGTCCATTTCGGGGGATGCAAATTACGGTATTTTGCCTAAGATAGGTAGAGCGACGAAGGCGCTATGGTTCCGGATTGGGTCACGGCGGCATTATTGGGCGCATTAGCCGCCTCGGCGCTGCTTATCGGCGCAGGATTGGTTATATTCAAACGCCCATCTTCCCGCGTCATCGGGCTGGTGATGGGCTTTGGCGCGGGCGCGCTCATCAGTTCCATCGCCTATGAGCTCGTTCCCGATTCCACCATCGGCGATAGCTGGATTTGGGCGATTGCCTTTGCGACGGGCGCGCTCGTCTTTTTTGGCTTGGATTGGTGGGTGGACCATCGCGGCGGCGCCAATCGCAAAGATATTGCGGGCGATGCCGGAGGGTCGGGGTTAACAATTTTTCTCGGCACCTTGCTGGATGGGATTCCCGAATCGGTCATTCTCGGTTTGGGCATCGCAGCGGGCAATGCGCCCAACATCGCATTTTTGCTCGCCGTCTTTGTGTCGAACCTGCCCGAAGGCATGGCGGGGACTCTGAATTTAAAAGCGGCGGGCCGCTCGCACCGCGACATTATATTGATGTGGTTAGGCGTTGTCGTCGCAAGCGCCATCAGCGCCGTCATCGGCTTTGCCATTGTGCGATGGATTCCCACCCTCGATGGCGCGTATGCCCAAGCGTTCGCCGCCGGAGCATTGCTGACGATGCTGGCGGACGCGATGATGCCCGAAGCATTCGAACATGGCGGCAAAAAGGTGGGCCTCTTGACCGTGATGGGTTTTTTGGTCGCCGCCACGCTCTCGGCATTGGAATAAATTTGTGTTCTGGCAAAGCTGACATTTTCCCGAACAGGCAAACCTAAACGCCATGACTACACGCCGCTTTTGGTTCCAAGTCGTCATTAACTCGATTGCGCTCTTGCTTACGTTCGTGTTATTGCGCTTTTTCCGCGTCCCATCGCCCGACACGCCCGGCACATTCGTACCGGTCTTTACTATCAACGATTGGATGTGGTGGATGATTCCGGTCTTGGGCTTGCTCTTTACTCTCATTAGTTGGGTTCTGCGCCCGGTCTTGTTGATGATTTTCGGACGGCTAGTCATTCAGACGTTTGGTTTATTTTTGTTGTTTATTGACGCGCTCGTATTTTGGTTAACAACGCGCCTTTCGCCATTTCAATTCGAAATCGCCAGCCCGGTTATTTTTTGGATTTTGATTGCGGCGATTATTTTCAATCTGTTCAAATTTCTATTGGGCGCGCTGGTGGGCGTGGACCGTCCGCAATTGGAACACGCGCCGTCAGAAGGAATCATTTGGAAACGCCTCGAAAAGCTGCCGGGCTTTAGCAATAGCCGTCTCGCCGAAAATTTGCGCTTGCAGCAAGTCTATGACACGCTCGGCAGTTTCGCGCTCGAAATTGCGATGGAACGCACTTCGCTGAATAATTTTCGGCGGACGATTTCCAACTGGGTGTATCGTCAAGACAATCCGATTGAAAAAATGACCGCGCCGGTCAAAGTGCGCGTGATGCTCCAACAGTTGGGTCCAACCTATGTAAAATTCGGTCAGATGGCGGCGAGTCAGGGCCAGGCGCTGCCGCAAGAATACGAAGTCGAACTCGAAAAATTGCAAAACACGGTGCCGCCGGTACCGTACGCCCAAGCGCGCCAAGTGATTATTCAGGAATTGGGCAAGCCGCCGGAAGAGTTGTTTGCCACGTTCGAGCAAGACGCGTTCGCCGCCGCGTCCACCGCCCAAGTGCATCGCGCCACGCTGCGCGACGGCACGCCCGTCGCGGTCAAAGTCCAGCGTCCCAACATCGTCACGATGGTCAATGCCGACATCGGCATTTTGAAACAACTCACGCAAACCGTCGAACGCGTCAATCAAGACGCGCGCACCGTGGACCTCAGCGGCATCGTTCAAGAATTTGGCGACGGCGTGCGCCGCGAATTGGATTATCATAATGAAGCGTATCACGCGCGCCGTCTCGGCGACAACATGCAAACGCAAACGGGCGTCCAAGTTTGCGCCGTGTATCCCGAATACAGTTCGACCAAAGTAATGACGATGCAGTTTGTGCGCGGCGTAAAAATTACCAACGCGGCGGCGCTTGACGCCGCCGGCATTGACCGCGAAGATTTGGGCCGGCGTTTCATGCGCGCGTTTCTAAAACAAGTGATGGTGGACGGCTTTTTTCACGGCGACCCGCATCCCGGCAATTTATTGGTGGACACCGATACCGGCGTTCTGACATTCATTGATTTGGGTTTGGTCGGCGTCCTGGACGGAACCAAGCGCATGGATTTGATTGATTTGGTATTGTCCTTGTACCAAAAAGACGCCGCCAGCATTGCCGATGTATTACTGCGCCTCTCGCAGCGGTTGCGCCCGGTCAACCTCGTTGCCTATCGCGCCGATATGGAAAATTTGGTGCAGCAATACGTGATTTACGGTTCGGGTGGCGCCTTGAGCTCGGTCATGTCGCGTTTGCTCGGCTTGCTCCAAGAACACGGTTTGCGCCTGGATAGACAATTGACGCTGGCGCTCAAAGCGATTTCGCAATGCGAAGAGACCATGTTGGCGCTCAACACAAAATTTGACGTCGTCGCGTTTGCGAACGACCAACTTGGCGGCTTTGCAGCCGAGGCGTTCACGCAAGAAAAAATTATCGCGAGCGTCAAACAGCAATTGATGGTCGCGGGCAAGCAGCTGGCGCGGCGCATCCCCAGTTTGCCCGACGCGACCAATATGTGGCTCGACCAATACATGTCGGGCCGCTTTACCGTGCATCTGGACACGAGCGATTTGGGGCAACAGGTGGACAGCTTTGGCGGTTCGGTGCAGCGCCTCACCGCCGGTTTAATCATTACGGGCATCATCATCGGCACGGCGATTGTGGCGAGTCAATTGGTTGCGTTTCAAACCGCCAGCGCGGCGTGGCTGCCCTATCTTGCCGTCGGAGTATTTGTAAGCATGGTCTTGGTGGGAATTATCGTAATTTGGAATTCACTACGCACGGGCAATCGCCCGCGCTAGACAAAATTTATCCACGCGGATACATTCCGCTATGCAGAGAGGAGAGAGGGGAATCATGGCAAACAGCAAGAAAAAGAAAACAACGGCATTGACCAAAAAAGAAAAAAAGCAAGCGCTTCAAAACGCCGCCATCATCACGGCGGTTGAAGGCGCGGAGCAAGCCGCGGACGGCGCGCAATTGGTCAGCGCGGGCCGCGATCTCGCGGGCGTCGCCTTGCAAGCCACCGCATCCGCCGCGAGCGATTTGACGCGCGCACAGGATGCCGCGCGCGTGGCGCAGCGCGTCGACGACATTGGGCGCTTTGTCGGCGCGGCGGGCGAAGCCGATCTCGCGCAAGGCATCGGCATGATGGCCACCGCTTCGGACATTCAAGCGTTGAGTACCGCCTTTCGCGCGTTGAGCAACGACGACCTCGACCAGGGGCTGCGGATTGGACGCATTTCGGGCGAGCTCGCCATCATCAGCGATGCTGTCAGCTTGCTCAACATGCCGGTCTTGGCGCGCGTGTTGGATGAACGCTCGATGGCGTTAGAACAAATCGGCGTTCAGGTTCTGGTCCAGTACATGCTCGGACGCGAAATGTCCAAAGCGTTGGAAGCCAAAGGCATCGAAGTCGGCGCATTCGGCGTGAACGAAGCGGCGGAAGGCATGGTACGGCTTGCCCTGTCCGACGCAGCTCAAGAGCGCGCCGCCGACTTGGACGAGATGAGCGAAGAATTGGCGGTGAGCGGCTTGAAATCGGCGGTGGAAGCCGGAGAAATGGCTGACGCGGCGAGAACGGTTGCAGACGCCGGGATTACAGATATCGCGCAAGGCGCGGCAACTGTGGGCGCGGGCGTGGCGATGGATACCATCGCGGACGCGGCTTGATTCCATCGGATAAAACAGACCATGAGCGCGCAACCTCCGACCAATCAGCCCAACCCGACGCCGGACGCATCGCCGGGCAATCGCTTTATGGTGCGCGCGCAGCTGTTTGCGTTGGGCGATGATTTCTTTGTCGAAAACGAAAACGGCGCGCGGGTGTATTGGATTGACGGCAAAGCATTGAGCGTCGGCAAAACGCTGCTGTTCAAAGATTTGCAGGGCCAGGTAAAGTATCGCCTGGAACAAAATTTACTGCGCGCGCGCAAGACAATGACGGTGTATAATACAGAAGGGAGCGCGGCGGCAACCATTCAAAAAGGATTGCTGCGTTTGCTGTCAAGTCACTTTACGATAGAGGTGCGCGGAATCGGCGCGTTGGAAACGCACGGCGACCTGTTGCGGCACGAATATACTCTGACGCACAATGGCAAACCCGTCGCGCAAATCTCGCAGCAATGGTTCCGCGTCCAAAATACGTACGGCGTTCAGGTTACGCCGGGTGTCCTAGACCCGCTGCTCGCGTTGGCGTTATGCATTGGCATTGAAGTATTGCAGGGTATCCATTAAGTACCCAACCCAAACCAGAAACGCGGCGCGGCGTGTTATTGCGTTACTTGCAATACACACCGCGCCGGTAAAAACTCAAGGAGGCAAGGAATGAAATCAAGACCCATCCCGGTCACTATTCTCGCGGTATTGTCCGCCATTGCGGCAGTGTTTGCCGGCATCCATCTTTTGCAGTCATTGGGCATCCTGCCGTATGTCATTGGCGATGCCAAGTTTCGGAACTTTAACCTGTGGTACGCGTTCATGTGGGGTTTGATGGTGTGGGTGTGGGTGTGGTTGTTCCAAATGCTCTGGCGCGTGGACAAGTCCGCCTGGCTCTTTCTCGCCGTCATTTCGGCCTTTAACCTCATTCTGGGATTTACCGCCCTCTTGGGTTCCGGCACTCAATTCTCGGATGTGAGCGTGACGGTCATTGTCAATGGTTTGATTCTGGCATACTGTCTCTTGCCCGGCACCAAAGAGGCGTTCGGCGTCTAGACGTCTATATTACGCGCGGTCATCTTGTCAAGCGTTTTTGCAGCCGCACAGGATTCTTTGCAAAAATGGCGCGCGATGACCGCGCGCAGGACAAATCAAGCAGTTCATCTTTCAAGGAGACAAGAAAATGGCAAACGATTCCTTTTTCGCGCTCATGTGCGCGTCGCTCATCGCTTTGTTTTTCGGTTTCGTGCTCGCCTTTAGCGGCTATCGCTTTTTCCTCGTCATCTTGCCCATCTGGGGCTTTTTCTGGGGATTTGGGCTCGGCGCGCAAACCATTCAGGCGATTTTCGGCACAGCGTTTCTGAGCGACGTAACCAGTTGGCTCGTCGGCTTTGTTGTCGGCGTCGTCTTTGCGGTCCTCTCGTACCTGTTTTATATCGCTGCCGTAGCGCTACTCGGCGCGTCGCTCGGCTATGCGCTCGGTACGGGCATCATGCTGGCGATTTTTCCCAGTTTGAACATCCTCACCTGGATCGTCGGCATCGTCGTCGCGGTCATTTTTGCAATCGGCGTCTTGGCGCTCAATCTGCAAAAATGGATTATCCTGCTCGCCACCGCCGTATTGGGCGCCGCCATCATCGTGGGTACCTTCCTATTCATGTTTGGCGGCTTGCCTTCGGCGCAATTGGTCGCCAATCCGGTGCGCGTGGTCTTGCAAACCTCCCCGTTCTGGGCAATCGTCTTTTTGGCGCTTGCCGCATTCGGCGTTGTCGCGCAATACCAAAGCACGCGTCGTTGGGAGCTGGTGACGTATAACCGCTGGGAAGAAATGAATCAACCCGCATAGTCTATAAATTTTTCAACCGAACGCCAATGCGTACGCGTTGGCGTTCGACAAGAGATACCGACCAAAATGATTTGGCTGCGCGACAAGCGGAACCGCTGTGTCCTAACGCCAAATAGATTTTGAAAGTCGAATCAGAAAGGCAGATGTTTTATGCGCGGCAGGCGCGAAGAACGACGCGAAGAGCGTCAAGACGAACGCCAAACCTTTGGGCGCGGCGGAAATGCCAACCGCTACAAGATGCGTCAAAATCTAGTTTCGATTGGCGACGATTTTTGGATTGAGAACGAGCAGGGGCAGCGCGTGTACAAAGTGGACGGCAAAGCCCTGCGCGTGCGCTCGACGTTGATTTTTGAAGATGCGCACGGCCAAGAGCTCGCCAAGATTCAGGAAAAGATGGCGCGTGTACGCGACACGATGGAAATTGAAGGGCCCAACGGACAAACGCTTGCCACCGTGAAAAAGGCGATGATTACGCCGGTGCGCGAGCGTTTTTCACTGGATATTGCGGGCGGCGGCGACATCGAGATTCAAGGCAATCTGCTCGACCACGAATACACGTTTGAACAAGGCGGCAAAAAAATCGCCGAAACTTCCAAAAAGTGGTTCCGCATCGCCGACTCGTACGGCGTCGAAATTGCCCAAGGGCAAAACGAGATCGTGATTCTCGCGGCGACGGTCGCGGTGGACATGATCGCGCACGGCAGACGTTAAGTTCGCCACACACGCAGCATGTAGCGTTTGGCAGAGAGGCAGCGCCAAAACTAACGCGCTGCCTCTCACTTTGATTCTGAAATAAATTTTGAACAGGAGTGTACGTGAAGTCCGAGCAACAAAATAAATCCGGTATGGGAAATGAAAATAACGCGGGCGATGGCGGCATCAATAAATGGCTGCTCATCGGCGGCGCCGTGGTCGCCATTTTATTGGTGGCGCGTTTGGTACTGGCTATCGGCGACGGTTCCGCGCAAGCGACGCCGACGCCGCCACCCAACGCGGGCGTAATGGCGCCGTTTGTCGGGCCCATGTGGGAATGGAACGGCACAACTGACGCGTCAGGAAACACCCTGTCCGTCCCCAATCCGTCGCAATACACGATTCAATTTTTGACGACGGGAACGTATCAGGGCAAGGCAGATTGTAATTCAATTACCGGCGCGTACACCGTGAACGGCAGCGCGCTGCAAATCAGTCCGGGCATTTCGTCGCTGGTCGCGTGTCCGCCCGGTTCGCTGGCGGACCAATTCACCGCGCAATTATTTAGCGTCGAATCCTTTGCCATGCAAGGCACGGCTTTGGTATTGAACCTCAAAGGCGGCGCGGGCAAAATGCACTTGCATCAGAGCGGCGCGCCCAACAATGCGGCGGTTTTGATTGGCCCCACATGGAAGTGGCGGCAAACTCTTGCCGGCGGCAATACGTTACAGGTTCCCGACCCAAATCAGTACACGCTGCAATTCAAAAACAACGGCGCGGTGCAGATTCAAGCGGACTGTAACACCGGCAGCGGCGTTTATACTGCGGGCAGCGCGAATTTGCAGATTCAGATTCAACAAACCACGCGCGCCGCATGTCCGCCCGGTTCGCTCTCGGACACGTACATTCAACAATTAAACAGCGCCGCCTCGTATTTTACCGGCGGGTCCGATTTGGTGATTCAACTCCAAGACGGCAGTCAAATGATGTTTGGCTCGGGAACTTTTCCAACCGCCGCGCCGCCTGCGACCATTGCGACGGTTACGCCGCTGGCAACGAATGTGCCGCCAACCCTTACGCTGACGCCGCTGCCCGCGTGTCCGGGCGCGCCGCGCATTGAATTCTTTACCGCCGAACCGACGATTATTCAACGCGGTCAAAACGCCGTCTTGCGCTGGGGCCAAGTGCAGTACGCGACAGCCGTCGCGATTGACCAAGGGGTGGGCGGAGTCGCCACGCCCGGTTCCGCCATTGTGGCGCCCGCGCAAACAACCACATACATTCTCACGGCAACCGGCTGCGGCGGCCAAGCGCAAGCGGCCATTACAGTCAATGTCGTCGAACCGACCGCGCCGCCAACGCAAGCGCCGCCCACCGCGCAACCCACCGCCCAACCCACCGAGAAACCGACGGACAAACCAACAGAGCAACCAACCGCACAGCCAACGGAAATCCCAACCGAGCCGCCGGTCACAAACCTGCTTGGCGCGTGGAAATGGACGGGCGCAACGCTGAATGACGGCACAAAATACGCTCCGTCCAACCCAAATCAATATACCGCGACTTTTGCAGAGAATGGCAGTTTGACCGCGCTTGCGGACTGCAATACCGGCAGCGGCACGTACATGACGAATGGGAGTTCGCTTACGATTGCGATTCCGGTCATGACCCAAGCTAGTTGTCCGCCCGATTCGCTTTCGACAAAATTTATCCAGTTGCTTACGCAGACCGCGAGCTATAGCGTACAAGGGAATACGTTACGTCTAGAACTGCAAGCGGACAGCGGAACGATGACTTTAATAAAATAAAAACAAGGAGCAATTCAAATGGCACGCGCCAACACCAAAACCGTTCAAGAAGCGAGTCCGGCGGCAGTCAGCCGTTTTATGGCTCAGGTCTATCTCGTCATGGGCTTGGGGCTGGTCGTCACCGCGCTGGTCGCCGGCTGGGTCACGGGCAACATGAATTTGATGATTCGCGTGGCGACGAATCCGTGGCTCGCTTGGGGCTTGTTCATTGTTCAAATTATTATCGTCGTCGCGTTGAGCGGCGCGGTGATGCGAATGAACGCGGGCGTCGCGTTCTTGCTATTTGTATTGTACGCCGCCTTAACGGGCGTTACGCTCTCGACCTTGTTTTTGGTGTACACGCAAGAAGAAATCGCTTCGGTGTTTTGGTTAGCCGCCGGCACATTTGTGTTGACCAGTCTCTTTGCTTTGATTACCAAACGCGATTTGACCGGCGCGGGCAATTTCTTGTTTATGCTGCTCATCGGCTGGATGTTTGCCTGGATCATTAGCTGGTTCTGGCCCTCTTCCAATTTCAACTGGGCGCTAAATTTTATCGGCATCGCGCTCTTTGTCGGCTTGACGGCGTACGATACCAATCGGCTGAAACAAATCGGCGCCCAAGTCGAAACGCATCCCGCGCGCGGCGGCTTGGTCGTCGTCGGCGCGCTGGCGCTGTATCTCGATTTCATCAACCTGTTCTTGCTCTTGCTGCGCGCCTCGCGGCGTTAAGCGCAGGCAGCTTGATTCAAACAAACATCCGCATACCATGAGCTATCGCAATATACGCAACAAGTTTGAAAACGCAGTAAAACCCTGCCAAGATACGGAGACATCATGAAACTATCACGCGCACGCGTCATTCAATTCCTTACCGTGCTGGTTGCGCAGGCGCTGGCATTGCTATTCTTTGCCTACTTTTCGCCGTACGTTCAAATCAGTTCATTTATGAGCGCCGTTGCCTTTGCGCTGATCCTGGCCGTATTGCAGGCAGCCGTGTGGTGGTTATTTATCAATTTCTTGGCGCACCTGCCCGCGCTGCTCTTTCCGTTATTGACATTTATCCTGATGGGCGTGGCGACCTTGTTTGTCGCCAATTATATCCCCGGCGTCACCATTAACGGTTTTTGGCCCGCCCTGTGGGTAACTGTTTGGATTACCGTCATTAACGCCATTCTCGGCGCGATTCTCGTGTTGGACGAAGACGCCAATTTTGACCGCAACGTTACGCGCAAGATGGTGCAAAAACACGGCGTGCAGGAAAAAACCGACGTCCCGGGTTTCCTGTTTCTGGAAATTGACGGCTTGAGCATTGACATTTTCAAACGCGCCATCGCCGACGGGTACATGCCGACGGTGAAAAAATGGTTGGACAACGGTTCGCATCGCTTGCTGCAATGGGAAACCGATTTCACCTCTCAAACCGGCGCGATGCAAACCGGTATCTTGCTGGGCAACAATGATAATGTGCCGGCGTATCGCTGGTGGAGCCGCGAGCAGGGTCGCATGATCATGTCCGGCAACCCCAAAGACGCGTTCGCGCTCGAAAGTTCGCTATCCACCGGCAAGGGGTTACTTTCGGACGGCGGCGCGTCGCGCGGCAATATGTTTTCGGGCGACGCCACCGAATCGCTCTTTACCATGAGCACCATCACCGCGCGCCGCTATGGGCGCGGGCCGCGTTTTTATACGTACCTGTTCAATCCGTTCATCATCGCGCGGTTGATTGCGCGTTTCTTTATCGAAGTGGTCAAGGAATGGTGGGAAGCGAGCGCGCAGCGCCGCGCGCACAAACGCGGCGACCCCAACGCCAAATATGTCGTCAACGCGCGCAATCCCGCTTATGCCTTTTTGCGCGGCATGATGGGCACGCTGCTCCAAGACCTCGCCACCTACACCGTCATTGGCGATATCTTTCGCGGCGTGCCAGCCATTTACGCGCTCTATGCGGGTTATGACGACCTCGCGCATTTCGCAGGCATGCAGAGTCAAGAAGCCTTTGAAATGCTCCATGAAACCGACCGCTATTTCGCGCGCATTGAACGCGCGATGGCGTACGCGCCGCGGCCCTATCATATCCTTGTCCTTTCGGACCACGGTCAAAGCCAAGGCCCCACCTTCAAAGGCGCGCACGGTATTTCGCTCGAAGATTTGGTCAAGGGCTTGCTCAAAGGCAACCAGACCGTCTTTGGCGCGTTGGATACGAACGAAGCGTGGGACAATTGGAATGCGGTGTTGACCGAATCTACGCAAGACAATACGCGCACCGCCGCGCTGATTCGCCGCGCGATGGCAAGCAAAACCAAAGACGGCGTCGTCACCGTCGGACCGGACCGCGACCCCACTCAAGAGCAAGCCGAGAAAAAGGCGAGCGAACAAGCCAAAATCGTGGTCTTTGGTTCGGGCAGCACCGGCTTGATTTATTTCACCGACTCGAAAGAACGTATGACCATTGAACAGATTTCGGATTTGCATCCCGATTTAATCGTCGGTTTGCAACAGCATCCGGGCATCGGCTTGGTGATTGTCAAGTCGGAAAAGAACGGCACAATGGTTATCGGCAAGGGCGGCGTGAATTATATAGATATCGGAACGGTCGAAGGCGTTGACCCGCTCAAGCCATTTGGACCCAATGCCGCGCTGCACGTGAAACGCGAAAGCGATTTTGAAGATTGTCCCGATATTTTAGTCAACACGTTGTTCGACCCCCAAACTGAAGAGTTGGCGGGGTTTGAAAATCAAGTGAGTCATCATGGCGGTTTGGGCGGACCGCAAAATCGCCCCTTTGTACTCTATCCGCAAGTTTTACCGTACGATGGCAAACCGATTGTGTGGGCAAAGGGACTCTATCGGCTCTTGCGCGGCTGGCGCGAACAGGTGCAGCACATGGACAACAGCTCTTTAACCGCCAGCCAAACGGGCGCTCAAGCGGCGGCAGCGCCCACACAATCCAATTAAATCGGGAGGAAAACGATTATGGGACAATTAGTCGTCATTACGTTTGAAACGCCAGACCAAGCCGGAGAGCTCGCCAAAACGCTGCGTCAACTCGAAAGCGATAACGCGCTCAAGTTGGAAGATATGCGCGTCATTGTCAAGGACGCCGAAGGCAAGACGCATGTGCATGACGATGCCGGACATCCGGTGGCAATCGGCGCGGCGATTGGCGGCGTCATTGGCGGCTTTCTCTTTATTGTGGCGCCGGTGCTGGGCATTGCGGCGGGCGCAGCGGCGGGCGCAGCCATTGCCAAAGCGATGGATTTGGACGTGGATCAGAAATTTGTGAACGAGGTCGCCGAAAAACTCAAACCGAATACTTCGGCGCTATTTGTTTTGGGCAGCGATGCCAATCAAGCCGCCGTTCTCAATGCCTTGAAACCGTATCAAGGCACGCTCATCCAAACTTCGCTTTCGAGCGATATGGAAGCGCAACTCAGGCGCGCCTTGAGCGAACGCGAGCCCTAAGCTCTCTGCCGTTAACACGGCGTCCGCGCAGCTTGTCTGCAAATTTTTTCAGCCGTCAAGACCTTTCGCGATTTAACGCGACGCAATGCGTCGCCAGAATCGCGAAAGGTCTTGTCCATTGCTCGAAACCCTATTTACGCAATCAAACGTCGGACCGCCGTCTGCGAATGATAAAATGAATCTGCCCATCAATGATTGGCCCTATCCCTTGACGCTCCAACGCTTGGCGCTAGCGCTGGCGATTGGCCTTTTTGTCGGATTGGAACGCGAGCGACGCGGCAAAGAATCGGGGCTGCGAACGTTCGCCTTTGTCGCGCTTTTGGGCTGTCTGGGCGGCTTGCTCGGCGAAGCGTATGCGCTAATGACAATCGTTTCTACCATCGTCCTGATTGTCATTTTGAATCTGCAAACTCTGCGCGCGAATCAAACCGCGGAATTGACGACCTCCGCCGCGCTGTTACTAATCAATATCGCCGGGATTCTCTGCGGCATGGGACATACGCTTACGCCCGTAGCCATTGGCGTCGCCGTCGCCGCGCTGCTGGCGTGGAAAGAACGGCTCTCTGGTTTCAGTCTGCATTTGACCGAAAGCGAGCTGCGCTCAGCCATCCTTTTGGCAATTCTCGCGCTCGTCATTTATCCGGCGCTGCCGGACGGCAGCATTGACCCCTGGCACGTTCTGGTTCCGCGCGATGTGCTGGTCATTGTAATCTTGATTGCGGGCATCGGCTTTGTCAATTATATTCTCTGGAAAATGTATGGCACGCGCGGCATTGAATTGACGGGTTTTCTCGGCGGTCTCGTGAATAGCTCGGTGGCTGTCAGCGAACTGGCGGCGCGCGTCCGCGAAACCGATGGACAGCTCATAGATGTCGCCTTTCGCGGCAGTCTGCTCGCGACGGCGGCAATGATTGTCCGCAATGGCGCATTGTTGGCGCTCATCGCGCCCCATGCCCTGCTCTATGCGCTCCTTCCGCTCGGGCTCATGCTAGCCAGCTGTAGTCTTTTCATTATCTTGGCGCGTCATACGCCCAGCCCTGACGCGGATACGCCGCTGCTGCATTTGGAATCGCCCTTTTCGCTCCAAGCCGCGCTCAAGTTGGCGCTCGTTTTTTTGGCGTTGCAAATTATTTCGGTCATCGCGCTTGACCTGCTCGGCCAAATCGGCGTGTACGTTACAAGTTTTTTGGGCGGGCTCATCTCGAGCGCGAGCGCAACGGCATCGGCGGCGGCGCTCGCCGCGAACGGAACGATTCCCGACAATGTAGCCGGCATCAGCGTCGTCCTGACCACGTTCGCCAGCGCGCTTTCGAATCTGCCCTTTATTTTTCGCGCCAACCAACCCAAGTTGATTCGCCGCCTCACGTGGGCGACAGCAGTAATCTTGGTCTTTGGCATTATCGGAGCGCTCATCGCAATTTTTGTTTTGCCAAATTTGACGCAGTGGGTCGCTCCAAGTTGATTTGTGTTGCAAAATCGAGCGCAACTCGGCGACGCCCGAATAGAGCATTACTATCTCTGGCGTCAGCTATATGCTAAAATGTCCATAACACGATAGCTGAGCCGCGTGAATCGCGTCAGCTTACGCGCGTTGCATCTCAAAACGTTCGACGGACGAATGGCTTTTTACGCGTTTTTTTCACGTTGAACCGACATTTGATATGCGATTCTCACAGCGTCTCGCTTATCGTATAAACGCGGAACGCCTATCCGGGCGCCGCTACAATCATTCACCGCAAATTTATGCGTAACGCATGAGTTTAATCTACAATTCAACGGTGAGCTGGAGGCAACGATGAATCTCGATCCAACGCTTGAAGAAAAAAATGAATGGCGCGAAACGGGAACCCCGAATAAAGCAAATGACGATTTGGTTCGCTGGTGGCGCATGGTTGACGTCGGCGACATCATGTCGAGCCCTGTCATCTGCATTGACCGCCAAAGCACCTTGCCCGAAGCGCTCGAATTAATGAAACGGCATCACGTTCGCCGCTTGCCCGTTCTCGACGGGCGCAACATGGTGGGCATCGTTACGCTGGGCGATTTGCGCGGCGCGCTGCCCTCCGAAGTGACGACGCTCAATCGAACCGAGTTGGGCTATTTGATGGATCAAGTGACCGTCGAACGCGCGATGCGCCATCCGGTGATTTCGGTTCAGCCCGATACAAAATTGGCGGATGCGGCGCGCTTGATGCTGGAGCATCGCATCGGCGGGCTGCCCGTTTTATCGGCGGCGAACGAGGTGATGGGGCTTGTCACCGAATCCGATATTTTTCGCATTTTGATTGACATGCTGGACCCCGAATCGCGGTCAACTCGCGCGCGTCAAACTAAACAAGCGCCAACCTAAATCCGTCTCAACCCAAAAACATCGGCATAAAAGCCCCGCAGAGTTTTTGGATCATAGCGCAAAGGATTGCGCGTTAGTTTGAAAATCTTTTTGGGTTCGCCTCAAAGCCAACCCAAACCAAATTCCGAAACCGCAAAGTTTGCGACGCCCTTCCGCGTCCGCTTTGCGGTTTCTCGATTTTTTTCCGCGTAAAGCTTGCGTCGCGCGCGCAAACGTCGCCGCGTTCAAACTGACGGGCGCAACATCAGTGTATAATGTGACCATGTCAGAATCGAATTCGGCTTGGCTTGAAGCGCTGCGCCACGCTGAATTATTTCACAACCTCAGCGCAGCAGACCTCGCAAAAATCTATCCGCTCGCGCGGACGCGCCAAGTCGAACGCGACGCGTTCTTTTTTCATCAAGGCGATGCCGCCGACCTGTTTTACGTCCTCATGGCGGGCCAAGTCAAATTGACGCAACTCACCTCCGACGGCAATCAACAACTCATGCGTTTGATTCAACCCGGCGAAATGTTTGGCGGTATCGCGGCATTGGGCAACGCTGCCTATCCCGCCTCCGCCCAAGCCGCGCAAGATTCCACCGCCCTGACGTGGCACACGGACACCATTCTGCAATTGATGGAAACGCATCCGCGCGTGGCGCTCAATACCATTCACCATCTCGCGCAGCGCGTCCAAGAACTGCAACAACGCAATCTGGAACTCGCCACCGAACGCGTGGAACGCCGCATCGCGCACGTTTTGCTGCGTCTCGTGCGCGCCAGCGGACGCAAAGCCGAAACCGGCATCCTGATTGATTTTCCCCTCTCACGACAGGACATTGCCGAGATGAGCGGCACCACCCTCTACACGGTTAGTCGCACGCTGAATGCCTGGCAGCAAAAAGGCCTGGTCGAAATCGGGCGCGAACGCGTTCTCATTTGCAATCCGCACGGTCTCGTCGCCATCGCCGAAGACCTGACGTTACCTCCGCACGCGTAACGCGCGCAAGAAAACCAATCCTCCTGTTTGCGCTCGCGCAAAGACAACGGCGCGCGTTGGCGCTAGACTACCACACGAAAGACAAGCTAATGAACTATATGCATATTGACGCCCAACTTACCGTCTCGGAGCTAGTGACCGCTTGGCAAGAGACCATTCCCGTGTTCATACGCCACCGCATGGCGTGCGTCGGGTGTCCGGTCTCGCCGTTCGAGACGCTAGAAAATGTCGCCGTAACGTATGGTCTGAAATTGGATACGTTTCTGAACGAATTGGAAACTGCGATTTCAGAACGCGAGCAAGGCGCACATCAGGCCTAGACCTGTTTCGCGGCGCGCGCGCAATAGTTCGAATAATTCCCACAGGAGGATTGGATGAGTCAGGTTACAGACGCCATTCGCGCGCATCATGCCGAATTGGCAAAAACGCTTACGACCTACGCCCAAGCGCTGGAAGAAGGACGCACCGATATAGACCCGGCGGCAATAGTGACATTTTTGAAAGGCGATTTGTATCCGCACGCGCAAGGCGAAGAAGCCAGTCTCTATCCGTTGATGAACAAGTTGGTGTGCGAACACGGCCGCGCCACCGCGACCATGACCGTTGACCACGAGTTTATCGGCGACTATATTCGCCAAATCGAACAGGCGGCAAATGCGCTCCAAGCGACGCAAAACGGCAAGGCGAACGATTCACGCAAACAGTTGGGACGGCTCTTGGTACAGCTCGACGCGCTGTTCCAAGTTCATCTCGAAAAAGAAGAACGCGTCTATCTGCCCCTCTTTGAAAAATATCTGACCGACGAAGAGCAACAGCGCGCGCTGGACGAAATGCACGATGTGCCGCACGCGCCCGCGGCGGCGCAGACGATTGATGTACGCACGATACCGCCTTTCCAGCGCCATTCGCTCATCTTTGGCACTTTTGAAGCGTTGAATCCCGGCGCGGCGTTCCTACTGGTCAATGACCACGACCCCAAGCCGCTCTATTACCAATTCAAATTTGAACGCGATGGCGAATTCTCTTGGGAATACCAAGAAGAGGGTCCCCAAGTTTGGAAAGTGTTGATCGGCAAAGTGTAAGCGAGTCATACCAAACTTGCGCATAGAGGCGAAACATTCGTCGGACTGCAAACCATAACGCAAACAGCGCCGCGAATGTTTCGCTCCTACCGGCGTATCGTTTGGACAAAAGACGTACAGCGTTAGATTAACGATTGAATGTGGAGTTGAAAAATGTTACCGGAGGAACAGGTTTGGCAAGCGCTGCGCGCGGTGATTGACCCCGAACTGGGCATCAATATCGTAGATTTAGGTTTGGTGTACAGCGTCGAGGTCCAAGAGGG
This sequence comes from Anaerolineae bacterium, assembly GCA_022072245.1. Taxonomy (GTDB): domain Bacteria; phylum Chloroflexota; class Anaerolineae; order UBA4142; family SHND01; genus SHND01. Next base: position 16,632 of record JAJVIA010000105.1, read on the forward strand.
CCAAGTGCATGTGGCAATGACCATGACGACGCCCGCCTGTCCGCTTCACACATATATCACGAGCTCCTCCGAAGCCGCCATCTGGCAAACCGTACCCAACGTTCGCTCGGTCGAAATTCAGTTGGTATGGAATCCGCTATGGAACCCGTTAATGATGACAAGCGCGGCAAAACAAATGTTGGGATGGGAAACAAAATGACGCTCAAAGATCAAGTGTGGCAAACGCTCAAAAGTATTTCATATCCGGGTTATAGCCGCGACCTCGTATCGTTCGGATTGGTGTCGCGCGTAGCCGAGTGCGATGGTTTGGTTACAATCTCGCTCGTGGTGGGCAATCTGGCGCCCGATGTCCAGCAAACCATTATCGGTTTGGTTCGCGCGCGGGTCGAACAAGAACCTGGCGTGAAAAAATTAAACATCGAGGTCGGCGCGCCCCAAGTCGCCAATCCGCGCGCCGCGCCGGCGCCGGTCGCGCCCGCTTCGATTTCGCACATTATCGCGGTGGGCAGCGGCAAAGGCGGCGTCGGCAAATCTACGGTCGCCGTCAATTTGGCGGTGGCAATGGCGCAGCAAGGTTTGCGCGTCGGCTTGATTGATGCGGACGTGTACGGTCCGAATGTGCCGCGCATGTTGGGCGTCGAAAGTTTGCCGCCGCCGCAAGACGGCAAGATTACGCCGGCGGAAGTGTACGGCGTGCGCGTCGTTTCGATTGCGTTTCTCGTTCCCGCCGACAAACCGGTGATTTGGCGCGGGCCCCTCACGGACAAATTGATTCGACAGTTTTTGACGGATGTGGCGTGGGGCGAATTGGATGTGTTGGTTGTGGACTTGCCGCCCGGCACCGGCGATATTGCGCTCTCGCTCATTCAACACGCGCAGCCCTCGGGCGCGATTGTCGTCGCCACGCCGCAAGAGGTCGCGCTGGACGATGCGCGTAAAGCGGTTGCGATGTTCCAACAATTAAAAGTGCCGGTGTTGGGCGTGGTAGAAAACATGAGTTATTTCGAGTGCGACGATTGCCACAAACAGCATGATTTATTTGGACATGGCGGCGGCGAACGTTTCAGCCACGAATTGCGCTTACCGCTTTTGGGGATGCTCCCGTTAGAGCCAAGCGTCCGCGCCGGCGGCGACAGCGGACGCCCCGCAGCGCTGCAAAAAAATTCTCAAGCCGGCGCTGAATTGCGAAAAATCGCCGACCGTATTTGGCAAACGCTGGCGCAACCTGAACCCTTGTTGGAGGCAGCATAATGAATACGAACGTTATCGGCAAACCACGTACAGCAGACGGCTTGCTCGACCGCTATTGGCTTCCCAAAGTCGCGCTCGTCTTTATCAGCATCGCCTCTTTTCTCGGCGCCTTGCTGACAATGACCATGCACGGCGCGCAGCCGCTCGAAGCATTCGTGCGCTGGCTAAATTTTGCCGCGCTGGGCGCGTTGGCGGGCGGCATGATGTGGTGGGGTTGGTTCATGCGCCGCCCGCATGACGCGGCAGAAGTTTCGACCGTCGCCAAATTTGCCGTCGCGCAAAAAGAACGTTTTCGTCTCATCGGCGGCGGCGCGCTGCTCGTCGCCGTTCTCACCGCGCCGCATCTCTTGTGGTTTGACGCGTGGGCGAACAATCCTGTCGCGCGCGGTTTGTGGTTCGCCAACATCGCGGCGTTCATTGTGGCGATTGCGCTCGTCGCCCGCACGTTCATGTTTTCGCGCGACGACGCGCACGCATTTGATGCAGGCATGGCGCGATTGTCCGCTATCGGTTTGGGTTTGACCCTCATCATCACGGCTACGCTCGACGCCTATTTGACGTTTCCCACTCAACCGTTGGCATGGGTTCTGCGCTCGATTCACGTTCTCGCCTTTGCGCTCTGGATTGGCGGCGCAATTTGGAACATCTTTGTCGCCGTCCCCGCCGCGCGCGCGACGCTCGCAATGCCCGTCGTCATTTCGGCGGCGGAACAGTTGGAACGCTTTCGCGTGGTTGTGCGTATTTTGCTGCCCACGCTGGTCATCACCGGATTGATTCAAGCGTATCCGTACACCGGCTTTAATCTGGAAACCGCCTTTGCCACATTTTTTGGTCAATTGATTCTGATAAAATTGGGTCTCGTCATCGGACTGGTGGGAATCTTTATCACCTGCCCCTTGTGGCGCGCCTGTTCGCCCATCAAAGGAATGTGCGACCTCAAAGATTTGCCGTCCGCCGCGCAGCCCACGCCCACGCAGCGCATAGACAATCGCGGCAAGGGTTGCGCCGGATTCGTGCAGATTCAAAAAGCATTGGATGGAATGGGCCCGCGCGATGTCTTGGAACTTTTGAGCTCGGACCGCATTTCGTGGTGGGAATTGCCCGCATGGTTGGAACAGCAGGGCCATCGTCTGCTCAAACAAGAACGGCAAGGGCGCTGGCTGTGGCAGTCGTATCGTTTTTTGATAGAGAAAGGCACAGGATAATCAAATGGAACCGCGAATTGAATATAATCGGATTGCGCCGGGTGTGACCAAAGCCATGAGCGGTCTCGGCGCATACACAAGCCAATGCGGTTTGGAACCGCGTTTATTGGAACTGGTCAAAACGCGCGCGTCGCAAATCAATGGCTGCGCGTATTGTATTGATATGCACACCAAAGACGCGCTGGCGATGGGCGAAAGTCCGCAGCGTTTGTTTGCGCTCAGCGCGTGGCGCGAGACGCCATTTTTCAGCGAACGCGAACGCGCCGCGCTCGCCTGGACGGAAACGGTAACGCTCGTAAGCGAGACGCATATTCCTGATGAGGAATACGAAGCGGCGCGGCGTTGTTTCAACGCAAAGGAATTGGTAGATTTGACGCTGGCGATTATTGCAATCAACGGATGGAATCGGCTCGCCATTTCATT
>JAJVIA010000044.1:0-2041 GCA_022072245.1 Anaerolineae bacterium
CGGCTGCATGAAATTCACGGACATCTCGTCGTCGAAAGCGCGCCATCAACTTTAAGAAAATCAATCAACGCGTGGGATGATGTTGGCGCGACATTCAAACTGATGCAAGCGCTCAAACATAAATTCGACCCAAATGGGATTTTGAATCCGGGGCGATTTGTGGGGGGTATTTAGAATCCACGAATAACGCGAATAACGCGAATTCTTGGGATTTGATTCGTAAAGATTCGCGTTATTCGCGGATAATTGCAAGCCCGTCAAAAGGATATGCGACAGAATCGAGATTATTCATCCGCGCTGTTTTTGTATTCCACGAGGTAGGGGCGAAGCAGTGACAAGCGCGTTCGCGTGTCGAGCCACAGCCGCGAATGTCAATGCTTCGCCCCTACGAAAACGGCAGCTTGCGATTGATCTCGAACGCAATCTCTTCGGGCAGATGCAATTTTTCAATCGTGTGCGCGCTGGGCCGCCATTGATGTTTTTTCAAATTCACAACACCGTCTTGCGTGAACGTGACGCCCTCTTTTTCCAACAACGCGCGCTGTTCTGCGCCTGTGCCGACTTTGTACGTCGAAAGTCCGCCGTAGCGATTGATGACGCGCTGCCACGGCACCGTTCGCCCGCGCGCGTACAAAATGCGTCCCACTTGACGCGCGCCGCGCGGCGCGCCCGCGAGCAACGCGACTTGGCCGTATGACAACACCTTGCCGCGCGGAATCGCGCGGACGATTTCGAGAACGCGTGCGGTAAATGGGTTGAGTGAGTGATTCACGTTTGGCTTGCTCGGCATCATCATACTCCAACGATGAATGAAAAACTATTTTCAATTCTTATAGTTATTATTTTAACCGTTGCTTCGGGAATTGGCGATTCGCTTGGATTTTCACATGCCGCCGCAATGTGGAATCAAGGGCGTTTGGATTGGAATGAATTTGCCAAATCCGCGGCGGGGTTTGCGCTCGGCATTGGCGCCTATTGGTTGGTCGTTCGCTTTCTCAATCAACTCGACATCAATGCGCCCGAAATACAAACCTTGCTTTGGTTCGGCGTCACGCTGCTCGGCGTTGCGCTTTTGAACGGAAATTTTTTTCGCTGGCAATTGCTTGACCAATTGGTGGCGGTGGGTGTCCTGGCTGGAATTGGTTGGCTGTTGTTCCGCACTGGCGGCTAATTTTATAACGTAATGGAGCAGATGTGACTAGTCTAGAAAAGATTCAAGCGAACGGTTTCACCATCTCCGATCCGCCGAGCGACGAGGATTTATTGCGCTGCGTGCATTGCGGTTTGTGTCTCAATCATTGCCCGACCTATCGTTTAACGTCGCTCGAAACGGAATCGCCGCGCGGCAGAATTTTTCTCATCCGCGAGCTCGCCGAAGGCAAACAAACGGTCAACGATCTTTTCGCCGCGCACATCGGTTTGTGTTTGGATTGTCGCAACTGCGAAACGGTGTGTCCGAGCGGCGTGCGTTACGGCGTCCTGCTCGAAGCGGCGCGCGGCGAAATTGTCAAACAGGGCAAATTTTCGCGTCGAGAAAAATTTATCCGCTGGGCGATTTTCAAACAATTATTTCCGCATCCCGCTCGTTTGAATTTTGTCGTGGGCATGGCGAGTTTGTATCAACGCGCCGCGCAGCCCTTGGTTCGCAAAACGGGCATCTTGAAATGGTTCGGCAAGTTGGGCGAAATGGAAGGCATGTTACCCGCGCGCCCATTGCGCCAATATAAAGCGCCGAAACCAAAATCGCAAGGCAAAGGCGCGTATCCAAACCCGCATCCCTCCCCCCCTCTCCCTCCGGGAGAGGGGAAGGGGGTGAGGGGCCGCGTCGCGCTATTCACCGGTTGCCTCATGCGCGCGGGATTCGCCAACATTCACGAAGCGACTGTGCGCGTCTTGGAACGCAACGGTTATGCTGTGCATGTGCCGGACGGACAAATCTGCTGCGCGGCATTGCACGTTCACGCAGGCGAACGCGACCTGGCGCGCGCGATGGCGAAACGCAACATTGATTTGTTTATGCAAGAACAGTGGGATGCGATTG
>JAJVIA010000044.1:2141-7802 GCA_022072245.1 Anaerolineae bacterium
GTGCATGTGCCGGACGGACAAATCTGCTGCGCGGCATTGCACGTTCACGCAGGCGAACGCGACCTGGCGCGCGCGATGGCGAAACGCAACATTGATTTGTTTATGCAAGAACAGTGGGATGCGATTGTGATTAACGCGGCGGGCTGCAGCGCGCAGTTAAAAGAGTACGCCGAAATTTTTCGCGACGACCCCGAATATTTTCACAAAGCCGAAGAATTTGCGAAACGCGTCAAGGATGTGAGCGAACTGCTCGTACCGAATATCGCGCCCAACGCGTCATTGCAAAATAAAACGCGTGTAACGTACCAAGACGCGTGTCATCTCGCGCACGCGCAAAAAATTCGTTTGCAGCCGCGCCAGATTTTGAAACAGATTGGAAATGTGGAATTGATTGAAATGCGCGCGAGCGATAGATGCTGCGGCAGCGCGGGGATTTACAATGTCGTGCATCCCGAAATGTCCGACCAACTGATTGACGAAAAAATGGTCAACACGCGCGACACGCAAGCGGAAATCGTCGTCACCGGCAACATCGGCTGCTTGCTGCAATTGGAATACGGCGCGCGCCGCGCGGGATGGAACGGACGCGTGATGCACTTGGTAGAATTGTTGGATGAAGCGTACAGAGTGCAATAGCGCAATCGTGCGATAGTGCGTTGGTGCAATAGTGCAATCGTGCGATAGTGTGGTAACGAGAAATCTGTTATTGGATGCCAACCATCGCCCTATCGCACTACCAAACTATCGCACTAAACATAGTTTTTCGTAAACGGATTCAACAACTTTTCTTCGCCAATCGTCGTCATGGGCCCGTGACCGGAATACACTTGCGTCGCGTCGGGCAGCGTGTACAATTTTGTGCGAATGGATTTCAATAATTCTTCAAACGAACAATCGGGAAAATCGGTGCGCCCAATCGTCCCGCGCATCAACACATCGCCGACGAACACAATCCCATTCTCTGCGTTATACAACGCAATCGAACCGGGCGAATGACCCGGCACGTCCAACACCTGCAAGGCAAAATTTCCCGCGCGCACCACGTCGCCTTCCATGAGCCAATGTTCCGGTTCGGGCGCCGGCGGCACGGCAATGCCAAACGCTTCGCCCTGACGTTCCACATTTTCCAACAGACGCTTTTCGTTCGCGCCGACATATAACGGCGCGAGCGTCGCGCGTTTCAACGCTTCCACGCCCATCACATGGTCAAAGTGCGCGTGCGTGAGAACGATGCCCACCACACGCGCGCGCAGCGTCTCGACCAGCGCATGGATTTGGCGCGCATGACCGCCCGGGTCAATCACCAACACCTCGCGCGTTGTCTCGTCGCCGACAATATAACAATTTACGCCCAACGGACCCACCTGCATCATTTGAAAAAGCATAGTTCCTCCGGTTGTTGATTATACGATTATACCTTAGCGGATGCTGACGAGCCAAGTCATCGTTTCACCAGAGACCGCAGATTGACGCAACTGTATCAGGGGCTGACAAAAGTTTGAATAAAGCGTCCGCCCTTGCCCGACGGCTTTTTTTACTTTTGCGTTGATTTTGATTCTCGGTTATCATTCTACGCCCGCGCACACCCGTGCGCGCTATTTATTGCTCGTCTCGATTGCGCCGGGCGGCGCCGCCCTCTATTTTTTCGCGTGCGGCGCTGCCGACGCCGCGAGCGAGCATTTATTTTTTACGCGCGGGGTAGGTGAACGTGCGATTGCGCGATTTTGTCAGGTAAGCGGAGGAGGAATGGAGCAAGCGTTGTTGGTTTTGACCTTTGGAGCATATGGAATTCTTTTATTAATTCTATTCGTCTATGGCGTCAATTTCATGTACTTGACGTGGATGGCGGCGCGGCCGTCGGGCGCGGACCCGGCTTTACCATCTTTGACGCGGACGCCGTATGTGGGCGTGCATTTGCCCATCTTTAACGAATTGTATGTGGCGGAACGTTTAATCAACGCGGCGGCGCAATTGGACTGGGACCGCGAACGACTGGAAATTTTGGCGCTGGACGATTCCACCGATGAAACGCGCGAAGTGGTGCGTAAAGCGGTCGAGTATTGGCGCGCGCGCGGCGTCAACATTCAACATATTCACCGCGCCGACCGTCGCGGATTCAAAGCCGGCGCGTTGACGGCGGGCTTGCAAGCGAGTCGCGCGGAATTGATTGCCTACTTTGACGCGGACTTTGTGCCGCCGCGCGATTTTTTACAGCGCACGATTCCGCATTTTGAAAATCCGCAACTCGGCTTTATCCAAACGCGCTGGGGTCATCTCAATCGCGATTATTCGCTCTTGACCTTTTTGCAAGCGCTTTCGATTGACGCGCATTTCTTGGTCGAACAATTCGCGCGTTTTCGCGGCGGCTTTTGGTTCAATTTCAACGGCACCGGCGGCATCTGGCGCCGTCAAGCGATTTTGGACGCGGGCGGTTGGACGCAAGATACATTGACCGAAGACCTCGACCTTTCGTATCGTTCCTTTTTCAAAGGGTGGCAGGCGATATATTTGCGCGATGTCGTTGCGCCCGCCGAACTGCCCGTGACGCTGGCGGCGTATCGTCGGCAGCAGCGCCGTTGGGCGCAAGGCAGTTTGCAGTGCGCCGCCAAATTGCTGCCCCAAGTCTGGCGCGCGCCGTTGAACGTCGGAAAAAAATTCGAGGCGACGCTGCATCTGACCGGTTACATGATTCATCTGTACATGTTTGCGCTGATGCTTATCTTGCCGGCGGTAATTTATTGCGCACAGCGCGTCCCGGTTTTATCCGGCTGGTGGAACGTCGCCGCATTATTTGGACTTGGCACGCTCGCGCCCGCCATGTTTTTTACATTCGTTCACGAGGAATTGGGCCGCAACAAGTGGCGCAAAATTCCGCTGGTCTTGTTTTTCACCGCGCTCGGCGCGGGTTTAATGCCCAACACGGTGCGCGCGGCTTGGGCATTGGCGCGCGGCCGCAGCAAGACCTTTGAGCGCACGCCCAAATTTGGCATTGACCGCGAAAATTCCACTTGGGTCGAAAAGAAATATAATCTGCCCTTGGACGGCGCGACGCTGTTTGAAATTTTCATTGCGCTGTGGAATCTCGGCGTCTTTTGGTACGCCGTCCAAACAAGCAATTGGGTCATTGCTTGTTACGCCGCCATCTTTTTTACCGGCGCCAGTTTCGTCGCCAGTCAAGCGCTGCTGCAAGCGTGGCGCGAACGGCGTTATCTCAAACAGCGCACGCACGCGCAGCCCGCGCTCGATGCCAGCGGCGCAGAGATCAATTAAAAAAATTCTTGCGCGATCCATTTACGGTTCGACCCAAAAATTATTCCGCTTCACACGCCACAAAAAAAGCATGAACAAATTTTTTTCACGACGCGTCCGCGTCGCCACAATTCTCTGTATCCTCGCCGCGAGTCTCGCACTCGCCGCGTGCAACGGCGGCACGCCCGAATTGCCTACGCCTAACGCCGACCAAGCGCGCGCGCAAACCATGATCGCGCAAGGCACGCCCGCGAGTTTCTTGGGTACCAAAGTCGCGCGTCCCGAACGCACCAATACGCCGGCGGAAAATCAAGACAACCCCGACGCGGCGCCGAATCCGAACGAAACGCTCAACCCCACACGCGCCGCGCGGCAAACGCGCGTGGCGCAGCAAAATAAACAGCCGACCGCGAAAGCTCAAGCGACAAAACCGCCGTCAAAAAAACCGACGCCGCTGCCGGATGATTTTGAACCGACCGCCACGCCGCCGCCGCTGCCCGCGAAAAAGAGCGCGCATCTCAATTCGCCCGAATACTCGATTCAAATTTTCGGTTGGTATCGTCCCGAAATCGCCGACCGCGATATGAATCAAATCAAAGACATGGGCTTTGGCTGGATTAAACAGCAATTTGCGTGGCGCGACATCGAGGGCGCGGCAAAGGGCGCATTCGATTGGAGTCGTTCCGACGAAGTGATTTATCAAGCGAACGTCAAAGGGCTCGACGTGTTGGCGCGCATGGACAATGCGCCCGATTGGGCGGCGCCCGGTTGTTTTGACCCGTCCACCTCTTCGATGGGCCCCGCGCGCAACATGCAGGATTGGACCGATTTTCTCACCGCGTTTGCGACGCGTTACAAAGGACGCGTGCGCGCGTATCAAATTTGGAACGAACCCAATCTCGCGCGCGAATGGTGCAAGCGGCCGCCGAATCCCGAAGAGTACGCCGCCATGCTCAAAGCGTCGTACGCCGCCATCAAAGCCGCCGACCCGAACGCGCTCGTCATTAGCGGCGGTCTCACGCCGACCACCGCCGATTTCGACCAAGCCATGTCGGACATGAAATTTTTCGCGCGCCTGTACGACGCGATGGGCAACGACAGCGACGGCTATTTTGATTTACTCGGCGTCCATGCCGCAGGATTCAAAGCCGACCCGGAAGCCGACCCGGGCGTCGTCGCGCAAGACCCGGTTTTGACGAATAACGACCCCAGCCCGACCGAAGCCAAACGCGTCTATTCGTTTCGGCACGTCGAAGATGTGCGCCAGCTGATGCAAGCGCGCGGCGACGGCGACAAACAAATCGCGATTCTAGAATTTGGTTGGACGAGCGATCAAGTGAATCCGGCATATTCCTGGTTCCGCGTCAGCGAAGAGGAAAAAGCAAATCGCATCGTGCGCGCGTATCAATACGCCAAACAAAATTGGGCGCCGTGGATTGGCGTCATGAGTCTGATTTTTATGGGGAACGCCGATTGGACCGGCAGCGAAGAACAATACTGGTGGGCAATCACCAACCCCGACGGCACGCCGCGCCCGGCATACAACGCGTTAAAAGCGATGCCCAAATAAGCAATCCAACGCCAGAATGGGAGAACGCGTCATACGCGACGCGAACGTTTCGCCAATCAAGCGGCGCAGAAAGAAATTTCTTTCTGCGCCGCTTTTATCGGATGCCCAACATTTTACTGCTGAATAAAATCTACGCGGGTCGGACAATTGCCTGCCCCGCCCCACGGCTGTCCAACCGCCACTTGGAACGGCGGACTGCGTAGCGCTTCGCGTTTGCCTACAACTTGGACCGTCCACACGCCGCCGCCGACGGGAATATCATAAATGCCCGGATGATCCGGCGGGCCCTTGGTGTCTTTGTCGCCGGCGTTGCCCGAAGCGTCGTTAAAATGAATTTTGACGCCGGGAATCCCTTGCCCATTTCGGTCCAACACAAAACCCCAAATCAAATGCGACGGACAAGGATTGCCGCCGGGCGCGCGTGAATCGGCGGGCCCCGGCCGCGGGCAAAATTCAGAGCCGCAACCGGGCGGCGTGGCGGACGCTTCCGGCGTCGCCGTAAATTCCGGCGTCGCAATCGTTGGAATAAAATCGAGCGTGGGCCCGCGAGTCGCTTCGGGAATCGCCGTCGGTTGATACCCAATCGGCGTTTCCGTCGGCGGCAGCGGCGTATTCGTCGGCGGCGCGGGCCTTTCCGTCGGAATCTCAACCGTGACGCCGATGGTGGGCGTGGCGCTTGCATCGTTCAGCGCCAACGAAAACCCGTCGGGATTCGCGTTCAAAAAACCGCTCACCGCCACATACGCGCCGATACAGCAAATGCCCAAAATAATAAAAATGGCTACCGCGTACGCGCGGTCTTGCATCGTCATAAGCGCAAAATTCTCCGCAGGCATTATACC
>JAJVIA010000044.1:7902-13913 GCA_022072245.1 Anaerolineae bacterium
AAGGCGGCTATTTGACACCACACAAGTAAGCGATAAAATAGCGACGATACGGGCAGTTGGCTCAGTTGGTAGAGCACACGCTTCACATGCGTGGGGTCATAGGTCCGAGTCCTATACTGCCCACTTGAAAAAAACCGTGGTCGCACCATTTCCTGCGCCGCGGTTTTTTCATAAAATGGCTACTTTGGACGATTCTGCTTTTTCTTTTACCTCACGCGTCTCGCGTTCGGTGGACGGCGCGCTGGTCAATATCCGTTGGGCGGTTATTGCGCTGGCATGGCTCGTCGTGTCTGTCGTCAACGGCGCGCTCGTACCCGAAGGTTATTTTTTCGTCTGGCTGGTCAGCTATGCCGCGTTCAACGGTTTGCTGCTTATCGGCGTCCGCTATCGCAATCTGCCCGAACATTTGCCGGTCATCGGTCTCGTCGGCGATATTTTATTTACGAGCATGCTGCCGCTTTTGCCCGGCGTCAATAGTTCGTTTCTCGTCCTCTTTACCATCTTTCCCACGATTGTAGCGGCAATGCGTTTTGGCGTCGGCATCGGCGCGTTGGTTGCAGTGTTGGTGCTGCTGCCGTACGAGATTGGCGCCTTTCTCCAATTCCTGCCGCAAACAGTGCGCGCCGCGCTGCCCTTTCAAATCGAAACCGACGTTAATTTCTTTGCCGCGCTCTTGCCGGTCGCCGCGGTCATGAGCGCCGTCGTTTTGATTGGTTATCTCACACAGCGCGAACGCGAAGCCGCCATTGGTTCGGCGCAATATGAGCTGCGCGAATTGCGTCAGGCGATTTCGAGCGCGCGGCTCTTTTACGAATCCGCCGATTCGCTGACCGGCACATCCAATTATGTGCAAATTCTCGAAGTCATGCTGCAAGCGGGCGTCAATGGAATGCCGCAGGGCCGTTTTGACCTCGGCGCGCCGGTGGGCATCGCGCTGACATTTGGCGATAGCGCGCCGGACGGACACAAACCTTTGCTCGTCGCGGCATCGCGCGGCTTGGATCGTACCGACGCGCAACGCACTGTCGCGGGCAAGAGCGGCATCATCAAACACACCATCGAGAGCGGCGACCCCGTGCCTTTTACCAAAGTGAGCAACGACGCGGACTTGAGTCAATTCTCTTCACTGCGCCGCGCGCACAACGGCGTCTGCTATCCGCTGCAATCGGGTTTGGATGTGTACGGCGCGGTCATTCTCGCGTCGCCCAGCAGTCAAAAACCATCCGAACAACATTTGCGCCTGATGCGCGCGTTTATCAATCAAGCCGCCATTGCTTTTCAAAACGCGCAGTTGTATCAAAACTTGCGCGCGGAACGCGACCGCATCATCGAAGCCGAAGCGTCCGCGCGCGCGAAATTGGCGCGCGATTTGCACGATGGACCCACGCAATCTATGGCGGCGCTCGCGATGCGTCTCGATTTCATTCGCCTGCTGATGGACCGCGATCAAGCCCAAGCCCGCCAAGAATTGGAACAAGCGCGCGAAGCGGTGATGCGCGTCGGCAAAGATTTGCGCGGACTCTTGTTCACGCTGCGCCCGTTGACGTTAGAGACGCAAGGGCTTTCCGCCGCATTGAAACAATACGAACAACGCTTGCGCGAAAATGACGGCGTGCCGATTGAAATTCAACCCGGAAACTTTGGCTCTGAATTGGACCCCAATATCGCCGGCACCGTTTTTGCCGTAATTGAAGAAGCGGTCAATAACGCGCGCAAACACGCGCGCAACGCCGCCATTCACGTCAACGTGCAGCAGCAAAGCGGCACGCTGCTGGCGGTGGTCGCGGATGAGGGCCCCGGTTTCGATACCAACGCCGTCAACGCCAACTATACTTCGCGCGGCTCGTTGGGCATGGTCAATATGCGCGACCGCGCGCGCCTCGTGGATGGCCAATTGAATATCGAATCCACGCCCGGACATGGCACGCGCGTCACATTGCGCGTACCGTTGAAAAATCGCCCGAGCGGCGCCGCACAAACTCCCCGTCCGTAATGTCTGAACTCGCTACCCTAACCGAAACTTTGCTCGCCATTGTCCAAAATAGCCGCGGCTGGAATGTGGCGCTTTTAGCGTTGAGCGCGTTCGTCGCGTCCACACTGGGCGCGAATTTGTCTTGGCGCATTGCCAATGCGCCGCAAAGTCAATTCGCCCAAACCGCGCGCGCGTGGGCGGCGCAGCGCGGGATGCGCGCGCTATATCAAACGGCGCGGCTCGCGTTTTATTTGGGCTTGCCGTTTATGGCGCTCTATCTGGGCTGGATGGATTTACGTTCCATCGGTCTGGGCGCGCTCGATTGGGCGGAAGGGATGCGCTGGGCAATCGTCATATTGCTCGCGGCGTGGCTCTTGCTCATGCTCATTTGGCTGCCCTATTTGCGCGCGACGGCGGACATTCCCGCGTCCGACGCTCAATTTTCGTTTGCGCGGCGCATGGTCGAAATGATTTACATGCAAGCGCATTGGACGTTCTATCGCGGCGCCGCCATCACGCTCTTGACCGGCGTTGTGACCGACGCGTTCTATTGGGGCGTCATTATTGGACTCGGCTTGACGTGTTTGGAAGCCGCGCTCGACCCGCGCTTGGGCGCGCGGCTCCAACACATTGGCGCGGCGGATGGAGCAATTTGGAATTTGGGGCAGGCGTTTCTTAACGCGCTCGCGTTCCTTGCCACGCACAACTTGGGGCTGGGCCTGTTGATTCAATTCTTGCTCGAAGTTACGGTGCCGCATTTACGTTCGACGCGTGCGGCGCCGCGCAAACTTGGCGTCGCGCAAACGCCGCCGCGACCGACGCATAAATAATTCGCGTTACGGTTTGGGCGGACGGCGCGCGCCGAACGGCGGCGTCTGGATTGGATTTGTTCGCGCTATTTTTTTCACCGCGCGATATAATTGGCGCAAATAAAAAAAACCGCGTTCCAGTGAACGCGGTTTTTTTGGCGCAATTTTTTTGGCGTCAAAATAAATGCTGTTCTAAAACAAAATACAAGACAACCATAATGCCAAAACAGAGCGTCGCCAAAATGGCAATGCGCCGCAAATCGGCATACACATAGCTGTAATCGAAATCGGAATCCGCGCTGACGGGAATCGCGTGATGCGGCGCGGCGGCAGCGCGTTGAGTTGCCGCCGGCAGATTTGTCGTGACGCCATAGTCCGCGGTGGGCGCGGGCATTTCAATCGGCAAAGTCGGGTGCGGCGCTTGAAATTGTCCCGCTTCGCGGCGCGCGGCAGCGCGTTCTTTTTCGCGGCGTGTTTTTTGTGGCATGAGCAATCCTTTCTCTGAAAATTTTCGTTTAGGGTATCAATTGCGCGATGACGACCAGACGATGCGTATCTACGCGGTACGGATGACACGTTATCAAGGTCACAATCGGTTCGCGCGATGGCTGCAAGACGGCTAATTCATTTGGCGAGACGATGCGCTTGGCGCGTACCTCGTACGTGAATAACCGTCCGCCGACATACACTTGGACTTTATCTCCATTTTTCAACGCTTCCAAATCTTTGAATACTTCGCCAAAGACATCGTTGTGGCCCGACAAGACCAGATTGCCGCGTTCGCCGGGGTTGGCGGAACCGATGTGGTGTCCGACGCCGCGTTTCAGTTCTTCCCAACCGTCGCCCGGCACGATGGGCCAATCCACGTCAATCGCCGGAATGACTAGACGCGTCGGGGATTCTGCGCCCGGCGTCGGCGGCGGCAGCGCGGGCGCTTTTTGCACGCTCACGCCCAACGAGGCGGGCAACGCTTCGGGCGGCGACGATGAACCCGGCAGTTCGCCATCTTGCGCGGACGGAAACGACGAGCCGGGCAATTCCTGCGCGGTTTGCGCGACAGCCGCCGAGACATTCGTGGCGGGCTGCGCGTCTTGCGATTGCGGCTGTTGCTGACGAATGCTTTGGGCAAATTCCAGATTCAGCGCCTGCAAATTGCCAACGGCGAGAACGATGATGGCGACGAGTCCAATCACCGCCGCGACTTCGACCAGAAACAACAGATTGTCGCGCCAACCGCGGCGGCGGCGGCGTTTGCGTTTTTCATTCGGCTGAACCGTGATGGGATTGAACCGCTGCGTATCGTCCGCTTGGACAAACGCGCGCGCGCGTTCCACGCGGCGGCGTTCCTCGACAACGGCTTCCAGTTCGTCCAGCGACAAGTCGCCGATGCGGCGTTCATCGTCCGTATTCGAATGGCGTGCCATGAGCGGGGGATATTATAACGCGCCGCGCGGATGGGGTCAAAACCGAGATTACGCAAACGATGCCAAATCCGTATCCCCTTATTCCTTTTTCTGGACCGCGTTGGTTCAAACGATAAAAAAATCAGGCCTGGTCAATCTTTACGCCGCAAACGTCCCCGCGCCATTGCAAAAATCTGGTCCGCTTCGCGCACGCGCAAAATCTTGACGGCAACAAGATATACTCCCGCGCCGACAGCGAATGGAATCGCCACGCGCAAAATTTCTTGAATCAAGCCGCCGCCAAATTCTATTGTAGGTAAAACCAACATCACTGCGCCCATCAGCGCGCTTGCCAGCAGCAATTTCAATGTCGTGATTCCAAGTTTCTCGCCGCCCAATCCGCCCAAACGCGTGCGCGTGAACCACAACATCAGCAGCGCGTGTCCCGCCAACTGCGCGGAATTTGCCAACACCAACGCGAGATAGCCGAACGCATTGAGCAGCGGCAGCGCGACGAGCAGATAAAAACCTAACGCCGCGACCGCGACCAAATTTGGCAGTAACGTATTTTTGCGCGCGTAAAACGCAAACACCAGCGGCTGGTCAATCGCCGCAAACGCCGTGCCGAGCAAATAAAATTGCAGCGCGCGCGCCGTCGCCG
The DNA here is from genome assembly GCA_022072245.1 of Anaerolineae bacterium. Taxonomy (GTDB): domain Bacteria; phylum Chloroflexota; class Anaerolineae; order UBA4142; family SHND01; genus SHND01. The sequence continues at coordinate 12,748 of JAJVIA010000044.1, forward strand.
CCGTATCTTGCGGCGTGAACGCGCCGTGCTGGTACAACAATTCCACCGTCGGCGTCGCCAAGACAAACAACGCGACTACGCACGGCAGCATCAACAGCAGCACCAATTTCAAACCGAACGCGAGCGTATGGCGAAAATCTATAGCGGAAAGCGTGCGCGATAGATTTGGCAGAATCGCAAACGAAATCGCCGTCGCCACCAAACCGAGCGGCAATTGCACCAGATACGTCGCCGCCTGCATCCACGCCAGCGATTGGTCGCCCGTGCGCGACGCGAGATTGCGGTCAATCGCCACGCCGACGAGCATCACAGTCAAGCCGCCCAACACCGGCACATACAAGCGCGCAATTTGTTTCAGCGCCGGATGCGAAAAATCCAGACGCAAACGTAAAGGCGTTTTTCGCAAACCGAGAAATTGTAAAATCACTTGCGACGCCGCGCCGATAACGACGCCAAGCACGACGCTGGTAATGCCGAATGTCGGCGCGAGCGCGACGCTGCAAACGATAATGCACAGATTGAACGCGGCGGCGATAAAAGCGGGCAGCGTAAATTTTTTCAGCGCGTACAAAATCCCGGACAGCACGCCCGCGACGCCGAGAAAAAAAACGGCGGGCAAAATCAACCGAATCATTTGCACGCCCGCCGCGCGCAGTTCGGCGTCATAGCCCGCGCCGAGAATCTGAAACAACGGCTCGGCGAAAATTTCTAAAAGCAGTACGGCAAGCGCCAACAATGCCGCAATGACGCTCAAGACCGTGCTGACCAAATTCCAAAATTCGCGCCGCCGCGTTTCGTCCGCCGCGTGTTCGCTAAACACCGGCACCAGCGCCGCCGAAATCAAGCCGCCGACGAGAAAATCATAGAGGGTGAGAACGAGCGTAGAGGCGACGCGCAACACGCTGACATAACCCGTCGCGCCAAACAGATCGGCAATGACCAATTCGCGTCCCAAGCCGAGCAAACGCGACAAGATATTGCCAATCGCCAAAATCGTCGCCGCGCCCACAATGCCGCGCTTGGATGCGGCAGGCGCCGCGATTTCGCTTTGCGGTTCTACAGACATGCGGAGAATTTACAGACCAAACAGTCGCCTCAATTTTTCGGCAACCTGCGACTGTAAGAATGGAGACAGTTCGCCCAACTCGCGCTGCGCCAAACTCGTC
>JAJVIA010000044.1:14013-19294 GCA_022072245.1 Anaerolineae bacterium
GCGGCGCGGACGGCGGGCGGCGCGTCAAAGAAACCTTCGCTGCGCGCTTTGAGGAACTGGACATAGAATTGCAATTTCGCGCCGGGCGATGCGGCTTCGAGTTGATTCAACAACGTCTTGTAAAAATTGGTGAGGTTGCCGACCGCGTGCGGACATTCGTCATACACATATTCAATGCCGCGCACCATCGCGTACGCCGCCGTTTCGCGTTCATAGAAACGACAAAACGGTTTCGCTTTTTTCGCCAAGCCATCGCCCGCTTCCAACACCGGCGCTTGGCGCGCGAGATAACCCGTTTGCCAGTGCAGCGTGTTTTGCATCAACACCGCCGCTTCATCGTCCAGATTGTGTCCCGTCGCCAACACCGCGTAACCGCGTTCCGCCGCGAGCCGATTCATCACATAGCGTTTGGAAAGACCGCACGCGGAACAGGGCTTGTCGCGGCCGCGCGAACTCGAGCGCGCGATTTCGGGAATCGTTTTGCCATATGTCGCTTGCAGGTCCACCACATGCAATTGCGCGTCGGGAACCAGTTCCGCTTGAAACTTGCGGATGCACGCGAGCGATTGGTCGGAATAACCGATATTGCCTTGAATACCCAAACCGATATACAAGCCGTCCGTTTTGTAACCGAGCCGCGTCAACACATCCCACAGCGCGAGCGAATCCTTGCCGCCGCTGACCGCGACCAACACGCGTTCGTCGCGTTGAAACATTTTATATTTTTCAATCGCGCGCTGCGTGGAATTTACAAACCACTCGCTATAATGTTCGCCGCACAACGCGAGTTTGTGATGCCGCATGTTCATGACGGCGGTTTCGTTACATTTACGACAACGCATCTGTTGATTTTGGATTTCGGATTTATGATTTATGATTTTCTCGGCGCATTGCAAATCAAAAATCATCCATCAAAAATCACAAACCCCCTCCCGACACCACCGCCACCAATTTCACCGCATCGCCTTGCCGCAAGATATAATCGTCGGTGACCAACTTGCCGTTCACCGTAATCAAGACGCTTTCGGGGTCAATGCCGATTTTTTTCAACGCGTCGCGCGCGGTGATATTTTCCTTGACCTCGAATTTTTTGTTGCGAAACGTAATTTCAATCATGGCGAATCATTGTAACCGATTCAGACGAATGGTCAAAACAAAAAAACCGCCTGCCCTTGCGGACAGGCGGTAGCGCGCGACGTTACGGATACAAACGTTCAACGTGACCGTCAAAGTACGAAAAGCGCTGCCATTTGGTCACATGCGAATTCCAGCCGTATGCGACGACGATATAACCGCCATTCTGCCACCCCGGCAGGATATTGACGCGATAATAGACGTTGCCGCCGCTTGTCGCCGTCACAATGCCCAGCGCCTGATTGGCGCCATTCGGCAGACCAAGCCAGACCGAGACTTGTTCGCCCGGTTTGAAACTGCCTTGCCAAAAATCATAGTACGGCGCGGGCTTGGTAATCGGATTGTTCGCGCGCACATCGCTGACCGTGCCGAAAAAGCTAAAGGTGATGTAATTCGTCTGCCCGGACCGCGTACCGCGCCCGACCAATTGCCAGCCGCCGTACATCTGATTGGGTTCCATCGTAAAATTAAACGCGAGATTGCCCCACGCGTCGGCGGTGAAATTACGATAGCCCGTCACGGCGCCGTTCGGCGCTTGATACCACGTATTGACCAATTCGCCCGCCTGATAGTCCTTGCCGCTAAATTGGACCGTGCGCTCCGAGACCGGCGCAATCGTCACCGGTTTTGCCGTCGGATTCGGATTCGGCTTGGGTTCTTGCGGCGGCGCAACCACATTAAATTTTACCGAGACTTGGCCCGAAACGCGCCCTTTCGCCACGGCGATATATTCGCCGCCGCCTTGCGAAACTTTGGGTTTGAACGTCCAAGCCACGCTGCCCGCGTCATTTGCGCGCAGCGTACCGGTGTTGACGGCAGAAAGATTGGGAATGCCCACCCACGTATCCACGATTTCATTGCGTTGAAAACCGTTCGCCTGAATGGAAAAGGTTGTGTCAAAATTGCCGTATGTCGGATTTGCCGAAATGCCTGCGGCGGCGACGGGCGCAGCCGGGACGAGGGCAGCAAACAACGCGACGGCGGCAAAGCACAACGCAACCCCGCGCATTCTTTTGAAATTAAAAAGGTTCCGCTTCATTTTGCCACCTCCCTGAAAATTTGAAACCATTGCGGCTTCTTAAATAAAGACGCCGCGGCCCGCGCTCAAGTTCCACACAAAAAAAACCTTCGAGTTTTACGAACGCTCGAAGGTTTTTACAGTTCTTGATTATTTGCCTTGCAATTTGGCGATGACCGCATCCGCCATTTGGCTGGTGCCGACCGCCGTCGGGTCATTGCGATCCGGTTTCATGTCGTACGTGACCGCTTTGCCTTCGGCAATCACCGCCGCAATCGCCTTTTCCAGACGATTCGCCGCGTCGTCTTCGCCCAGATATTGCAGCATCAACTTGCCGGACAGAATGACCGCCGTCGGATTGACTTTGTTTTGTCCTTTGTATTTGGGCGCGGACCCGTGCACCGCTTCAAACATCGCGCCGTGGTCGCCAATGTTGGCGCCGGGCGCGACGCCGAGACCGCCGACCAAACCCGCGCACAAATCGCTCAAGATATCGCCGTACAAATTCGGCATCACCAGCACATCGTACAATTCCGGCTTTTGGACGAGCTGCATACACATATTGTCCACCAGCACTTCTTCATACGCCAAGCCGGGATAATTTTTTGCCACTTCGCGCGCCACCGCGTAAAACAAGCCGTCGGTGTATTTCATAATGTTCGCTTTGGTGACCGCCGTCACTTTTTTGCGATTATTTTTTGCGGCGTACTCGAACGCGAATTTGACAATGCGCTCGGTGCCCGGCACGGAAATCGGTTTGATGGAAATGCCGACGGGTTCGCGCAGCGTCGCTTTGGGTTGTTTGCTGCGAATCCAATTGACCAGCTCTGCCGTCTCGGGCAGCCCTTGTTCAAATTCGATGCCCGCGTACAAATCTTCGGTATTTTCACGAATCAATACCAAATCAATATTGTCGTATTTGCTGCGAACGCCTTTGTAGGTTTTCGCCGGACGCACATTGGCGTACAAATCAAATTCTTTGCGAAACGCGACATTGACGCTGCGAAAGCCCGTGCCGATGGGCGTCGTAATCGGCGCTTTCCATGCGACATGCGTGCGGCGCATAGATTCCAAAACGTTTTCGGGCAGCGGCGTGCCGTAGGTTTCCATCGCGTCTACGCCCGCCTCCACCACGTCCCATTCAAATTGCACGCCTGTCGCTTCCAGAACGCGACGCGCGTTCTCGATCAATTCGGGGCCCGTGCCGTCCCCACGAATCAAAGTTACTGGATGTGCCATAATGTCTCCATAATGAAATTTTTTTTACTGTCGTCGCCGGCAGTCGCGCTATGTATCGCGCCGCCGCAGCGTCAGAATCAAACCGCCAACAATGCCCGCCGCGATGCCAAACGCCAGCGCCGCGCGCGTATCAAATAACGCGCGCACATTGCCGCCCACATTTCGCGCCAGAATCAGACCGACAAAAGAATTATTGACCTCGATATTCTTTGCCGCCATCACGCCCGCGCCGCCTTGATCCAACTGAATGTTTTCGCGCGCCAGCATCCACTGCGCGCCGCCCGCTTCGACTTGGATCTTGGTCGCCAGCAGAGCCATCGCGCCGCCGGCGGTGATATTGAGCTGGTCGCTGCGCGCGAGCAAGATGCCGCCTTGCACCACTTGAATCGAACCGCCTTCGGCTTGCATGATGCCGCCCTGCTTGACGGTCACGGTTTCGGCGCTGACATTTTGAACGCCGCCCTGTTTAATCGTCACGGTTTGCGCGTCGATATTTTGCGCGCCGCCCTGCGTGATATTGACGACCTCGCCTTGCAGCGTATCGCTCAAATCTTCAAGCAAATCATCTTCCAACTCGGGATCCAATTCTTGCATCGCTTTGTCCATTCTTTGGCTCCTCTTTCAGTCCATCGCGGGCCCCGCCGTTACAATCACCGCGTCTTCCCAGCGCGCGTACTGTTCCACCGCTTCTAAAATTTGCGCGCGCGTCACGCTGCGAAAAAGATCGGCATAGCGCACAATATAATCCATGCCCAAACTGTACAATTCCATGTCCGCCAGCGTCGCCGCGACGCCGTCGTTCGTCTCTAAACGCAGCGCCAGCGAACCGGTCAAATAATCTTGCGCGTGCGCCAGCTCGTCGGCGGTCACGCCTTCGGCGCGCAAACGCTGCACTTGATTGCCAATCGCCTCAATCGCCGCGTCCACATTGCGCGGATTCACGCCCGTGCCAATCATCCACGCGCCCGCGCCGATGCCGGCATTGAGCGTGCTGTACACATAATAGCACAGTCCCAGTTGGTCGCGCACAATTTCGCCCAAGCGTCCCGATAAACCCAATTGTCCAAAAATCAAATCCGCCGTACGCAGCGCGTAAAAAGCGCGGTCATTCCGTTTGACGCCGGGATAACCGAGAACGACATCCGCCTGAATCTTGCCAGGCAGCGGGACATCGCGCCGCAGCGCGCGCGCCGCAAACGGCGCGTCGGGAATCAAGAACGGCACATTTTTTTTGCCTTTCCAACCGCCAAAATGATTGGCGACGAGCTCGATTGCTTTTTGCGCTTCAATATCGCCCACAATCACAAAAATCGCGCCTTCGGGCCGAAAATACTTGGCGTGAAATTCCGCGAGTTTGGCGCGCGTCAATTTTTTAACCGTCGCTTCATCGCCATCGGAGGAACGATGATACGGATGTCCCGGCGGAAAAGCGAGGCGCTCAAAAGTCGTCCACGCGACATAGCGCGTATCATCCTGCGCCTCGCGCAAATTAGTAATAATTTGGCCGCGCAGTTTTTCAATTTCCGCTGACGGAAAAATGGGCTGCAACAAAACCTGCCCGGCGATTTCCAGCAACGCTTCAAAATCTTCGGTCAGCGCTTTGCCGCCAAACGAAGCGGTTTCCGTTCCCGCCGCCGCGCTAAAGGACATGCCCGCGTTGTCGTACAATTCATTCAGTTTTTGAAACGTATATTTTCGCGTGCCGCGCTGCAAAGACGACGCGGTGAACGAAGCGAGTCCCGCCGTCGCGTCGGTTTCGTACATCCCGCCCGCGCGCAAACGACCGCGCAGCGAGATCGAAGCGTTCGTGTGATTCTCTTTGACCAGCACCGTAATGCCGTTCGAGAGTTCCGCGCGCGTGACGTTTTCGGGAGTGATGGGATGGGTCAT
>JAJVIA010000022.1:0-7331 GCA_022072245.1 Anaerolineae bacterium
TACTATCTACTAAATACTGACGACTCGTTGGTTCAAGACGTGGACTGGGTTGTCGGCGCGGCGATGTTTGTGCGGCGCGCGGTGATTGAACAAATCGGCGGTTTTGACGAACGCTTTTTCATGTACTCGGAAGAATTGGATTTGTGTTATCGCGCCAAACAAGCAAATTGGCGCGTGGTCTATTTTCCGCCCGCGCGCGTTTTGCATCACGAAGCGAAATCGTCGGAACAAGTATTGGCGCAGCGCGACATTTATTTTCATTCGAGCAAAGCGCGTTATTTCAAAAAATATCACGGCAATTTGCAAGGCGAACTGTTGCGTTATTTTTTGTTGGGGATGTTTGCGTATCAATGGCTGGAAGAAGGCGCGAAATTTTTGATGGGCCACAAACGCGCATTGCGCGCCGAGAGGATGAAGGCGTACGCGCAAGTGTTGCAGAGCAGATTGGATTAAGTTTTTTTATGGGACAACACAAGAAACGCAAATCGGTCGAACAGCCCAAACGCGGCGAAGTTCTTGTCGCCATCGTGCAACGCGCGCTTGATTTGAGTTACGCACGCGAACAACATTGGTATCGCATTCCGGTCGAAAACGTCGAGAAGCGGCTGAAAGAACGCTTTCCGCCGCAGTGGCTGGCGCTGTATCAGACCAAAGCGTTTGGTGGAGAAGCATACGCGGTGAACTATTACGCGCATGTTGAAAGAATCTCCATCGTCACGCGGCGCGAATTGTTTCCCGATGAACCGCAGGATGCGAAAGCGGAACGACGCTATTACAAACTCGAATTGGGCGAAATGGTGCGCTTGCCTCGCCCGATTTTGAGCCGCCGCTTACGTCGCATCGTTTTCATTCCGACGACACTCGAAAAATTCTCAAACGCCGTCGAAATCAATGATTTGTACGACGAGAGTCCCCTCGAAGATAAATTGTGGGCGGCAATGAAACGCTTGGGCATTACAGCGGAACGTCAGGATTATGTGCGCGCAGGCGAATCGAGTTACGCGTTGGATTTTGCCATTTACTGCGCCAAAGGCAATATTGACATCGAAACCGACGGCGACCGCTGGCACATTGACACCGAGAAAAGCCGCGCTGATAATCGCCGTGACAATGATTTGGAGACGGCGGGCTGGCGGACATTGCGTTTTACATCGCAACAAATTCGGGAAGAATTGGAACCCTACTGCGTGGAAACTGTACGCGAAAACATAAACAACTTGGGCGGACTGGAAGAACCGGGACAATTCATGCCGCGCAAGATTCATCCGCAAGCGGCGCAAGGAATCTATCAACCGACGTTGTTTGAAGCGCGTCCAGAATATGATGCGACGCAGAACGATTTGGAATTGGACGACGACGAAATCTGGCGACTGGCTACGGATGACTGATTACTGACCATGCGCGTTCTCTTTATCACCGGCGAATTTCCTCCCATGCAAGGCGGCGTGGGCGACTGCACAAACGAAATCGCGCAAGCATTGTCCCGCCGCGGCTTGGACGTTTCGGTCTTGACCTCTGTCAACGAAAACGCGGTTCACGATTCGCAGACCGCGCCGCTCAAGATCCTCCGCACGCTGCCGCATTGGGGTTGGTCGCAGCGTTCCGCCATTCTCAAAACGATTGCCTCGCTTCAACCCGACATTGTTCACATTCAATATCAGACCGGCGCGTTCGGACAACAGCCGCTAATAAATTTTTTGCCGCGTTTTATTCCGCCGCCCGGCAAAAAAAATGGCGTGGGCGTCGTCGTGACCTTTCACGATTTATTGCCCGCCTATCTTTTTCCCAAAGCGGGTCCCGTGCGCGATTGGGTCACGTTTCAATTGGCGCGCGGCGCCGACGCGGTGATTGCGACGAATGAAGCGGATTACGCGCGTTTGCGCGCCCAAGTGCGCGGCTTGGGCAAATGGCTCACGCTCATTCCGATTGGCAGCAACATTACGCCGTCCGCCATTCCGCCGCAGATTACGCGCGAGAAATTGCGCGAACGATTGGGCGTGCGCGAGGATGAAACGCTGCTGGTGTATTTTGGTTTTTTGAATGAAAGCAAAGGCGCGGAAACGTTGATTCGCGCGCTGTACGATTTGCCCAAAACGAAATTGCTATTTCTCGGCGGTCAAACAGGCGCGAGCGACGCGACGAATGTGGCGTATTTGAATCAGGTCAAAGAAGCGATTCGCGCGCGGCATCTCGAGGCGCGCGTAATCTGGACCGATTATCTGCCGGCGGAAGCGGTGAGCGCGCATTTTTACGCGTCCGATATTTGCGTCCTGCCGTATCGCGACGGCGCGTCGTTTCGGCGCGGGAGCATCATGGCGGCGCTCGCGCACGGCATGCCGATTGTTACGACCTTGCCGCAAGTCTCGCCCGAACCGGAATTGAAAACGCGCGCGGAAAAGATGGACGCGGCGCGGCTGCCCAAACTCCCCGTTTTGCGCGACGGCGAAAACGCGCTGCTCGTGCCGCCCGACGACGCGTCTGCAATCATCATTGCCGTCACGCGCATCGCCACGTCGCCGGGGCTCGCCGCGCAATTGAGCGGCAACGCGCGTCTCACCGCCCGCGCGTTTTCGTGGGATAAAATCGCCGACGACCATGCGGCGTTGTATGCCAAGCTGGGCGGGACATGAAGCGTCAAGCTCTTTTCATTCTCTGCCTGTTTCTCCTCGCCGCGTTTGCCGTCGGCAGTTTTTTTCGTTATCCGCTCGTCACCGACGACCCGTACATCACGTATCGTTATGCGCGCAATCTCGTCAATGGCGCGGGGTTTGTGTTTAACGCCGGCGAACGCGTATTGAGTACGACGACGCCGCTTTACGCCATCGTTCTCGCCGCGTTCGGATTTTTGCGCGCCGATATTCCGACGCTGGGTTATTGGTTGAGCGTAACGAGTTTGGGCGTCGCCGCGTTTTTGTTGTACGCGCTGGGAGCATCCGTCCAACGCAAGGCGGGCGGCATCCTTGCCGGCGCGCTGCTCTTGGTTTCGCCCGCGCTGGTCATGACGTTCGGACTCGAAACCAATTTTTATTTGGCGCTCGGTCTCGGCGCGTTGACGGCGTATCTGACGCAGCGCGTTACGCTCGCGTTCGCGTTGTGCGCGCTGCTCACGCTCACGCGCAACGACGGCATCCTCCTCACCGCGATTTTGACGCTGGATTATTTGTGGCAAAACCGCGCCGCATTGCGTCAAGCGAAAATCGAAAATCGAAATTTAAAAATCATCACTCCGTTCCTCGTTTATTGCGTCATCCTCGCGCCCTGGCTCTTGTTTGCGTGGTTGTATTTCGGCTCGCCCTTTCCGTTCACGCTGGCGGCAAAAATCGCCCAAGCGCAAAGCGGTTTGTGGGACACGTTCGCGGTCGGATTTTTCAAATGGGCGCGCGACAATCTCGTGTGGCTCGCGCCGTTGAGTTTGTTTGCAATCGCAGGGGTTGTGTGGGCGGCGCGCGCGAAAGCGCGCGTTCTGCTGCTGTTGGCGTGGGCGCTATTGCATCTGGTCGCGTATTCGATTTTGGGCGTCGCGTTTTATGCGTGGTACGTCGCGCCGTTCCTTCCCGCGTTGTGTTTTTTCGCGGGCATCGGCGTCGCGCAAATGGCGAATGTGCGATTGATTTCCCAAAATAATTTTTTGAAATACGGCGCGCTGACTTTGTGCGGCGCGTTGTTGTTGGGCGTAACTTGGCGCGCGACGTACGACGCGGGCATGACCCAACCCTCGCCCAAAGTGGAAGCGTATCAACGCGCGGCGCGGTGGTTGGCGCAAAACGCGCGCGCGGACGCGGCGGTGGACGCGCTCGAAGTGGGCGTCATTGGTTATTTTGACGAACGGCGCACGCTGGATTTTGTGGGCCTCGTTGACCCGCTGCGCGTCCCGTATCTGCGCGCGCAAAAGTTTGCGGACGGCGTGCGGCGCGCGCATGCCGAGTACGTCATTATGATTCCGCCCGATACGTGGCTGCCGCAAGATGTGTGGTTCAAAGACGCGTATCGCGCGGCGGAAAAAATTCGCGTGCGCGGTTTTTACGACAACAAACCGTTAGTGATTTATCAACGCGCGGACGCGGGGCGCGCGCCGTCGGAAAAAATAGATTTGAACGCGGCGTTTGAAAAACGCATTTTGTTGGAGAGCGTTGAATTGTTTGCGCGCGCAACGCCACGCGGCGCCGCGCTGCCTTTGAAATTAAATTTGCGCGCGCTCGACCGCGATGCAATTTCCGAACATTGGAAATTCACCATTCAACTCGTCGGCGCAGAAAATCGCGTCGTCGCGCAGACCGATAATTTTTATCCCGCGCGTTTGCCGGAAGATGAAAAACCGTTCGCGGACTATCAAGCCATTCCGATTCCCAACGACGCGCCGCCGGGCAGTTATGATTTGATTCTGGCGATGTATGATGTTCGCGCCAACGAGCGTTTATCGTTTTACGATGCGAACGGGAATGAGGCGGGCGATTTTCTGAATTTGGGTAAATTTGAAATTACCGAATAATTCACGTTACGCAGTCCATCATATTCCAATTTTTGGGACACGGATTACACAGAAAAAGAAATGCAACGCCCGATCATAAAAAATCTGTGGCATCTGTGTCCAAAAATGCATCCGTAAATCCTGACCGGATACTTTTTTTGAGCAAATTCCCACGAACCCAATTTTTTCGCGCAGATTCGTAACGATGCGCGTAAATTCGCGTTGAATGTCCGTTCGCAGAAATACTATATAACATGCGTGAATCGCATCTGTGTTATAATTCGCACAAGTGTTCTACTAATACCATGTCCGACCGAATCGTTTCTCCCTCTAGCAAACAAGAAGAGCTCGCGCTCGACCTTTCCCTGCGTCCGAAAAAACTTGCCGAATACATCGGACAGGACAAGGTCAAGGCGAATCTGAAAATTCTTTTAGAAGCCGCGCAGGCGCGCCATGAGGCGGTGGATCATATTTTGTTGTACGGTCCGCCCGGTCTCGGCAAGACCACGCTCGCCAATATCATCGCCAACGAAATGAACGCGGCGATTAAAATTACGGCGGGTCCCAGCATCGAGCGGCCCGGCGACCTCGCGGCGATTGTGACGAATCTGCGCGCGGGCGATATTTTATTTATTGACGAAGTGCATCGGCTCAATCGCGCGGTCGAAGAAATTTTGTATCCGGCGATGGAAGATTTCGCGTTGGATTTGATTACGGGCAAGGGGCCCAGCGCGCGCTCGATTCGTTTGAAATTGCCGCGCTTTACAGTCGTCGGCGCGACCACGCGTTTTGCCATGTTGTCCGCGCCGCTGCGCGACCGTTTTGGCGCGGTGTATCGTTTGGACTATTACGATCTGGACGCGATGAAAACGATTGTGGCGCGTTCGGCAAATATCCTCGGCGCCGAAATCGAGCCGCAAGCCGTAATCGAAATCGCGCAGCGTTCGCGCGGCACGCCGCGCGTGACGAATCGGTTATTGAAACGCGTGCGCGATTACGCGCAGGTGCGCGCGGATGGAATCATTACCGCAAGCGTGGCGCATCAGGCATTGGCGTTGCTGGAAGTGGACGGTCTGGGGTTGGACGAAATTGACCGTAAAGTTTTGAAAACGATTATCGAAAAATTCGGCGGCGGTCCCGTCGGACTCGACACGATCGCGGCGTCCATCAGTGAAGAGGCGGATACGATTATGGATGTGTACGAGCCGTATCTTTTGCAGCTCGGTTTTCTCGACCGCACGCCGCGCGGGAGAATTGCGACGCGCGCGGCGTATGAGCATTTGGGTTTCAAGCCGCCCGAACGCGTCGAACAAAATCGTTTGTTGTAATTTTAGACCCGAAGGGTTTTGGAAACCCTTCGGGTTTTTGTTACAATGAACGAAATGATCAAGTGGCTTTTATTTGGCGCGCTGGCATTGATTCTCATTGCCAACGCGTTATGGTTTTATCAAGCCGTCGGCTGGGACGCGGTGGACGACGCGTACATTTCGTATGTGTACGCGCAAAACGCGCTGCGCGGTTATGGTCTCACGTTCAATCCGGGCGAACGCGTCGAGGGCTTTTCCAATTTTTTATGGACCGCGATGATGCTGCCGATTGTGGGCGCGGGCTGGGACGTGGGACGCGTGAGCAGCGCGCTCGGCGTCGCGTTTGGCATCGGTACGCTCGCCTTGACGATTCGTTTTCCGAAATGGCTTGGCGTTGCGCCGATTGTGGGTTGGATGGCGGCGTTGTTTCTCGCGGTGGATGGTTCGTTCGCGTTGTGGAGCGTGAGCGGTTTGGAAACGCCAATGATGGCGTTCTTGATTGCGCTCGGCGCATTTCTTTACCTTAAAGAAAATTTTCACGCGCAATTTCCGACGAGCGGAATTATTTTCGCGCTCGCGGCGATGACGCGTCCCGAAGCGGGCGCGGTGTTTGCCTTGGTCGTCGCGCATCAATTCGCGTGGCGGTTCATTGACGCGAAACGATTTTTTACGCGCAGTGATGTCGTGCGCGTAATTTCGTTTGTCGCGTTGTTTGTGCCGTATTGGTTACTGCGTTGGCGCTATTATCATTCGTTCCTGCCGAATTCGTTTTATGCCAAAGTGTCCGTCGGCGGACCGATTGCGCAAATCACGCGCGGGTGGGAACATGCGCAAACGTTTGTCGGCGTGCATTTGAGTTGGTTGATTTTGCTGCCTGCGCTGATTGCGCTGTGTATTGCGATTGCGCGTTATGTGAAAATGAAACGTGCGCGCAATGAACAAACGGAAACGCGACGCGCGTTTTTCGGTTTTACCTATTTCGCGGCGGTGATTCTTTTTTATGGCGCATACATTATTTACGTCGGCGGCGATTGGTCGGTCGGAAGATTTTTTGTGCCGATGCTGGCGTTCGCGTATTTGCTGATTGCGGCAGGAATTGTTTTCGTCGTGCAAGCCGTGTTGGAAAAACTGAAAATCGAAAATCGAAAATCGAAAATGGCGCAATACGTTTGCGGCGGGATTGGCATTCTGCTCGCGCTCGCGCTGTGGTTCGGATCCGCGTACAACGGCGAATACAAAATTTTTATCGGCGGATTCGATGCCGCATTGGCGACGCACGCGCGCATTGCAGCGGGGAAATGGTTGAAACAAAATGTTCCGCCCGGCACATGGATTGCGGTAGACGCGGCGGGGCAGGTGCCGTACTTTTCCGAACTGCCGACGATTGATATGTTCGGCATCAATGATTTGCACATTGGACGAATGCCCGTGGCGAATTTGGGCAGCGGCACGCCCGGTCACGAAAAATTTGATTTGGGCTATATCATTGCGCGCGCGCCGAAATATGTTGTCATTTACGGCACGCTCTTTGATAACGTCACCGAATACAAACGCGC
>JAJVIA010000022.1:7431-10483 GCA_022072245.1 Anaerolineae bacterium
CTAACATGGACGATTTTCCCAAACTCCTCATTGTCTTGGGCATCAGCATCGCGCTTGTGGGCGTGTTGTGGCTCGGCTGGACACGCATTTTTGGCAGCGCGCAATTGCCGGGAACCTTTGTGTTTCAAGGCGAGAATATGACTTGCATCGTCCCGATTTTGGGTTCGATTATTTTGAGCATTATTTTGACGATTGTGTTGAATGTAATCTTGCGCGCCATGAATAAATAACGAGAGGCAATTCACATGGACGATCCATTTAAAAACAACGTACCGGACCCGCTGTTGTCCGGCGACACCTTACCGACGTTCAAATTCGAGTTGGAGAAATCGCAAGGACGCGTGGACGGCGGCAGTTTTGGCAAAGAAGCGACGGTTGAACAACTGCCGATTTCAAAAGGACTCGCGGGCGTTTCGATGCGGCTCGAACCGGGCGTCACGCGCGAATTGCATTGGCACGCGACGGCGGCGGAATGGGCATTCGTTTTGCAAGGACGCTGCCGCACGACCGTGATTGGCCCCGACGGCAATTCCGAGTTCGATGATTTCGACGCGGGCGATGTGTGGTATTTTCCGCGCGGGCATGGTCACTCAATCGAATGTTTAGGCGACAAGCCGTGTCAATTTATTTTGATTTTCGACAACGGTTATTTTTCCGAATTCGGCACGTTCAGCGTCACCGATTGGCTTGGACACACGCCGAAAGAATTGCTCGCGAAAAATTTGGGCTTGGCAGAAAACGCGTTCGCAAATTTTCCAAAACAAGAAGCGTACTTTACGCATGGCGCGCCTCCGCCGGAAAAAATTCCCGCGCCGCATCAAGGCGAATTGCGCGCGTCACCGCAGACGCACAAATATCGTTTGCTCGCGCAAGAACCGTACTCGACGCATCGCGGCGGAACGGAATGGCGCGTGGGGCAAGCGCAGTTTCCGATTTCCGCGACAATGACGGGAGTTGTTTTGGATTTATTGCCCGGCGCGCTGCGCGAATTGCATTGGCATCCGACTTCGGACGAATGGCAATATGTAGTGAACGGTGAAATCAGCGTGACAATGTTTGGCTCTCAAGGGCGCTATCGCATCGAAACATTGAACGCGGGGGATGTGGGATATATTCCGCAGGGGTTCGGTCACTCGATTGAAAATATCGGAAATAGCGCTGCGCGCATTTTGATTGCGTTCAACACGGGGAATTATCAAGCGATTGATTTGACGCAGTGGCTCGCGGGGACGCCGGATTATTTATTGCGCGATCATTTCAATCAAGCGGCAGAGACGATTCAACAATTTCCAAAACGCGATTTGTTTGTCGTGCCGACGTAAATTTTTTTAGAAAAACGCCTGCCACACAAAAATTACGATCATCAAAATCGAAATTGCAACTTCGACAAACGAAGAAAGGGCGCAGCCAACCAGATACGCTTTGCCCGCGCGCACGGCTTGGCTAAAATTTTTGCTTTGCCAATACGTGAGCGCGCCGGTGCCAATCACCGAACCAATTGCCGCGCCGAACAGCGTCCCCGCAATTGGGATTTCGCTCAACAAAATTCCTCCCGCGAATCCGCCGACAATCGCGGCGAGGATATTTTTCCAACCAAAACCCGCGCGCGCTTGGACGAGCGGCCGCAGCCAATATTCGGAAAAGGTGGCGATGAGCGCGAGCAAGCCCAACGCAATCAAGGTGAGCCAATCCACGCGCTGAAAATTTTCGCCGAGCGCCCACGCGAACGCGCCGCACCAAATCAAAAGCGCGCCCGGCACCACCGGCACCACCGCGCCCACCAAGCCGATGAGCATTAAAAGCAGGGTAAGGTTCGCGGCGGGGTTGTTGAAAAAGATGGGGGACATTGCGGCAATTATGAAGTGAGAAGCGGAAAACGTCAAGCGGTTATCGGACGGCAAGCGTGAGGATTGGGTGAACCGTCGCGTTCCACGCGCGCGTCAAGGAAAATATTTTCATGTCGAACCAAAACGCAAATATGATTCATAAATTTACAAATGGACTCGCGCAAGAAACGAGTCCCTATCTTTTGGACCACGCGCACAATCCGGTGGACTGGTACGCCTGGAATGACAAAGCGCTTGAAAAAGCGAAACGCGAGGATAAACCAATTTTTTTGAGCATCGGTTACGCGGCGTGCCATTGGTGTCACGTGATGGCGCATGAATCGTTCGAGGATGAAGCTGCCGCGCGTTTCATGAACGAGCATTTTGTCAATATCAAAGTGGACCGCGAAGAACGTCCCGACTTGGACTCGATTTACATGAACGCGGTGGTGGCAATGACAGGCAGTGGCGGTTGGCCCATGAGCGTTTTTCTCACGCCCGACGGCAAACCGTTTTATGGCGGCACGTATTTTCCCAAAACGCCGCGCTATGGGATGCCGTCATTTATGAACGTGCTGCAAGGAATTGCGAACGCATGGCAGACGCGGCGCGACGACATTGAGCATAACGGCGCCGAGATGCAAAAAGCGTTGCGTGAAGGCGGCGTACCGCGCGGCGCGGCTGAGATGCCGCTCGATGCGCGCACGCTCGAACTTGCGCTCAACAACCTCGTGCGCGCGTTCGACCGCGAAAACGGCGGTTTTGGCGGCGCGCCAAAATTTCCCCAACCGATGGCGCTCGAATTTTTGATTCGCGCGTACACAAAAACGCGCGATGAATTGATTTTGAAAATGCTCACGCTCACGCTCGACAAGATGGCACGCGGCGGAATGTATGACCAGCTCGGCGGCGGCTTTCATCGCTACGCGACGGATGATATTTGGCTCATCCCGCATTTTGAGCGCATGCTATATGATAACGCGCAGCTCGCGCGTGTCTATCTCCACGCGTATCAAATCACCGGCAACGAATTTTACAAACGCATCACGACAGAAATTTTAGATTACGTCGCGCGCGAAATGACGGACGCGAACGGTGGTTTCTATTCGTCACAGGACGCGGACTCGGAAGGACACGAAGGAAAATTTTTCGTATGGACGCCGGAAGAAATTCGGAATGTATTGGGCGGCAGCGCGTCGGGCTTGCTCATCGTTTCCAAAACCAAG
>JAJVIA010000022.1:10583-18737 GCA_022072245.1 Anaerolineae bacterium
AACGGCTATTTGGAAGATTACGCGAATTTGGCGGAAGGATTGTTGGCGTTGTACGCAACGACGTTTGAGGAAAGATATTTTGTCGCGGCGCGCGAGTTGGCGGATGCGATTCTTGCTCATTTCAGCGACGAGCGTGGCGGGTTCTATGACACGAGCGATGACCACGAAGAACTCGTCGTGCGTCCGAAAGATGTGCAGGACAATGCGACTCCATCGGGCAGCGCGATGGCGACGAATGTATTGTTCAAACTCGCGGCGTACACGGGCGAGGCAAAATACGCCGACGCAGGCGAAGCGGCGCTCGCGCCCTTGCAGCCCGCGCTCGCGCAAGCGCCGATGGGTTTTGCGTGGTGGCTCTGCGCGTTGAATTTCGAACTCGCGCCGCCAAAAGAGATTGCAATAGTTTCGCCTCTTGCGACGGGAGAAGAGACTGCGACAATTTCGCCTCTCCCAATGGGAGAGGGGTTAGGGGTGAGGGAATTGCTGGACGTTGTGTTTGGAGAATATCGCCCGAATCAGGTAGTCGCGTTGAAACGCGCGGATGCAGATTCTGTCATTCCGTTGTTGGAAGGGCGCGCGATGATGGACGACAAAGCCACCGCGTATGTGTGCCAAAATTTTGCGTGTTTGATGCCGGTGACGGCGGCAGAAGGGCTGGCGGCGCAGCTCGCCGACGCAGCCCCTCCTGCAAATTAATTGGCACAACAACGATGATGTTCCGGTACAAGAAAGGTGTGACCTCGAGAATCACACTTTATTGGACAACAACTTGTCAAGCTTGGCATTAATTTCTTGTTGCATTTTGGCTATGCTAGTTTTAAGGTCGTCCACTTGTTGGCGGAGTTCCCGAATATCATCTGCGGCGTGATTCGATGCGGCGATGTTGCGCCCAAAGCCCATCAGCGCGGGACGTTCGACATACGTGACACGATGCAGGACGCGCCACACTTTGTTGGGCAGGGCGGACTGGGTCTGGCGTAGGGCGCGGGCTTCTTCGTCGTTGCTTGCGAGCCACTCGGGGTTGACGACGTAATTGAAAAAGTCATGCCAGTGGTCAACACTGTTTTCCAAAAAGAAACTCATAAAGCGGTAGCGGTCCACCTTTTCGCCGGGCAGGATAGGGTTATCGCGAAAGTCGGTGATGCCGCGACTTTCCACGCCGCTCAAATCCACATGCAATTCCAGCGCTTTGCCGCCGCTTTCGGCTTTGCTCATCGTCTGGGTCATGTTGAATTGCGCGTAGGTATTGAACGCGACGAGGACTTTGGAAATGGCGACGGTCGCCTGTCCTCCGAGAGCGGCTGCGAGGTCGAATGAGCCGCCGATTGAGTGTTCGATGGCGCTGGCAAATTGCTGTTCCTCGGCGTGAAAACCTCCGTCAGCGTCCCAGACATAGGTATTGACAATGTTGCGCTTGCCTGCGCGAATTTGCAGGTCCTCCATCTTTTTCTGCCAGGCGTGAAAACTGTCCGAGGCATGGGCGCGGGTAGAAGGGTCATTGTATGTCTTTTCAATTTCGCCCAGGCGCGCTTGGCCCTTTTCTCGCCGCGCTTGCTGCTCGCCCTCTTGGCGTTTTTTCAGCGCCTCGCGTTCTTCCCTTAGCCTGTCGAGCTCCTGCCTTGCCTGCTTTATCGTCGGCAGGTCCGGCGGGTCGGCAGCTTCTAACTGTTCCAGTTTTTTCTCTGCCGCTGAAATCTCTTGCATCTTTTTTGCAAGGTCACTGCCTGCGCTCTGTTCGGCGTTGACGCCGACGGTGGCGCCGTCGAGACCGGAATCGGACGCCTGGCGCTGCATTGACCACTGGTCGACAAGGTGCGAGTTGAATTGTTCGAAATATGCCTGGCGCTGTTCATCCTGTTGGTCGATCCGCGCTTTCAGGTCATACGCTTCTTTCAGGCGGAAATAGCTCGCGGGATAGAGCGAGCCGTACTGGCTGCGCATGTGGGGTACATGCGAGAAAAAACGCTCGCTGGTGGCGCGACTGCCCGTCATGCCATCCAGACTGCCCGACATCGTGTAGGCAGGATTAATGAGAAACGTTACGGTATTGACGTCGAGAGGAACATCTTGAACGGGGAGGACCTGATAGCCCATCACACGCCCGCTGCGCTTGAGTTGAGTCACGAACAGGTCGCCAAGTCCACTAATTACGACGGCATAGCCGATGTCTTTGGGAATAAAGCGCGGTCCAAGATGGGGAAAGCGCGCGTCTTCTTCCTGACCGCCGGTCAGCGCGAGACGGTCAGTTTTCATCAAGCTGTGGCTCGCACCGACGGCGCTCGCATTCTGCCAATGATAGGCAAAATCAAGATGTCCGCCTGCGCCGGAATGGACCTCCTCCACCGAAGTAATAATTCCGATGCCCCCTGCCGATGTCTCTGACTTGGCGCCAATCAACAAATCCAGCGTTGCGCCCGTACTCAAATCCTGTTCGCGCGTCCAACTGTATTCCACATCGCTTGATTGAACAAGTTCGACCGAGGTCGCACCGTTATAGTCTTGCTCTTGAGTGAGATTTTCCGTGGGAATCGGCGGCGCACCTTCGATGTAGCCAATGAGCGTGGGCTGGATTTGGGTATTGCTGATCCATTTGGTTTCTAATTCTTCGATGCGCTGTTCATCCAACAGCTGCACCCCTTGAGGGGTAGGCATCACGACCGCGCGAAGCATCATGGCGCTTTTTTGGTTTTGGGCATCTACGCGCACGCGGCTGTATTCGGTAGTGATTACTTGGCGAGCGACGGGCAGCCCGCCCGCACGGGCGCTGAGCTCGTTGTCATCCATCGCATACTCATAGAGACGCAAGAAATCGACTGCGCCCTCAAAGAGCGAGTCGCTCTGTTCGCTCTTGCCGAGATAGTTGTCCGTGCTGGCGATGTATAGCGGCATTGTCTGATAACCGAACCCTTCAATTTCTCCATTGACATAGAGGTTGATGTCGCCATCCGTTTTCAGGACAGCGGTCAGCTCAAACCACGTACTTTGAGGCGCAGGTTCCTGACCGGACCAGTGGAACAAAGTCTTGCCGCGGTCGTAAATTTGAAATGTCAGTGTACGGTTCTTTGAATGTCCCACGACGATATTCTTGCCGTCGTCGCCGTTCCCCAACGCAAAAATTGTCGCCGCTCGAGTGGAAGCGCTCTCAACTCCCGATTCTGCGACCGCGTCCAAACGCACCCGAGCTTGAATCGTCAGCCCGTTGGCCAAGTCCAGATTCAAAGGCGGCAAGTCCACAAGCGGATTTTTTGCGTCAAACGTTTCGGCGCTGTCAAGCAGATATATCGGCTCGGGCACGAGCTGACCGAAAGGTGCAGGGCAGGGAACCCAAGTGGCGTTTGTGAGCGCAAGAGCCGGACATTGCCCTGTCAGGTCGCGTGCCTCATTCCCCTGTGCTTCATTGAATAAATAAAAGGCGCGGAGACCGGGTTCGTTTCCCAACAAGGGCAACCGGCTATTGGCTTCAATTTCACGGCTGCCCAGCGCGACATCCCAAATCCGCAGCGCGGCGATTTGTCCTTGCCACCCGCTTTCAGATGCTTTGAGCAGCGTTCCCCCCAACGCTGCCTGCGTAATGCCGGTCAGGGGCTGTCGCAGACGACTATCGTCATCTTGAGTTTGGGGTTTGTTTTTGTGAACGAGCTTGCCATTGACGTAAATGCGCATCTCGCCGAGACCTGCGTCTTTGACAAATGTCCAGTGTGTCCAGTAGCCGCGATATAGGCGCTCTTCCGCGTCCCAAGCGATGCGGTCAAGGGTTGCGCCACTTGCATCACCGGCTTCCCAAACAACCTCTCCTTTTTCGTTGGGCAATTGAATCCGCAGCGCTGTTTTATTGTCCTTGTTTGCAGCCGCAAGGAATGTGGTCCCTAACGGGAGGCGCGTGTCGCCGCGGGACCAAAATTCGATTGTGATCTGACGATCAAGACCCACGAATGCAGTTGTTGGCAGTATCGTCGGTGGGGTTGTTCCGGCAAACTCGATGGCGGTTGGCAGGTTGTCCGGAATCCATTCTTCGCCCTTGCCGTCTGCGTCATAAGTGGTGTCATAACGTGTTTGACACAGCGCGCCGTCCTTGTCCATATACGTAAGGGTGACATGTCCCGTGCAGCTCTCGATGGCTTGCAGGGGTGTTGCGGGAACGGCAGAGGGCAAGAATGCGCCTTGCACAGTCAACCCGCGCGGGTTTTGAGCATCCGTCAGAGCCGGCATCACCTGCGCGGATTGGGCTTGGGCTGCGCGTGACAGGTAAATCGTGTTGTCACTCAATTGAGCGCGCGTGTTGTCAAGAAGAGATTGTAAATTGGTGATTTTGTCTTGCCACGCTTGGACCTGGTCTTGGCTTGCCTGCGACGACTCTTGCAGTTCTCTGAGTGCAGCCCGCGCCTGTTCCAGTTCTCGAAAGGCAAGGTTCTTGCTCTTTTGCGCCGCTTCAATTTTGTCGAGTTGAGCAAAGCCGATTTTCGCGGCGATGCGATATTTATCAACCTGCTTTTGCCACAACCAGATTCCTGTAAGGACCGGGGGCACGCCCGTCCTGGAAGGGCTCAATACGCTCAACCTGTTTGTGTCAATCCGCCAGGTGTCTTCGCCGATCTCTGACCGGAAGGCGCCGGCAGGGTTTTCGTCCCAACTCGGACCAAAGTCCCAGCGTTCATCTTGCCCATCTTTGTCGGTTGTCTGAAGGGCGACAGCCAACCGGGAGGATGATTCGGGATCCCTTACCCATTTTTTGAAAAACTGTACGCCTGTCACATATCTTCCGGTTGGGATTTGTACTTGCGCCGTGTCTACCCACATTGTCTCTTCGGAATATTCCGGGAAATGGAATATTTCACCATAGGGCTTGCGGTCAGGCAAGGATGTATTCTTTACGTACTCTTTGCCCGAGCCATCGGGATATGCGCATTCGACTTCGAGCGTTAATAGTTCTCCACCTGACCCATCCTGACGCCAGCCGTCCAAAGAAGACAAACTTATCCCCGTTACAATTTTTCCCGGCGGACAGAGAACGGGACGATTATCAATATACGTGCCTCGGAGAGATACGTTGTTGTTGTCGGCGTCATTAAAGTATGAACCCCTTTGCTGTTTGTCTGTGTCCATATAGACTTGGTTTGCATTTGCAAGTGCGCTCTCTTTACCTTTGACCACGGCAGTTTGGTCTTGAATCTTGCGGGGCAGGTCGCTGCGCCGCGCATCCTCAACTTTGCGCTGCAGGATCGCGATCTGTGACGCGAGCAGCGCTTCTTTGCGCTGGAGCTTGTCAAATTCGCGCAAGGTCTCTGCGAGGGACGGTCCGCCCGCTAATGATTCTAACTTGACCGGCTGGACGCCATCACTTGACACGAGCGTCACAGTGTCCGAGACGAGCTTGAGGTTCAAGCGCCGGACTTCGAGCGTAGACCAATTTCCCTGTACGTCGCGCACCTCAAAGCAGCGCAGCAGCCGCACCCCTTCGGGCGCGATAAAGCGACACGCGGCGGACCACCAACCGTCGCCCTTATCCTCGAACTCGAAATTCGGATTGTCCAACGGCTTGATAGTGATCTTGTCTTCCGAATCCCGGCTCAAGCGTCCCCACAGCGACGGGGTAAAAATTGGTGTGTTTTCGCCGCCCGCATCCGAGACCGTTTTGAGCGAGGTCCCGTCAGACATTTTTGCGCGGAACTCGAAACTTTCGAGATAGGTTGCGCCTTCACGTACAACGATGTGTTCGTCACTGACGAATTTGACGACCGGAGTTTCGTTATCCGCCAGCTTGCGATTCAATACAACGCCGCCGGTCGAAGGGTCTCCATGCACCGTCCCGTGGTTGGCATTCACGGCAAAGTCATACACGCGCTTGGCTCCATCATCCTCCACCGCGACACCGCCTAGACGCCAATACCCCGCGAGTCCTCGCTCACGTCCGGTCAATTGTAAATACATCGTATCCTTGATTTGTTTCGCCGTGCGTCCTTCCATCCAGAGGCGCGCCTCTGCGAGCTGTCCTTTCAGCAGACCGGACGGAGCGGCCGCGTTGGTCGCATCGTTCAGGAAAGCTCCAAGGATTAACGCGCCTGCGGTGAATGACGAGTCCTCTGTCAGGGTCTCTGTTTTTAGCTTGTCTCCATTTTTAAAGAATTCGAGCGATTTGTCTCGATACACAGCTGCAAGATGTACCCAACCGGAGGTGTCTGCGGGTGAACGGTCACTGATTATCAAGGGATCGTGTCCTACACAATTGAGCGCGAGTGCAAGTGTTTTGTCGTGGATGGCAAATCCCATGTTCTCGAAAGCGCCTCTATCGGTGGAAGGAGGTTTGGTCTTTGCCGGGATGACGAGGATTACTTGCTCTTGCAAAGAGTCGAGCTTTACCCATACTTCAAAGGTAAAACTATTTTTTAGCTTGAGCCCTTTTGAAAAGGGGGCGTAAATCCAGTCCTTGGCGCCGTCCAAAATGAGACCGCGCCGCTTGCGCGATTCGACCTTGACATTGACTGCTTGGCCGGTTGCCCAGAGGCGCTGGACAGTAAACGTGTGGTCATCGTGTTCGAGCACAGGGTATTTGCCGTCATAGGAGCTGCTGCCGACAATTTGCACGCTGTCACCATTTGCAAGCCCGTGGTTGTGCGCCGTAACCTTTAATTTGTTATCCTGGATTTCGTATGCCAAGAGCTGACCGTCAAAGACCAGACCGGATTCTTCCAATTCGACTTTGACCCAATCGCCAATGCCGTCTCCTTGAATGCCGCTGTCAACGATAAAGGTGTCTTTGTCCACATAGGTGACAGGATATAGGCCGTTATAGTCTTGCGTATTGGTGAGTTCGACGAGGTCCCCGCGGCTCAGGTCTTGGACGCGCGGGTCTGACGAAGAGACCTGCACGCGGTCAGCGGCATCCTCTTTTACGGAACGGCTCATTCCCACAATTTTGCCGCCGGGCGTGGGCGACAACGTGCCGACACCGCGAATGTCGTCAAGCAGGTCGAGAGGCAGTAAAATTTGACGTTCTCGGTCACTGAGGATTTTCGAGGTCGTGCGGTCTTGAATTTGCGCGAGCGTGCCGTCGGCGGCGATGGCAAAGGCAAGCACGGCAATGCCTTTCTCTGTGGGAACGGCGAGCAGCGCTTTGCTCTCGTCACGACCGAGTCGGGCGCCGTCTTGGGTTTCTCGTTCACGCTGCACATCATATTTGACTGCCGCCAACCCGTATTGAGGGCTGAGTGACATGTCACCGCTGTCCCGGAGTTCAATCGTGCGGTGGAGCAGCCCGGGGATGCTGTTATAGCTGGCAACTTCGGTTACAGGGTCAACGCCGCGGGACCAATAATCTTTGATATCAAAGATGTATTCATTATCTGCGCGCACGGTGAGCAGGTGAACGCTGCTGGAGTTGGTCACATGCGAAAAAATATGCCAGCGGTAGTTATCCGGTTCGGTGGCGGCGGTGATGACCACTGCAAAGGAATCACCAATCACGCGATCACCTCCGATGCTTGAAAAGAGTTCAATGGTCGGCGCGTAAAAAGGCGAACCGTTCATATCCCGAAAATCAAGCGCATCTGCCGATTCCAGCTGCCCGATGTTGTTGATTTTCATATCCTGAAACGGCTTGTAACGCTGGCGACTGCGCTTGAAGCGCACCTCGATTTTCGGCGTTAGGGTGTTGGTCATCCCGTCCAGCACAAAGCGGTCCACCAATAGGGTGCCTGAGGTAGACCGGCGGAATAAATATACGTGTCCATCGTGCGAAACGAGCTGCACGGGGGAATTATCCGTGAGACCGGCGGTTGCATAAAGCGAGCGCAGGATTTGGTTACCGGATTTGTCCGTTAACTCTAGTTTTTCTTTTTCGACGACCGAAGGGTCGCCAATGGAATCATTCGGCAGAGGGATTTTCTTGAATGTCTCCCACCCGGTTCCGTTGGGGTTTTGGAGAGCTTTGTCTTCAAAACCATCCTGTTTCACTGTGTAATAAAGATCTGTGATACCGTTCTTAAATACAGTGGCGGCAATGAGGACTTTGCCCTCGTGCGTGAGCGTGCTGATGTGACGCGTATTGGCATTGGTGAGTAACATGCGGACCCCAGGGAGTGAACGTGAAGGATAACGCGCTATTCGAATCGGGGAGATTATAACATACTAACAACCAAACTTTGTGACTGTTCAACG
>JAJVIA010000009.1:0-8057 GCA_022072245.1 Anaerolineae bacterium
CTTTATAGTGATTGCCGACGTAATACGCTGCCGCGCTACCTGCTACCTTCTTTACACGCTTTCCCTCTCCATCATAAACATACGTCACCGTGTTCGCGCCGACGATGATGCGGGTCAACCGATTTTTTGCATCAGATGTTGTCCATCGCCCGTTGCGCGCGGTTTCTCTGATGAACGGCAGCGGCATCGCCCGACGCGACTTGGCAATAGCTCCGCGCGCGTATTTGGCAATCTCTTTATGTCAGTGTAAAATGCCAAAAATCATCGCGCATAATTTTTTTCGAGTGATTACGATTCTTTTCAAGGCGTTTTCGTCATGCGCCTGACGTTTTGGGGCGCCGCACGCCAAGTCACCGGTTCCATGCATTTGCTCGAAACCGGCGCCGCGCGCATTTTGCTGGATTGCGGATTGATGCAGGGGCATCGCGCCGAGGCGAACGAACGCAACGCGCATTTGCCGTTTGACGCCGCGACGCTGGATGCCGTTTTACTTTCGCACGCGCACGTGGACCACTGCGGCAATTTGCCGACGCTGGTCAAAAACGGTTTTACCGGCGACATTATCGCTACGCCCGCAACATGCGATTTAACGCGCATCATGTTGCTGGACAGCGCCAAGATTCAAGAGCAGGATGTCGCGTACCTGAACAAGAAACGCGCGCTGCGCGGCGAGACCCCGCTGACGCCATTATACACGCGTCCCGATGCCGAAAACGCGATTCGCAATCTGACCGCCCGCGCATACGAAAGATGGTTTGACCTTCCCAAAGCGCGGGGGCGCGTGCGCTTTTTGGACGCCGGCCATATTCTTGGTTCCGCGATTACGCATATCGAACTGACCGAAAACGGCGCGCCGTTGCGGTTCGGTTTTAGCGGCGACCTCGGCGTTAAGGACAAATTGATTTTGCGCGATCCCGCGCCCGCGCCGCCGCTGGATTATTTGATTTTGGAAGGCACCTACGGCGACCGTTTGCACGAGGCGCCGCGCAGCTCCGAAGTCGCCTTGGCGCGCGTCATTCAGGAAACGACCGAGCGCGGCGGCAAGACCATCATTCCCGCGTTTGCGTTAGACCGCACGCAGGAAATTGTGTATTCGATTCATCGTTCCATTCAAGCTGGCGCGCTCGCGCCGCTGCCTGTTTTTGTAGATTCCCCGTTGGCAATGGATGCCACCGAAATTTATCGGCTACATTCCGAAGTGTTTGACGCGGAAACGGTCGCCTTTATGGAACGGCACGAAGACCCGTTCGGTTTTCGCCAATTGACTTATACGCGTAATGTGGAAGCTTCCAAAGCGTTGAACGATTTGACGGGGCCCGCCGTCATTATTGCGTCGAATGGGATGGTCGAAGCCGGGCGCATTTTGCATCACGTCAAGAATAATATCCAAGACCGTCGCAATACGATTTTGTTTGTCGGTTATCAAGCCGAAAATACATTGGGCCGTCGCTTGGTGGATGGCGCAAAACATGCGCGCATCCTCGGCGAAGAATATCCCGTGCGCGCGCGCATCGAACGCGTAGACGGTTTTAGCGCGCACGCCGACCGCAAGGGCTTGCTCGAATGGGTGCGTCCGTTTGCGGCGCAATTAAAGGGCGTCTTTGTCGTTCACGCCGAACCGGATGCCGCCGCAGCGCTGATACAGGGCTTGCGCGACTTGGGCATTCCTAACGCCATCGCGCCCGCGTATGGACAGCAAATCGTTTGCAATTGATTTTCCGGCGCATCATCGTCAATCCGAAAAACGGATGATGCGTCACAATGCGCTCTGTTCCGCGTGAACGCATTTTGTGTAGGAGCCAAAATATGGATTTTGTAACCGCCGAAGAGAAATTTCAAGAATTACAAGCGCGCATCCGGCGCGGCGAACCGTTGAGCGAAGACCAGTACCAAGAGGAACTCGCCAAATTGATGGTGCAGGACGAGTCCGGCGTTTTTTGGTCGCTCGAACCCGGCACGGGGCGCTGGTTGTATTTCAACGGCACGGAATGGATGCCCGGCACGCCGCCGCGCCCAACCGCGCCGCCCCCCGTCGCGCTGCCGCCCCAACCCATCGCGGAAACGCCGGTGGAATTTCAACCGCCCGCCGCGCAAGCTCCGCCCATCGAACCCGCCGAAGCGTATCCGTCCTATACGGCGCCCTCAACGCAAGTTGAACCAAGCTATTATGCGCCCGACGATGTGACGCATCCGGTGGATTATTCGAGCGCCGCCGAAGCGGGCGCCGCAGCGTATGCGAGCGACGCGATGGGGCAAACTCCGTCCTTTGCCGCGCAAGCGAGCGATACCTTTCCGCAAATGGATTCGGAAGGGATGCCGACGTATGTGCGGATGCCCGAACCGGAAACGACGGCGCCGACTGGCGGTATTCCGCCGCGTCCCGTGCGCGAAGTTTCACCGCTTGCCGTTCCCGGCGGCGAACGCCCGTGGCTGCCCTTTGCCCTTGGCGCGCTCGTTTTGTTATTGTGCGCGGTCATTCTCTTTTTCGGTTTCCGCGGGCTGCCGCAATTTAACAATGGCGCGGCGAATCAAGCGCCGACGGAAGAACCCACCGAGGACGTGGTTGAAGTTTTGCCGACCGCAACGGTTGAACTGCCGCCGACCAAAGCGCCGCGTCCAACTCAAGCGCCGACTGAAGCGCCCCAGCCGACTGAAGCGCCAAAAACTATTACCGCGACCACGACCGAAGTTTTGAATATCCGCCAAGGTCCCTCGCGCACGACGACATCGCTCGGTAAATTGCCCAAAGGCGCTACGGTGACGGTCGTTGGACGCAATGGCGATGGAACGTGGATTCAAATCCAGATTCCCGATAAAAGCGATTTGGGTTGGGTCAGCGCCGAATTTGTCACGCTGGACGGCGACATCAATACATTGCCCGTCACAAGCGGCGAATCTACCGGCAGCGCGCCGAATCCTACCGAAACGCCGACGGGATAAAACGCGAGACAATATAAAGGACAAGGGCTTCTTGCGTCTATTGTTCATTGCAGCTTGCGGTTTGTAGATTGAGCATTGCAGCTTGTAGATTGAACATTGCAGATTGCAGAATGAACATTGCGCCTTGCGCGTTGTTCATTGCCCGTTGAACATTATCAAATGGATTTTCTGTTACACTTTGACCGCTATCTCGAAGCGCTGGGCCCCATCGGCGCGCTGTTGGCGATGGCAATTATCTTTGCCGAATCCGGTTTGTTCTTTGGGTTCTTTTTGCCCGGAGACAGTCTGCTCTTGACCGCCGGTCTCTTGGCATACAAAGGCGTGCCGGGGTTTCACATCTGGCAGCTCGTCATCGGTTTTACCGTTATGGCAATCATCGGCGACAGCGTCGGTTATTGGTTCGGCAATAAAGTGGGTCCGCCGATTTTTGCGCGGCCCGAATCGCGTTTTTTCAAGCCGCAAAATCTCGCCAAAGCCAAAGAATTTTACGACAAGCATGGTCCCGTAACGTTGGTGCTGGCGCGCTTTATGCCGTTCATTCGCACCTTTGCGCCGATTGTGGCGGGCGCCGTCAAGATGCACTATCGCACCTTTTTGACCTATAACGTCATTGGCGCGATTTTGTGGGGCGCGGGCGTTACTTTTGCCGGCTATTATCTCGGCGCGTTCTTTCCGCCCGAAGCGCTGGACCGTTACTTTATCTATATCGTGATTCTGGTGGTTTTGCTTTCGGCGACGCCGACGCTCTTGCATTTGTGGGGCGAAAACAAAGACAAGATTCTGGCGCGCGTCCGTCGTCAACCGCATGTCGAATAAAGGGAGACCCCGATGCGAGTCGGGGTTTTTTTTCACATGACTCGACCGAATTTCATTCCCCTCACCACGTATCGAGAATATCCGCCGACGGAAATGGAACAGCGCGCGCGCGATTTTTATCAGAATCTCGCGCGTCGCCGCACCGTGCGCGAATTTTCTACGCGCCCCGTGCCGCGCGCGGTCATCGCGGACGCGCTGCGCGCGGCGGGCGTCGCGCCCAACGGCGCAAATCTACAGCCGTGGCATTTTGTCGTCGTCGGCGACGCCGCCCTCAAAAAGAAAATTCGGCTCACCGCCGAACAAGAAGAGCGCGCCTTTTATAACGGACGCGCGCCGCAAGAATGGCTCGACGCGCTGGCGCCGCTCGGCACCGACGAACACAAACCCTTTTTGGAGGACGCGCCGTATCTCATTGCCATCTTTGCCGAAACGTATGGCGCGCTGCCGGACGGACGCCGCGTCAAACATTATTACGTAAATGAATCGGTGGGCATCGCCACCGGCTTTCTCATCGCCGCGCTGCATCATGCGGGTTTGGCGACGCTGACGCACACGCCCAGCCCGATGAATTTTCTGAATGAGGTTTTGGAACGTCCCATCCAAGAGCGCCCATTCCTGCTCTTGGTGGTCGGTTATCCCGCCGAAAATTGTCACGTGCCGGATATTTCCAAAAAAGCCCTCGACGATATTGTGACGTGGAAGTAATTTTTCCCGCGCCCGCGCCGATGGAAAAATCATCTGGGATGTCCCGGCTCGAGCTGTTCCCCGATACCGCGCGCGTCAATGCCGCAAGCCACCTCGAAATCGGCGGTTGCGATACGACCGCGCTCGCCGCGCAATTTGGCACGCCGCTGTATGTGTTTGACCAGGCGACGTTGCGCGCCCAAGCGCGCGACGCGCTGCGCGTTTTGCGCGCGCAATGGGACGACGCGCTGCTGTTGTACGCGACCAAAGCGTACTGGGCGCCGTTTCTCGCGCGGTTGTACCGCGAATTGGCTTTGGGGCTGGACGTTACGTCCGAAGCCGAAATGGCGATTGCCCAAAATGCGGGCTTTGACCCGACGACCATTTACGTTCACGGCAACAACAAGACGTCGGCGGAACTCGGCGCCGCGCTCGCGATGGGCATAACGCATTTTGTCGTGGACAATCTGGACGACGCGCCGCGCCTCGCCGCGCTCGGCGCCGAGCTCGCGCCGTCGCGTCGGCTGCGCCTGTTGATTCGTCTTTCGCCCAACATTGACGCGCATACGCATCGCTACATGACGACGGGCGTCGCCGATTCAAAATTTGGCTTGGGCATCGCGGATGGCATGGCAGAGCGCGCCGCGCGCCAAATCGGCGCATACGCGAATCTCGATTTGGTCGGTCTGCATTTTCACATCGGTTCGCAAGTGTTTGATACCGACGCGCTGCGTGAGGCGCTGCACGCGGTTCTCGATACCGCGCAGGCGTGGCGCGATACATTCGGTTTTACGCTGCGCGAATTGAATATCGGCGGCGGCTGGGGCGTGGCGTACAACGATTCACAACGGACGCTCGATGTGGAATCGTTTTTGCAAAATACCGCGCGCCTGTTGCGCGAAGGGTTGCGCGCGCGCGGCTTGAACGAAAATCTCAAATTGATTGCCGAACCCGGTCGCGGCTTGATTGCGCGCGCGGGCGTGGCGCTGTATCGCGTCGGCGCGGTCAAAGAAATTCCCGCCGTGCGGACATATCTCGCGGTGGACGGCGGCATGGGCGATAACGTGCGCCCCGCGCTGTACAATGCCGCGTATCAAGCGTTTCTCGCCAATCGGTTCGACGAAAACAACGCGCGCGAGTACGCCATTGCCGGACGCTATTGCGAACAGGGCGATGTGTTGATTGAACGCGCGGCGCTGCCCGAAACGCGCGTCGGCGATTTGTTAGCCATTCCCGTCGCGGGCGCGTATCAACTGCCGATGGCGAGCAATTACAATTTGATTCCGCGCCCCGCCGTTGTGCTGGTTAATGAGAAGCGCGCGCGCCTCGTGCGCCGCCGCGAGACGTTAGAAGATATACTCGCGTGCGATTTGGATTAAGTCAATTCACTCCGCAATGTATGGATGTCATGTGAATTCATTTGTTTGGCGCAGCGTTTTTATTTGGTTCGGCGTAACGCTCCTCTTGTTGTCGGCATGTCAAGCCGCCCCGGAAACCGTCGCCCCGTCTCCTGCGACGAATTCGCCCACCGTTTTTGTCAGCGCGACCTCTTTGCCCACCGCGCGCCCCGGCGAAACGCGCGCTGTTTCGCCCACCTCCACGCCTACGCGTACGCCGTCGCCGACCGTGCGCGCGCGCGGCGGCGCGGTAACGGTCGCGGGCGTTGGCGCGCTCAAATCCGAAGTCACCGCGCTGCCCGATTTTGTCGCCAACGCGTTGTATGATTCTTTGCTCGAAATCAATCCGCGCGACGGTTCTCTGCTGCCCGGTTTGGCAGAGCGCTGGCTCGTTTCCGACGACGCGAAAACCGTTGTCTTTATTTTGCGCGAGGACGTGCGCTGGCACGACGGCGCGCTGTTGACGGCGGACGATGTGGCGTTCACGCTCAAAACTTTGTCGGATGCGAAAACGCGTTTGACGCCCGCCGCCGATTTTGGAACGCTGCAAGATATTCGCGCCGACAATGCGCGCACCGTGACGGTCACATTTAGCGAACCGTACTGCGCGGCGTTGACGTATCTCGGCGCGGTCAAAATTTTGCCCAAGCATGTTTTGGAAAACCAAACGCTTGCGAATCTCGCGCCGTCGCAACTCGTTGGCACGGGGCCCTTGAAATTGAAAACGTGGCAAGCCGACGCGCTGACGTTTCAAGCGAATGACGCGTATTGGAAGGGCGCGCCGTGGCTTATGGATTGGACGTATCGCGTCTATCCGAACGCGCGCGCGGCAAATGACGCCGTGCGGCAAGGTCAAGCGGATGTGGTTGCGAGTTCGGTCGCGTTGGCGGACGCGCAAACTGCGGCGTTCGCGGACAATTCTTTTTACGCGCTCGCCTTTAACAATCGCCGCGCGCCGTTTGACGATGCGCGTGTGCGCCAAGCGTTCACGGCTGCGCTCGACCGCGCCGCGTTGGCGGGCGCGCACGGCGCGCGTTTGGAAACGAGTTTGCTCTCGACCTTTTGGGCAAACCCCGGCAATTTGGCGCTGCCGCAATTTGACGCGGCGCGCGCGAAAAAACTCTTGGCGGACGCGGGCTGGCGCGATACGGACGGCGACGGCATCGCGGACAAGGACGGCCAAGCGCTGAGCATGACCTTGTGGTTTCAGTCCGACGACCCCATCGCCGAAGAGACCGCGCAGCGCGTGCGCGCGCAATTGCAAGCTATCGGCGCGCAGGCGATTCTCAAAGCGGCAGAGCGCACGCTATTTTTGACGCGCGTCTTTTTGCAGGAATTTGATACCGCGCTCGTTCATTTCAATATCCCCCTCGACCCCGACCAGAGTTATTTTTGGACAGCGGCGGAAGATGCGCCGGGGCAGGGTTTGAATGTAACCGGTTATCGAAACGAAACGGTAGAGCGCGCGATGGCGGCGGGCAATGCGGCGGCGCAGTGTCAACCGAACGCGCGCAAGCAAGCGTACGCGCCTGTGTGGCAGGCATTGACGGCGGATGCGCCGATGGCGTTTTTATTCGCGCCCGCGCGGATTCTCAATACGCGACGCGTGCAAGGCGGCGCGCCGAGTTCGTTCAGCGGCGCATTTGGGGATTTGGAAAAGTGGAGCGCGGCGCCCTGACAAAAACCGCGTTGGGAAAAGCGCTTTATATTTTCCCAACGCGGTTTTTGATGGATGCGCGTTGTGTCATGCCGCTTGGCGCTGCGGCGGATTTTCGACGGGTCAAGGATACGGGTTCTGCAATTCGCAGCATTTCTCGAATCGCGTCATAGTCGGCATCGTTCACCTTTGCCAAGCGCGCCATGTTTGCCCGCCAAAGAATTTTTTGTCCGTCTGGCGTGGCGTTCAGATTCAGCAAGCGATTCCGAATCTGTTCGCGGAGCGCCGATGGAATGTGGAGGCCAATCACCAACGGCGGCATTGGACTGGGCCCGATTGTTTCAATCACGCGCAGACGCGTTTTGAGCGACGCGTCGGTTTCGTACAGCATTTCCAAAACGATGCTGTCGAGCGCGGCGGCGTCAGCCGCGCCGCGCAAAAGCATGGCGACGGCTTTTTGATGCGCGCCCGCTTTGATGATGCGCCCAAAAAAATTTCCATTTCGATTGTGCGTCGCCAAAAAATAACGGACGACGTGATAACCGGAATGGGAATTTTTTTCA
>JAJVIA010000009.1:8157-18701 GCA_022072245.1 Anaerolineae bacterium
AAATGACTGCGGATTATGCCCATGTATTTTTTGCCGTACATACTTTTTTCGCCCCACGCGCCATATTTTTCCGCGACGACGTGGTCGGGGTCCGAGAGCAAAATAAAGGGCAGGTTGTATTTGGTTTTGAATTTCAAATGAGATTTTGCGTCTTGCGGACTGATGCCCAACACGAGCGCGTTTTGTTCGGCAATGTCCACATAGCGGTCGCGGAAACCGCACGCTTGCGCGGTGCAGCCCGGCGTATCGTCTTTGGGATAAAAATATAAAATGACGCGCTGGCCGCGAAAATCACGCAGTTTGACGGGTTTGCCGTTTTCGTCGTTGAGCGTGAACGCGGGCGCCGTTTGTCCGATGGCGAGTTGAGTTGACATGGTAAGCGCGCGTAACGCTTTCAATCGTTTGCCGCATCGGCGGAACGAATGAAGCCGTTACGACTCATCTGTAAAAATCAATCCATTCGATGGTAAACGCGCGCGCGTTGGCTTGATAATACGCGCGCGGCAATTCGATTTGAATGTAACCGGTTTGGAGCGGATACGTCTTGGCTTGCGAAATAATTTCTACGGGCATGTATAACGGACTGTCGGGCGGCGCGCTCACGCGCGGCGTAGGGGCTGCGGCGACGCTGGGAATCTCGATTTCGACGGCTTGCGCGTCAAAGGAAAATTTGAAATGTTCCAGCGCGCGCAGATGCAAGCGGAGCGTAATTTTTTCCGGCGCCGCGCCGGCGCTTTGCAGAATGTGCGCCTTGCCGATGCCGCGCGGACTTGTCACGTCAAACACAACTTGTTTGGCTGACGCGGTATAGGCGATGGTATCGTCGGGATTCGCGTTTTCAATTTGAAAAGCGGGCGCGGCGGCGACGCCCGGAAAATTGCCGCACGCGACGCCGCCAAGCAAAATCACGCCAAGCAGAATTTTCCGCACGATTGAGGAGCTAGTCCGCGCGTTTGGTCGGCGGATTGATGCGTTCATCCAAAATCATTACGTTGCCGCGCCCCAGCGCTTTGGCTTGGTACAACGCGGATTCGGCTTTAGCCAGCAGCGCTTCGGGCGTATCGCCGGGGCGCAGAATTGTCGCGCCGACGCTGAGCGTAATCATCAGATGAATGTCTTGCGGCAGATTCGGCAGCGCTTCGCTTTGGATGGCTTGATTCAAACGCTTGAGCGTTGGTTCGAGTTTTAATGGGTCAATATGATGCAAAACCAAAAGAAATTCATCGCCGCCCCAGCGACCAATCCAATCGTGTTTGCGCGTGTGCGCGCGAATGACTCTGCCGACATGCCGAATGCACTGGTCGCCGACGGCTAGACCGTAATGGTCGTTGATTTCTTTGAAATGATCCAAATCCAATAACGCCAGCACGAACGGCTGCAAATGCGAAACCGCGTATTCGATTTCTTGGCGCAAGCGTTTTTCGCTGACGCCGCGCGTCAGCGTTTGCGTCAAATGGTCGGTGAGCGCGCTGTCGTCAAACTTGGTGGCGTGTCGGTCCAATTCGCCGACAATGTACTGCGTATCGGACATGAGTTGGCCTGCCGTGTCGCTAAAACGCGTCGGCAGACTCGGCAGCGTCTGTTGATTCAGATATTTTTGCAGACTTGCGACGGTCAAAAAGAGCGGCGCCAAGAGCGCGAAAATGCCGACCAATAATAACGGCGTCGCGAGCGTCAGCAAGCCCAACACAACCCAGACTAATTGTTGCGTTTGCGGCGTCAGCGTATTGCCCAACGCCAAAGCATAGACCGCCACGCTTAGCGCGAGCAGCGCTTGAACGCCGACGACGAGCAGCGCGAATTTGGCGCGATATGAATTGGCGAACCAGCGCGCGAGAAAGGCGTAAAAACGGAGAGAGGGATTTGGCATTGGCGCGTCAAGGTTGTTTCTTTTGCAGCGCGTAACGAAATTCGCGCCAATAGGCGGTTTCGGCTGAATAAGCAAACAACGGTAATTCATGCAGGGCGCGCGGCGCGTACGGCGCGTTGGGCAGCCGTTCGTCCAACGGCGGCATCCATCTGACGAATTGCGCGCGCTGCGGCGGGTCCATTTTCATCCACGTCGTATCGGGCAGGGGCAAAGCAAAACATTCGCGCACGTTCCACAATTTTTCGACGCGCACATTTTGCGGATACCCCTTGCCGCTTGTCCAACGAATTTGTTTGGTCGTGTGTACAAGACGCGCCAATTCCAATAACGGCATGACATCTTGGCGCAGATAACTCAATACGGCGTCGTATTCGCCACGCGCCCACAATTCGGGCGCGCGTTTTCCATCCATTTCGCCCAAGATAGAACCGTCTTGCAAGACGACCTGTTTTTGTTTGCCCGCGAGCCCCGCGCCGAGCAGCGCTTTTTGCAAGCTCAGCCAATGCCCGCGCAGAAACGTCACAATCACCATCAAGTCCACGTGCGCGAGCGCGAGTTCCGCGCATTCGCGCGGCAGCGCCGATTCTTGCGCAAGGACGGCAAAATCAAACGCCGTGCCGTTCCACGTGACCAATGTGTAGCCGTCGGCGCGGACGCGTTCGAGCGCGCGCACAAGTTCGACGCTCGCGCCGCGCGTCAGTTCCGGCGCGGCGTGAAAAAAGGTCGGTTCGGGCGCGTCGCTAAAACCGATGGCGGCGCACGTAATGCCTAACGACGTGACGCCGTCCCAATTGCCGTCGTCGGGAAAGGCGCGCGCGATTTCCAAATCAAAAGTCGCAAATTTTGGCGTGGATTGGTTCATGCGAAATAGAGCGCGGCGCTCACGGGCAAATGGTCGGACCCGCCGTCCGCGCCGATGTGAAAATTTGCCGCGCCCAGCGCGGCGTTGTGCCAAATGTAATCGTAACGCAGCAGCGGAAAGGGCAAGAAAATTTTGAGCGTAAGCCCCAAACCCCAGCCGCGTTCTCGAAACGTATCGCGCCAGGCGGACGCGAGCGTTTGATATGTTTTCGATGTGTCGCTCAGATTGCAGTCGCCCAACAGCACGGCGGGCGCGGGCGTGGCGACGCCCAACGCGCGCAGCATCGCCGTTTCGGCGCGGCGCGTCTCGAAACGCGCGCGCGCCAGCGTTGTAAATTCCGCCAGCGGATACGTGAGCATATTCGGCGGCGCGAGATGAACGACCAAGACCGTGAGCGCGCCGTCCGGCAAATGCGCGGTGGCGCGTAAACCGCGTTCGACGGTCGGCGTCAGAAATTCAATCTCGTCAAGCGGATAGCGGCTCAACAGCGCGACGGCGTGCGTTTCGACGATGGGCTGGTAGACGCAATACGGAAATTGTTTTGCGAGCCGCGTTTCGATGAGCGCGCGATTGGCTGCGCTCACTTCTTGCAAACCCACCAAGTCGGGCTGCGCGGTTTCCAGCGCGCGCACGAACGCGTCATGGTCCCAATTCTGATAGTGCATATTGAAACTCGTGACGCGAAACGCGGCGCGCGGGCGCCGGGCGCGGCGGCGCGGCAAGAAACGCGCGCCGTACATTTTGATAAACGCGAAACACGGAATCAACAGCGCGAGCGTCAAGGCGTACTCGCGCTGCCAAAGCGCGTACGCGAGCAAGAACGGCAGCGGCGCAAATCCAAAGAGCGCGTTGTCGTCAAGCAGCGCCAAGAACCAATGCGCGTCAAACCAAACGACGCGGAACGTCAACCAAACGAAAAAGGCGGCGACGTATAACCAGAGCCAAAACAAATTATTTCTTTTGCTGCATCCATTCCATCGTCTTGGCGGCGAGACGGTCGAGCGCTTGGACGCTCAGCGCGAGATGTTCCTCTTTGGTGTCTTCTAATTTCGTGTGCGATAAACCGCGCAGCGATTGTACAAAGAGCATGACGGT
Organism: Anaerolineae bacterium; assembly: GCA_022072245.1. Lineage (GTDB taxonomy): Bacteria > Chloroflexota > Anaerolineae > UBA4142 > SHND01 > SHND01. Next base: position 11,985 of record JAJVIA010000009.1, read on the forward strand.
TGGCACGCCCGCGCGCGCGACTTCGGCGGCGTCGTGCAGCGGTCCGCTCGGCAAACGATGCCCCGCGCCGGTGGCTTCTTGAATCGCTTCGTCCGTCATTTTTCGCAATTCTTCGTTAAACAGAATCGGTTCGATTTGCCAAAGGCGCGTCCACGCCACGCTCACGTTTTCCTCTTGCGCGAATTTTTCGCTGGCGTCTTTAGCCGCTTGCAGCATTTGCGCCAATTGGTCTGCGTCGAGATGGCGTTGGTCGAGCAAACAATCGCACGTTTCGACGACGGACGTGACAATGCCCGGTTTGGTGTCCACGCGTCCCATCGTGCAAACGCCGCCGTGACGTTTTGCAATCTCGCGGATTTCCAATTCCAATTTCGCGGCGGCGGCGAGCGCGTCGCGGCGCAAGTGCATCGGCGTCGAACCGGCGTGCGCGGCTTGGCCCACAAAACGAATCGAGTGCCGTTCCACGCCATACGTTCCCAGCACTGTCCCCATCGCCAGATTCATGCTTTCGAGAACGGGCCCCTGTTCAATGTGCAATTCCAAATACGCTTTGGCGTTTTTCAATTGCTGTTTGGCGTCGAGCGCGCGGTCAATGTTGATGCCGACGCGTTCGAGCGCGTCTTGCAGGCGGATGCCGTCTTTGTCTTGTAAATTTCGTAACTCGTCGGGATTCATGTGCTGCGATACGGACGATGAACCAAAGAGCGAGCGCCCGAAACGCGCGCCCTCTTCGTCCGCCCAGTCCACGAGGCGCACTGTGACCGGCGGCGTGCCTTGCGCGGCAATGTGACGCAAGACTTCGACGCCCGCGAGCAAATTCAAACAGCCGTCGAGCCAGCCGCCATTCGGCACGGAATCAATGTGTCCGCCGATGAGCAGGGTGTCGTCGCTCTTGCCGACGAGCGTCGCCCATTGATTGCCCGCTTCATCCACTTCGACCTCAATGGGCAAATCTTCCAACTTTTCGCGCATAAATTTGCGCGCCGCAATCCAGGTATCGGTAAACGCGACGCGCTGCGCGCCGTTTTCGTCGCCCGTGAGCGCGCGCAATTCTTTTAAATCATTGATTGTGCGCTGCGGGTCCAGACCTTGAGCATTGTACGACATACGTGTTCCTCCAAATATAAAAATGAGTGGCTCTCCAAGCCCGACGATTGGCATAATCGTCATGCCAATTCTTTGCGCCATTCGTTCGCGAGAATTCCATAATACGCCAAATCTTGAGCGCGGTCCCCGTGCATCATGTGTTGACGCAAGATGCCTTCGTACGTCATGCCGCTTTTTTGCATCACGCGCCCCGACGCGGGATTGCGCGTCAGATGCGACGCATACACGCGATTTAGTTGCAGCGTCTCGAACGCGAATTGCAACACCGCGCGCGCCGCTTCGGTCATATACCCCTGATTCCAAAACGGAACGCCGAGCCAATAGCCCATTTCGGCGCGGCGATGCTTTGGATACAAGGTCAAACTGATGGCGCCGAGCAGCTCGTTCGTCGCGCGCAAGACAATTGCAAACGTAACGCCGTCGCCGCGCTGCCATGTCGGCGCGTGCGTGTCAATCCATTCTTCCGCCGCGCCGTCGGGGTATGGGTGCGGAATGTTTGCGGTCATTTCGGCGATTTCGTATGCCCCGGCGTACAACTGTACGAACGGCGCGTCGGCGCGCGTGAACGGGCGCAAAATCAAACGCGCGGTCTCCAAAGTGGGCTGTGAATCGGCGGCAGGCATACGATGAATTTTACTCCCAATCAATTTGCGGCGAGCGATAAAAGTGCAGCCCCAGCGCTTGCCAGCGCGCGCCGTGCGCGGCAACGCGTTGGCGGTACGATTCCCAATTGCGCGCGGCTTGCGGCGACCAGGCGATTTCGGCGATGGCGGTGAGACGCGGAAACGCCATAAAAGTAATATCGTCGAACGTCAACAACGTTTCGGACCACAACGCCGCTTCGACGCCGAGAATGTTTGATTCGCCGATGTCTGCGCTGAACGTCGCGGGGTCCCACGCGTAGGCGTCCTGCGCTTCGACATAGCCCGCCCAATGCAAACCGAGCGGCGATTGTTCATTATATTGCATATCGAGATACGCGTGTTTGCCCGGCGAGAGGATAACTTGGGCGCCTTGTTGAATTGCTTGCGCGCCGTATTCGCCGCGCCAGAGCTGCGCGATGGCGCGCGCGGAAATTTTCGTCTGACCGATTTCTTCCCAACCCACCATGCGTTTGCCATATTTTTCGACGATGGTTTCGACGCGCGCGATAAATTGAGTGTACGCCGTCTTGTCCGTCGCGTGCGCTTCGTCGCCGCCAATGTGAATGAATTCGCCCGGCGTCAGCGCGGCGAGTTCGCGTATGACATCTTCTAAAAATTGGTACGTGATTTCTTTGTCCAGACACAAGCTGCTAAAACCGACCTCGATGCCGGTGTACAATTCGCGCGCGACGCCATCGCAATTCAATTCGGGATATGCCGCGAGCGCGGCGTTGGTGTGACCGGGCGTATCAATTTCGGGAACGATGACGATGAAACGTTCCGCCGCGTAGGCGACAAGTTCGCGATATTCGTCCTGCGTATAATAACCGCTCTTTTTGCCGCCGACGCTGCCGCTGCCGCCGATGGTTGCCAATTTATCCCACGTTTTGATTTCGATGCGCCAGCCCTGATCGTCCGAGAGATGCAGATGCAGACGATTCAGTTTATACGCGGCGAGCCAATCAATGTAACGCTTGATATCTTGGACTGAAAAGAAATGCCGCGCGACATCGAGCATCGCGCCGCGCCATGCAAAACGCGGTACGTCGCGGATACTGCCGGTGGCGGCGCGCCATGTTTTGGGTTCTTGCGCGGACAATGGCGCGCCGAGTTGGAGCAGCGTTTGGATGCCGTAAAACAAACCCGCCGGAGTTTGCGCTCGCAGAAAAACGCCGTCGGGGGTGAGATTTAATTCATAGCCCTCGGCGCCCAAAGTTGAATCGTCATGCAGCGTGAGAAAAATTTGGTCGCGCGCGTGCGCGGGTGGGTCTGGCACAATGGGCAGGGCGTAATCTGTTGCGCGGCGCAGCGCGGCGGCGAGAAATTCGGACACGCGCAGCGTTTCCGGCGTGGCGGGCGCGACGAGAATTTGAGTGTCGGGACCCAGTTGAAATTCAAGTTGCGTGGGCAAAAGTGAGGCGGGCAGGGGAATTAAATGATTCATGGTAGCGAACGCGGGTTGCGCGTTTGACCTGGCGAGACAAGGCGCCGTCAATCGGCGGCGTCAATTGTATCGGCGGCGGTTACGATGGGATATGGGTTTGCGGTGGGCTGCAAGGCGACGTCAAAAACTTGTTCAAAGGCGGCGGCGACGCGGGCGCGCACGACGTCCATTTCGATTTCGCGTCCGAGCGCGCGCGCTAACGACGTGACGGGTTTGTCGGGAATGCCGCACGGCACAATCAGGTTGAAATGTTCCATGCGCGGATTGACGTTGAGCGCGAAACCGTGATACGTAATCCATTGTTCGATGCGCGCGCCGATTTGGGCGATTTTGGCTTCGGGATGGATTTGGCGTTCGCGCGCGTCGTTTGTCGGATTGTCCACCCACACGCCGACGAGTTTTGAATCGCGTTTGCCGTGCGCGTCCAAACCGGCGCGATGCGCGTTCAAACCAAAACCGCGCAGCGTCGCAATGAGAACGTCTTCGAGCGAACGGACATACCAGCCGACATCCGTGCGGAAATTTTGCAAATCCAAAATCGGATAACCGACCAATTGGCCGGGGCCGTGATACGTCACGTCGCCGCCGCGCTCGACGCGATACGCGGCGATGCCGATTTCGTCCAAAAATTCGCGCGACGCGAGAATATGCGCGGCGTCGGCGTTGCGTCCGAGCGTAAAGACGGGCGGATGTTCGAGCAGCAGCAGCGCGTCGGCGCGTTCGCCGCGTTTGCGCGCGGCGACCCAAGCGTGTTGGAGCGCGAGCGCGTCCTGGTACGGAACGCGTCCGAGATGGATGAGCGAGACGGCGCGCATTTCGCGCCTAGCCCTCTTCGATTGCGCGCAAGGCGTCCAACAATTGCACTGTATCCGGCAGTTCGCCGGGCTTGAATGTTTTAATCCAGCGCACGATGCCCTGCTTGTCAATAATAAACGTCGCGCGGTCGGGGCGTCCGAATTCGCGATTGAAAACGCCGTACGCGTCCGCTACTTTGCCGTGGGGCCAAAAATCGGCGACGAGCGGATAGGCGATGCCGCCGAGCCATTTGCCCCAAGCTTCTTTGGACGAGACCGGGTCGCAGGAAACAGCCAGAACCTGACTGTGTAATCCTTCGAAATCGCTCATAAAAGCGTCTAACGAAGGAATCTGGCGGTCTCAGGTCGCGGTAAAGGCGAACGGATGAAACGCCAGGATGATATTTTTTTCGCCGCGATACGCCGCCAGTTCTACGTCCACGCGTTTTACATCGGGTTTGGTGATGCTGCCGCGCAATTTGAATTCGGGCGCGCGGTCGCCGATTTTGATTTTTCGTTCAGTCATTATAATTCTGCCTTTGAGCGCGAGCGAAAGATTTTGCGTTCGAATTGGAATGAAAATTTGCGTTAATAGTCAATGCCTTTTTGCGCCAGAATGCCTTTTTGATAGGGATGTTTGATTTCGCGCATTTCGGTCACGAGGTCGGCGCGTTCTATCAATTCGGGCGGCGCATAGCGTCCGGTCAAGACGAGCGTCAATGCCTCTGGTTTGGCGTCCAGCAGCGCCATGACATCCGCCAACGCGAGCAGACCTGACGCCAACATGCCGTTGATTTCGTCGAGAATGAGCATGTCGTATTTGCCGGACAACATCTGTTCAGAGGCAAAGGCGAGCGCGTCGTTTGCCGCGCGGCGGTGTTCGGTTTCGCTGTGCGCGTCGTCCAAAATTTTGTAAAAGCCCAAGCCCATCGGAACGATTTCAAATTCGGGTTTGAGGCGTTGACTGCTTTCGAGTTCGGCGTAATGCCAACTGCCTTTGCCGAATTGAATCATCAGAACATGCCAGCCGCGTCCGACGGCGCGCAGCGCCATGCCCAACGCGGCGGTGGTTTTGCCCTTGCCTTCGCCGGTATACACAATGACGAGACCGCGACTGCCTTTTTCTTTGGCGCGCGTGCGCGCACCGGGTTTAATCGCGCTCATGGCGTTTCACGCACGCGGTGAATTTCCACGCCCGCGCTTTCGACGACGCCGCGAATGGGCGGCGGTTGTTTACGCACATACACCGTCGCCGCCGCAATCGGAAATTTTTCAAACAGCGCGTCGGAAATTTTGTACGCCAGCGTTTCGAGCAGCAGCGATTCAGTATCTTCGACGAGATGGCGCACGGTTTTGAAAACGTCGGAATAACTAATGGTGTCGGCGAGGTCGTCGCTCGCGCCCGCGCGTGCAAGGTCATATTCGATTGTGACATCCACGATGATGCGTCCGCCGACGACGCGCTCTTCGGGCGAGACGCCGTGCTTGCCGTGAAATTGGGCGCCGCGCAAAATAATTTTATCGGTCATTGCAATGGATTGTACAGACAATGCGGCGTGTGTCAATTAAAAACGCAGATGCTTGACGGACACGCCGCGCGAACTCAATTCGTTGAGCGAGTTGATGCCGATGTGCAGATGCGATTCGACATGCTCGACGGTGACGCGCTGGTCGCTCTCTTCGGTCTTGACGCCTTCGGGCGTCATGGGTTGGTCGGACACGAGGAGCAGCGCGCCGGTGGGCATGGCGTTATAGAAGCCGACGGTGAAAATGGTGGCGGTCTCCATGTCAATCGCCATGACGCGCAAGCGGCGCAGATATTTTTTGAATTCTTCATCGTGTTCCCACACGCGGCGATTGGTGGTGTACACGGTTCCGGTCCAATAATCGCGCTCATGCAGGCGAATGGTATTCGAGACGGCTTTTTGCAAACTGAACGCGGGGAGCGCCGGCACTTCGGGCGGCAAATAATCGTTCGACGCGCCTTCGCCGCGAATGGCGGCGATGGGCAGAATCAGGTCGCCCAATTGATTTTTCTTTTTCAAGCCGCCGCATTTGCCGAGAAACAAACACGCTTTGGGTTTGAGCGCGCTCAATAAATCCATCGCCGTCGCGGCGTTGGCGCTGCCCATGCCGAAATTGAGAATCGTGATGTTGTTGGCGGTGGCGGTTTGCATCGGACGCTCGCTGCCGCGCACGGGGACATCGTGCCATGCGGCAAAGAGTTTGACGTAATTGTTGAAATTGACGAGCAAGATGTATTCGCCAAATTCGGCGAGCGGAACGCCGGTATAGCGCGGCAGCCAATTGGCGACAATTTTAGCTTTGGTGTTCATAAAGAGTTCGCGCAAGCGTTGGCGGGCGCGTCAAGCCGCGCGGCGCAGCGCTGCGCCCTCGGTAATTTTACATCGGAATCGAGCGGGAGCAATGGGCTTGCGGTGAGGCGCAGCGCGCCAAGCATGTTATAATCAAGCGCTTTAATTTTACCGAGAAAGGGAACAAGCATGTCAGGTCAACAATGGAACAATCCCCCGGCAATGGAGATTGACGCCAAGAAAAATTATCGCGCGACGATTGAAACGAACAAGGGCAACATCGAATTAGAATTGTATCCGCAATACGCGCCCAAGACGGTCAACAATTTTGTGTTTCTCGCGCGGCAAGGATTTTATAACGACGTGAAATTTCACCGCGTCATTCCCGATTTTATGATTCAGGGCGGCGACCC
>JAJVIA010000123.1 GCA_022072245.1 Anaerolineae bacterium
ACGGGAGGAAAACCAAACCGACGAATTACGCTACACTTATCCACAGCCGCCTCTATGACAGGCGGCTATAGCCCCTGGGTAAAATTCAACGCGCATCCCTGGGTATTTTTAAACGCGCAGCGACAGACACGGGAAAACGAACAAGGCCGTTTCTATCGACTGCCAACAGAGAGTGACCTGCGGGTACTCAGATCCGCTGCGGAGAAGATTGACAAGCGGCGGGAGTTTCATCGGGGTCCTTTAAGTTTAGTTCCAGAAGAGTCCACCGATAAATACCACTCATTTGTCAATCGGGGCCCAATTTACGGAATCTCAATTTGGGCTGAGTTCTACACGCCTCGTCAGCTATTGGCCTTGGCAATCTTCGCGACTCAAGTTGAACAAATCGTTAATTCACCGGAACTGAAAGAAACAGAGACCGCTGTAGCCATCCAAACGCTGATGGCGTTTTGCGTGGATAAACTTGCCGACTTGGCGAACTCCTTATGTGCTTGGGAACCAATTGCAGAATGCCCACGGCACCTGTTCGGTCGACAGGCGATTCCTTTCACATGGGATTTCGCCGAAGGTGTGCCGATTGGGGACTCCAGCGGAGCATTTGCGGTGTTTGTTGAACGATGCGCACAGGTTCTGGAGGCAATTGGAAATGACTGGCAGGCCGGTCATGTCGAGCAGGCATCTGCAACTCGGCATCCATTACCGAACGATTCCGCTGACGCAGTAGTGACCGACCCACCATACTACTATTCAGTTCAGTATGCGGATTTAGCGGATTTTTTCTACGTCTGGTTGAGAAGAATGCTTCACGGGACTTACCCAAGTCTTTTTGCAGATAGTCTAATCAGAAAAGACGATGAAATTATCGTGCAATCTCCCGGACATGAGTTCGCGCCAGAAGGAAAGAACAACGCATTTTATGAAACCAAGATGCGGGAGGCGATGGCTGAATCACGTCGAGTTCTGAAACCCGGTGGCGTCGGCGTTGTTGTGTTCGCGCACAAATCGACCGCTGGGTGGGAGGTTCAGCTTCAGTCGATGATTGATGCCGGATGGATCGTAACAGCATCTTGGTCCATCGACACAGAGATGGGTTCACGTTTGCTTGCCCAAGACAGAGCAGTCCTTGGTTCTTCTGTCCATCTCGTCTGCCGCCCTCGTGAGAATCCCGACGGATCGGTGCGCGCGGACGAAATCGGCGACTGGCGCGACGTGCTGACGGAACTACCGCGGCGAATCCATGAATGGATGCCGCACTTGGTCGAGGAAGGCGTCGTGGGCGCGGACGCGATCTTCGCCTGCCTTGGTCCTGCACTGGAAGTCTTTTCCCGCTATTCCCGCGTCGAGAAAGCCAGCGGCGAAACCGTCGCGCTCAAGGAGTATTTGGAATACGTTTGGGCTGCAGTTGCCAAGGAGGCGTTGGCCCAGGTGTTCAAGGACGCCGACACCGCGGCCTTTGAACCCGATGCGCGACTTACCGCAATGTGGCTCTGGACGCTCAATGCAGGGGCGGCCAGCGGTGCTGAAGGGGCAGACGAGGACGAAGAATCGGATGACGATGATGACGCCAAAGGCAAGGCCAGCAAAGCGAAGAAAGGCGGCTTCGTTCTCGAATACGATGCCGCGCGCAAGATTTCCCAAGGCCTGGGCGCAAACCTTGATGACTTGAAGCACGTCGTCGAAGTCTCCGGCGAGACGGCGCGCCTGCTGCCCGTTGCGGAGCGCACCCAATATCTGTTCGGCAAGGATCAGGCCCAGGTGCCGAGCGGCGGGCGCAAAAAGAAACAGGATACTCAGATGGACTTTTTCGGCGAATTGGCGAAAGTCGGCGCTGACGAGACGGCGTGGGGCGAAAAGACCGTGAAGCGTGTCGGCGAGACCACGCTCGACCGCGTCCATCAAGGCATGATCCTGTTCGCCACCGGACGCGGCGAGGCCCTGAAGCGTTTCCTCGTGGATGACGGCGCCGGCAACGATCAGCGTTTCTGGCGGCTGGCCCAGGCGCTGTCGGCTCTCTATCCGGTCAGTGCCAATGAAAAGCGCTGGGTGGACGGGGTGCTGGCGCGCAAGAAGGGTCTGGGGCTGTGAGATGGCGGATGCGTTGGTCACGCGATTCCGGGAATCTTTCTTCGCCGTGGTTCAGGGCGACGATCTGGCGACGGAACTGAAACAGGCTGCTGCGTCGGCGAACCTCGGGAACTGGACGCGCGCATTGACCGAAGCAAGTGTCCGTTCTTGTCGTGCCATCGGCTTGATCGCTTCGGCGAAGGGGCACAAACTGGAACTTCTGCCTATTCCCCGGAGCGAATATCTGGGCCTGGATGTCATGGCATTTGCCGCGGACGAGAATCGCTGGCGTTTTCCGGTCGCGGTGATGGAACTGGAGAACAGCTCCCGCGAAGACCAGATCGCCTATTCACTCTGGAAGGTGCTGTCGGTGCGGGCGGATCTGCGCATCGTGTTCTGCTACCGGAAGAACCGCGAAAGGATTCCGGCGTTGCTGCGGCATCTGCGGGAAGAAGTGATCGAGGCGATGGGATTGACCGGCCGCGTGAAGCTGGAAGGCAAGACGCTGGTCGTGGTGGGTTCGCTGAGTGAATCCGGGACATTTCCCTACGGCTATTTCGGCTGGTGGTCGCTGGATACGAATACCGGAACATTTGAACGGCTATAGGGACGCAGAGGGAACGACGATGAAACTGAAACCCTGGTACGACGTGGTGAAACCCCGGGAAGACTTGCGCGAGGGCAAGCCGCTCGACGCTTCGGAATTCGCGGTCCATCTGGACAAGGTGCGGCTCGGCAATGCGCCGGACGACTACAAGATTCCGCAGCGGTTTTTCGACCGCACCTACCTCACCGAGCACCTGACGGGAATGGCGGCGGAGGTTGTGCGGCGACTCTCGGGCATTACCACCGAGACCAGCGCGGTGTTCAACATGACCACCCAGTTCGGCGGCGGCAAGACCCATGCGCTGACCATGCTCTATCACCTGGCCAGGAACGGCTCGGCGGCCAACGGATGGCGCGGCGTGTCGAAGATACTTGATCGTGCGGGCATCAAGACCGTGCCCGACAACTGCGCCATCGCGGTTTTTGTCGGCACGGAGTTCGATTCGGTGACCGGTCGCGGCGGCGACGACGGTACGCCGCGACGCCAGACGCCCTGGGGCGAAATCGCCTGGCAGCTCGGCGGCGCGGAAGCCTTTGCCCATGTGGCAAAGCACGATGCGGATTTCCAGGAGCCCAAGGGCGATGTGATCGAGAAGATGCTGCCGCACGACAGGCCCTGTCTGATCCTGATGGACGAGGTGCTGAGTTTCTTCAGTTCCTATCGCAAGACCGGTTATGGAACGGCACTGTACAACTTCATGCAGTCGCTGTCGGAAACCGTGCGCGGGCGCGCGAACGTGGTATTTGTCGCCTCGGTGCCCAAGTCCGACTATTCCTATACGCAGGACGATACGGCCGACGAGCAGCGGCTCAAGCACCTGCTGAACCGGGTCAGCAAGTCGGTGATCCTGTCCAGCGAATCGGACGCCTCGGAGATCATCCGGCGGCGCCTGTTCGAATGGGACGAGCGCGCCTTCACGCCGGATGGCCGCGTTATCCTGAACAAGGATGCGGAGGAAGCCTGCCGCGCCTACGCGGACTGGGTGCAGGAGCATCGCCAGCAGTTGCCCAGCCTTATCAATCCGGACCTGGCGCGGGAAGAATTCCGCGCGACCTATCCGTTTCACCCGATGGTGATTTCGGTGTTCGAGCGCAAGTGGCGCAGCCTGCCGCGCTTCCAGCAGACGCGCGGCATCTTGCGACTGCTGGCGCTGTGGGTGTCGAGCGCCTACCAGGCCGGCTACAAAGGGGCGCAACGCGACCCCATGATTACGCTGGGCACCGCGCCGCTGGACGATCCGATGTTCCGCGCCGCGATGTTCGAACAACTCGGGCAGACCCTGCTCGAAGCGGCGGTGACCACGGATATCGCCGGCAAGAAGGATGCGCATGCGGTTCGACTAGATGCCGAGGCCATCAACGGCATCAAGAAGGCGCGACTCCATCGCAAGGTCGCCACCACGATCTTTTTCGAATCCAACGGCGGGCAGGTCGGCTCGGAAGCGCAGGAGGCCAGCATCCCGGAAATCCGCCTGGCGGTGGGCGAGCCTGAAAGCGACATCGGCAACATCGAGACCGTGCTGGAGGCGCTGACCGATAGCTGCTATTACCTCAACGTCGAGAAGACGCGCTACAAGTTCAGCCTGAAGGAGAACCTGAACAAGCGCTTCTCGGATCGCCGGGCGACCGTGCAGGGCGGCCAGATCGACGAGGAGGTCAAACGCGAAATCCAGAAGATATTTGCGCCCAAGGAATTCATCGAGCGGGTTTTCTTTCCGGAAAACAGCATCCAGATTTCCGACCGCCCGGTAGTGACCGTCTTGATCGCCGACCTCAATCGCACTATGGACGAGGAGAAGGCGACGCGCGCCTTCGCCGAGAAGATGATCCGGGAAAGCGGCACGTCGGCAAGAACCTTCAAGAGCGCGCTGATCTGGGTGGTCGCCGATTCGGCGCAGCCGATGCGGGAGGAAGCCCGCAAGATCCTGGCTTGGCAGGCCATCAGCGACGAGTCGGCAGAGCTCAAGCTGGACGAGACGCAGAAAAAGCAACTTGCCGAAAACATCCATAAATCCAGGCGCGACCTGAAGGAGTCGATCTGGCGCGGCTACAAGCATCTGCTGCTGCTCGCCACGAACAACACCCTCGAGACCGTCGATCTCGGCCTCGTTCATTCGAGCGCCGCCGATTCGCCAATCTCGAACATCCTCAATCGACTTTCGACCGATGGCGACGTGGAGACAAAGGGCGTCAGCCCGAATTTTCTGGTTCGCAACTGGCCGCCCGCATTCAAGGAATGGGCGACCAAATCGCTGCGTGATGCGTTCTATTCGTCGCCCACCTATCCGCGGGTGCCCAACGCGGAATTCATCAAGGGAACCATCGCCCGCGGCGTGGAAAGCGGGATGCTGGCCTACGTTGGCAAGACGGCGGCGGGCAAGTATCTGCCGTTCGCGTTCAACGAAAGCGTCAGCCCCTACGACATCGAGTTTTCGGATGACATGTTTGTCATCACGGCGGAGACGGCCGCGGCCTATCTTGAGCAGGAAAAGCGGGGCGCGAGCGCTGCGTCAGCGGGAGAGAGCTCGCCCGGTACAGAATCGGTCACGCCTGCGGCAACACCCAGTACGTCTGACGAGGCGAAGGCCATCGAGCCAACCCCGGCACATGCCGCGGCCAAGATAGCGGGTATCCGCTGGTCAGGAGATGTACCACCGCAAAAGTGGATGAACTTCTACACTAAGGTCCTCTCGCGGTTTGCCGGTACGTCGGGCTTGAAACTGACGATCCAGATCGACGTCAGTCCACCCGATGGCCTCTCGAAGCAGACCCTGGACGAAACGAAAGGTGCTTTGCGCGAACTCGGCTTGAAGGACGAACTCGACGAGAAATAGGAGCCGGAGATTGCCGCAAGTTTATGCAAGCCGGAGCCGATTGGCCGAGGCCGTCGCATTGCGAGCAGACGCGGCTTCAGTTCCTGCAGCGCGTAGATTCACGCCGGGCAGGCGAATTTCGACGAGAACAAGTGCTCCACGCCCGAGTCCATTTCCCCCGCCAGGGCGCGGGCCGCGGCATATATCAGCGGGGTCTCGAAGCTTTCGGGGAGGGGCGGAAGTATCAGTTCTTCAAATCGAGCAACGAACGTTCAACGTGATTTTAGTCTGAGCGGCTGGTAACCGGCACATTGCCGACCGACACCGCCCATCAGGCCAACGGCAGGTCAGGCCGACGCAGAGACAGAACCATCGCGAATTCATACTTCCGCATCTTGCTGAATCCAGCCAGCCGCCCCATCTCACTCGCCGCCCCGCCAGTTTTGACTTTCTGCAGCCTGAGAACTCATGAACGGCCTGTCTCTTGCGAAATCAGCGTCGCAGCATGAGAGTGAAGGTTGCTCCGTGCCGCGACAATCTGTTCATGGGCATCGGCAAGCAGCCTGATTCCATCTTCGTATTTCCTGTGTTCTGTCTCCGCCACGTCCTGGCCTGCATGAATGCGCGCCTCTATGGCCCTAGCTTCTTCCACCAAGGTCAGTTGATCGGGTGACAGGAAAAACGCCAGGCATCCGTAGAGTTTCTCCAAGTCGTCTGGTTTCAGGGCAATGCCGGCCCAGGCGCTGAATGTTGCCTTGCCGATGATCTCCTTCAGATGCTCCCGGCTTGTCGGCAGTAGGGCCAGGTCAACGCCCTGCACCAGCGATTCGATACCGATACTCTCTGCGAGGCGGGCGTATTCGGCAAGCAGCGCCATTTCGGCCGGTGTGGGCCGTGGCTTGGGTGGTCCGAAGAGAGACGACAACAGCCCCATGGGATTTCGGTCGTTTGCTGCAATCCGTAATCAAGGGTGATGCTGCTCTAAGAGGATTTCTTCAGGTTGCTGATGCGCGCTTGCGAATGCGCAACGGCCGCGGGCGAGAAAACCTCCGGATGGCGCAGGATGACTGCTTCGAAGGCATAATCTTCGAGGCCCATTTCAAGCAGGGCCAGATAGCCTACCGTCTCGGACTCCCGATTCACGGCACGCTCAACCGCGTCAATGATTCCGCGGCGCTGGATCATCTGCCAGGTGCGGGTCGCCCGCGTGTTTCTTCCATTTTTTTCGGACAATACCCGTTCGTAGGCGTAGACGGCCTCGAGGCACTCCCTCTCGGCCTCCGTTTTTGCCCCGTATTTTTGCGCGCGCAGTTCCAGCGCCCGCTTTCTTGCAGCCAATGCGAGATCGGGCCGGCCACGCTCAGTCACGTTCTTCTCGAAAATGGCGCATTCTTCCGGTGTTTTCAGCTTCGCGACGAGATCGTTCATGGCCAGGATGAAGGCTTGATGATAAGTTGAATCCAGACGTTGCTTTGCCCGTTCAGCGATTGTGACGCGTGCTTGCAGCGTTCATTATGTCATTGGCCATGGTAACCAAGGTCGTCAAGCCGCTTTCGGGCAAGTGACAGCTCGTCTGGTGAAAACAGCTGGCACCAGGGTTCGCGCAGAATCGTAGCCTCCATGGAGATATCCAGCCGCTTTGCTTCCCATAAATGGCTGAGGCCCTCTGAAATACGCGGCGCGGCAAGGAGCATTTTCGCGGCAGCCAGTCCGCCATGCTCGGTGACCATTTGCAGGAACCGTGTTGCGGAATACCGGCATTCCTTTTTTGCCCGCTCATACACAGAGATCATTTCCAGGTGGAAAGCATTTTTAAGTTCCTTGTTCATCAACCCTTCCCTGGAAACCCATGAACCAACGCCGATCAGGTTTGGAGTATAAGCCTGCTCCGGGCTCACCCAGTGAGCCTTGCCATGGCCTATCCTTGCTGCCATGAAGTCCCCGATTTGCTCCGCCGGCGACGGCACCGGCAAGCTCCTGCGCATCGGCCGCAGGGAGCCAGCCAGGCTGCGCCAACCTGGTGTTATGCGACGGCCGCTTCGGGCTGACCGAGGATGTGGCGATGCGGCTTGCAGGGCGGCTGGCCCTGATGAGCGGGGAACCGTAGGCGGCAGCGCTCCGGCCAACCCGGCCTCATCCGGCAAGCCCTCACGCTGCTGGATCAACTTTTATCAACTGACCATGTGACCACAATGAAAAGCCCCCTTGGATTGCTGACCATCGCGACGGTGGCGCTGGCTCCGGCCACAGCCCTGGCCCAGGACGATAGCGAGCGCATCTTCCGCAAGGCCCAGGCCTACACGGTGCGCGTCAAGACCTCGGTGCCGGTGCCGTTTGCAGGAGACAAGCGCGGCACCCTCATCGGGGCCGGCTTCGTCGTCGATGCAGTGCGCGGCTGGATCATGACCAACGCCCACGTGGTTTCCCGCTCGCCGGCCAGGGTGCAGGTCGCCTTCCATGGCCAGGAGTTCGGCCCGGCGCGCAAGGTCTACGTCGACCCCTTCCTCGACCTGGCCGTCATCGAGGCCCGGCCGGAAGACGGCCGCAGGCTGGCCGCGGCCGAGCTCGAATGCCAGGACCAGCCCGCCATGGGCCATCCGGTCGGCGCCTACGGCCATCCCTGGCGCTTCTACTACACCGGCACGCGCGGGATCGTCTCCGGCGTGACGAGCAAGTACCGCACCGAGTACCTGCAGACCGACGCGCCCGTCGACAGCGGCAACTCGGGCGGCCCGCTGATCAGCCTGACGAGCGGGAAGATCGTCGGCATCAACACCGCCGCGATGAAGGAGCCCAAGTCGAAGAACACCAGCTTCGCCGTTTCCATGAAGTACGCCTGCCGCGTGCTGGAGCTGCTCCAGGCAGGGCGCGATCCCTCGCCGCCGCAGCTTCCCCTTGTTTTCTTCCGCAATCTCGACGGCGAGCGCACGGTGAAGGTTGCCCGAAGCCTTCTGCCCGGGCAGGAGCTTCCCTTGCGGGCCGGGCAGATCATCAAGACGGTGGAGGGCATGCCGGGGCGGGTATCCAACCCGACCCAGCTCATCCATGCCCTGCGCGGGCGCCTGGAGGCGGTCACCCTGACGGTGGAGGAGAACGGCGCCGAGCGGCGCATCAGCGGACGCCTGTCTCCCACGGCCAGCACGCTGAACCGGAATGGCGTTTTCGTCTCGGGCGTCCTGTTCGCCTTGCGGGACACCTTCCGCGAAGTGGCCGACATCGCCTTTCCGGAGATCGAGGTGCACTATGTCGAGGACGGCTCGACCGGCCAGGCGATCGAGATCGAGGCCATGGATTTCCTGGAGCAGGTCGACGGCAGGGCTGTCAAAAGCCTTCAGGAGCTCTCGGATCTCCTGGCCGCCGCCGCGCGGGAGCAGCGCCCCGCGCTGCTCACCTTGCGCAGGCTGGACATTGCGGAGGAGATCGGCATGTCCAGCATCGAGAGGACCCTGCAGGTCGAGAGCCTGCGCTGGATCGGGGAAGGGCAGAATTGATCTTGACGTTCGGAAGACCGCAGCAGTAGGTGTTACAGGCGAGCAAGAACGTAAGCGCAAAACTATGCTCACCGTCTCAAAATCGGCCATTGCTGCGGGCGGCACTCATGACCCTGTGCGTCAGCAGTAAGGCTGTTTGCTGACGTTGATTAGATCAGCAAGTCGAACCTCAGCTTTTCCGGCCGACGAATGCGTACTCCCGACCCCTATGCATAGCTCTCAACTATGTTTAGTCGCGGCCGGCGGGTTGGCATTTGATGAGCAATTACGCGGGCAACCTGCGCTCTCTGCCGTGAGCAGCTATACATAGTTTTCCGACCCAGGTTCACTGGCGGCTCCCCACAACCTGGAGACTGCCATGCGAACCAAACTTTCTTCTCGATCCGAACCCTCTGTCCGCACGCGCGGCTGTACTCAGCTGGAACGGCATGTTC
Source organism: Anaerolineae bacterium (assembly GCA_022072245.1). Classification (GTDB taxonomy): domain Bacteria; phylum Chloroflexota; class Anaerolineae; order UBA4142; family SHND01; genus SHND01. The sequence continues at coordinate 9,409 of JAJVIA010000123.1, forward strand.
CGGCATACCGCGAGTACCTACTCGATCGCGGCAACGCCGCCGGCTATGTGCGCAGCTGCGAAGCGGCCGTGATGCACCTTTCGATGTGGATGCACCAGGCCAACATGGGTCTGGCCGACGTCGACGAGACGCTCGTGGTCGAGTTCCTCGAGGGCCATCTTCCCCAATGCAACTGTGCGACGAGTGCGCGTCACCCAGCTTGCGTGCGCGCTGCATTGGCACACCTTCTGGTCGTGCTGCGCGAGGCCAGTGCCATCAGGCCGAAGCCGCAGGACGAGACGGCAGTCGGGGAGGAACTGCGTCGCTACGACCAGTACATGACACAGGTCCGAGGTCTTGCCCCGAAGACCCGCGAGGGTGCGCTTCGCCTGGTCGAGGCACTTCTTCGCAAGCACTTCGGTGATGGCGACATCCGGTTCGAGGCCGTCACGGCCGAGCACGTACGACGCTTCTTCGCCTCGCAGGCCAAGAACTACAAGACGCCGTCGAGCCTGGGCGCCGTGGTCTCGTCCCTGCGCGGCTACTTCCGCTGGCGCGCGTCGCTGGGCGACCGTACCCATGCTCTGGTTGGTGCCCTGGCCTATCCGGCGAACTGGCAGTTGGCATCGTTGCCCAAGTCGCTGGAGCCGGCAGAGGTCGAACAACTCGAGGCCGCCCTTGGCCAGAGCGGCCCGTCAATGCTGCGCGCCGACGCCATGGTGCGCTGCGCGCTCGATCTGGGCCTGCGAAGCAGCGAGGTCGCACGCTTGAACCTGGACGACATCGACTGGGAAGCCGGCACGATCACACTGCGCCGCACCAAGGGCCGGCGTGAAGACGTGATGCCCTTGCCTGAAGCAACAGGGCGGGCCATCGCCATGTACCTGCGCGACGAGCGGCCCAAGACCCAGCACCGGATGGTCTTCGCTCGGCATATGACGCCGCGGGAGCGACCCATCGGGCCGGACCTCGTGCGCAAGACCATCCGCCAGGCCTATGCGCGCGCCGGTCTTGCGCATACGCGTTCGCACCTGTTGCGTCACACGATGGCCAGCCGTCTGCTGGCCGGCGGTTCCTCTCTTAAGGAGGTGGCCGACGTGCTGCGGCACCGCTCGCTGAACACGACGCTGATCTACGCCAAGCTCGACTGCAGCCGTCTCGTCGAAGTGGCCCTGCCTTGGCCCGGGACCTCCGCCGTCGCCACCGCGACAGGGAGGCTGTCATGACGATCGGCCTGACTGCGCTCGTGGAGCGCTACCTCACTGAGCGTCGCACCCTGGGCTTCCAGCTGCGTTCGGCCGGCTACAGCCTGCGCAGCTTGGCCGAGTACGTCCGCCGTACACGCCACCGCGGCCCCCTGACCCTGGAGGTCATGGCCCAGTGGGCGCGTCTGGATAGCCACGCAAGCGTAGATCCCCGGACCTGGGCGCGGCGGCTCAAGCAGTTGCGCTCCTTCACGCGCTGGATGCAGCAATTCGAGCCGGCCACAGAAGTGCCCGACGACACGATCTTCGGTCGGCTGCCCGAGCGCCAGGCGCCGCACATCTACAGCCAAGAGGAAGTGCAGCAGTTGCTGGCCGCCGCGCGCCAACTCGGCCCCAATCCCGGCCTGCGCGGCCTGGTCTACGAGACGCTGTTCGGTTTGATTGCCAGCTGCGGTCTGCGTCTGTCAGAGGCGTTGTCGCTGAACCTTGGCGACGTGGATCTCAGGCGCGGCCTGCTGACGATCCGGCGCACGAAGTTCGCCAAGTCGCGCCAGGTGCCGCTGCATCCGAGCACGGCCAAGGTCTTGGGCCAATACCGCTGGACTCGGGACGTGGCTGGCGCCTCACGCGACGACGACGCGCCGTTCTTCATCGGCACACGGGGCCGCCTGTTCGGCAAGCCGATGCACGGGCATCAGGTGGAGCGCGTCTTCGCCACGCTGCGCAGCGAACTGGGGTGGGTCAACCGCGGCACGCACCACGCACCGCGCATCCATGATCTGAGGCACACCTTCGTGGTCAGGCGCATCCTGCTGTGGCAGCAACAGGGCATCGACGTGGACGCGGCGATGCTGTCGCTGTCGACCTACGTCGGTCACGCGATGGTGACCAACACCTACTGGTACCTGCAGGCGGTGCCAGAATTGATGGCGGTGGCCGCGCAACGCTTCGAGTCGTGCATGCCGGAGCTCAACCATGGGTGAAGCGCGCCTCAATCGAAAGGGCTCTCCACCAAGCTTCCCGGCGCTGGTGCAACATTTCTTCACCGAGTACCTGGTCGCACAGCGCGCACTCAGCCCACGTACAGTGGCCTGCTACCGTGACGCGATGACACTGTTCCTCGGGTATGCGGCCAAGCAGCTGGGCAAGCCGCCAATGGCCATGCAGCTCGTGGACATCACGCCGGAGTTGATCCTGAAGTTCCTGGCCCACCTAGAGCGGGAGCGGCACAACTCGGTGCGAAGTCGCAACCTGCGGCTTACCGCCTTGAGGGCGTTCATGAAGTTCGCCGTCCGACGCGACGTGACGGCGCTGCACGCCGTCGAGCGCGCGATGGCCGTGCCGATGAAACGCTTCGAGCGGCCGCTGCTTGGTCACCTGACGCGCCCGGAGATGATCGCCGTGCTGGGACAGTCTGGCACCGAATGGACGTCGCAGCGCGACCACCTGCTGCTGAGCCTGCTGTACAACACCGGCGCGCGCGTGTCGGAGATCGTCGGGGTGCGCGTCGTCGACGTGGTGCTGGACGGCGCGGCCTGCGTCCACCTGCATGGCAAGGGTCGCAAGGATCGCTCGGTGCCGCTGTGGAAGTCCACTGCGGCGGCCATCCGCACTTGGTTAAACGCCAACCCGCAACTGCGTGATTCGGCGTCATTGCTGCCCAATCGATCCGGGCATCCGATGACCCGCTGCAACGTGGCGCAGCGACTGGCGCTGGCGGTGGACAGGGCCAGCGCAGAACAGCCGAGCCTGAAGACCAAGCGCGTCTCCCCACATACCGTAAGGCACACGACAGCCATGCATCTTCTGCAAAGCGGCGTGCCGTTCAACGTGATCGCACTGTGGCTCGGTCACGAGAGTACGAACACGACGCACCGCTACGTCGAGGCCAACCTGGAGATGAAGGAGAAGGCACTTGCCCGGCTCGAAGACCCTGACATCAAGCTCAAGCGCTTCCGCGCCGACGATGACCTGATGAGGTTCCTGCAGACCCTGTAACTATGCAAAGCGCACCACCCCCCAGTGCGGCCGTCGACCGAGCGAACGGCCATGCCGGGCGGGTGCGACTACACATAGTTGAGAGCTATGCATAGGGGTCGCTATGCAAAGCTTTGCATAGCGACCCAAAGCGGAAGTAGCCAGAAGGCGAAAGCAGACGGCCAACGCTCGGGCTCTTGAGTACGTGGCAATTCGGTGCTAATGGGATTACCAGTAATCAGGATTATCGAACTCCTGAACGCACGCAGGACGGCTCTTCAGGATTGGAATTGCCTCTCCCGATAAGGACTGGCCAAGCCAACCTTCTGGCATTGAGAGTGCCATTGGAGCCTGCATGACATCTTCCGATAAGGCTTGGAATCCCACCTTGGAATAGAAAGCTGGATCACCATATGTGACTGCCACCGTTGCGGAGCGATTTCTCAGCTCGTGAAGCGTGAAGTCCAAAATTGATCAATGCCTGCCCAACGCCCCTTCCCTGATGCGCAGTGCCGACTGCAACTGGAGCAAGCATGTAGGCTTCGATTGGCTCATCGAATCGAAGTCGGGTAAAGAAAATTGCGCCAATCATTGACCCCTCTTCATAAGCACCAATGCAGATTATTTCCTGATTGTCGGTACGTGCAGCCAGCCCGGAAGCAAGGCTACCAATCAGCCTCCCTTCTTGCTCCCCTTCAGATGATGAGAATACAGAAGCAAACAGGCTTGCCACTTCGTCCTTGCTACATTTATCGAGAATCCTGAAATTCATGCTTCGTCCCGAAATGCGTTCACGCACACAGCGTCGGAGCATAACTTAGAACTGCCACGGCAGCATTACGGTTTACGTCTCAACTTCCGTTCATGGCCGACTGTACGCGTAGAGTGATCCCGCACAAAGCCGCCGTTGCCGAGAGGCTTGATATGCCGAACGGCAGCTTACTGGCTGGCGTAAAACTGGATTCGTGCTCCCGGCCACAACCGGTCAAGCAAAAAATCGCTCAATAGCAGCCACTGGCGCTGTCCGTATGATTGCTGATTGATAATGGCACCCGGATGGGATAATCTCACTGTCATTCAATAGCTTAGTAACAACTCTATTGTGTCCGTATTATCTGCAATAACCCGGACGATTCTGTGTCTGATTAACTGTTAGGCAAGAAAAAAATATGAGCGATTGGGACTTTCTGCACGATATGCATAATGACGGCTATAGTCCAGAGCAAATAGCTGATGCCGCTGCTTGTGGATATAACCCTTGGGAGTGGGAGCCTCTATACGAAAAAGAATTGCCAGCGGGGCGCTCACAGCCTGATCCAAAGCTAGTAATGATTTTCGAGAGCTTAGTCGAGAACGCAATGTCTTACCACGCGCTCACAGGGCGCTACCTGCAAATTTGGGGCGAGTTGGGTGAGTTATATGCCGAATTCAAGTATGGCATTGAGCGCCACAAACCACATACCAGGGGTTCAGATGGAAAACTTGGAAATGACTTTGTAGAAATCAAAACCATCTCCCCTGAAAAAGATGGGGGTCAAGTTCAAGTCAAACGCGCTGGTAATTTCAATAGGCTACTTGTAATCAAAATCAGCGAGAAATTTGAGTTCGAGGGACGACTCATTGAACGCAAGCAGTTATCAAAGGGTGAAGGAATATATGCGAGGGTGTCTTGGTCGGCTCTCACCCCAACCAATGAAGAGCCTCAAACATGAACCGCGCGCCTAACAACATCATTCCACCGGACCTGCGCGATTAGCCGCGCAGGTCCGGTGGAATCAAACGTTGGGCGTCGTGTTGTGCTACTCACGGAGTGCAGGGATCGGTGATCCAAACAGCAAATGGGATTGACTTGAAAGCAGCATTTCTCAATGAGTGATGAACGCAACCTAGATGAAGTAGAGCCGAAAGCAACTTCCGTGGTGCCGAGTGCCGCGCAGGTATCGGGCGGTATACCGATGCCACCCGTCCGGTTGCTCCAAATCATGTCACCCGATGAGTGGGAAGGGTTCACGGAAGAATGGCTCTCATTTCACAAGACAAAGGGCACATATCAGTCCATCAAGCGTTTTTCCGGCCCTGGTGACCTTGGACTCGATGTTATTGCGTTCACGACAGCGGATGGGTTTGCAAAGCCTTGGGACAGCTACCAGTGCAAGCACTATGACCACGCGCTCATGCCGACCGACGTCTACGGAGAAATCGGCAAGATCATCTATCATTCGTTTCAGCGCACGCCGCCGTTCAATCAGGCCTGCCGCGTCCCGCGCCGCCATGTTTTCATCGCGCCCTACGGCGTTGGCATCATGCTCGGCCGGCTCTTGCGGGATCCCAACCGTCTCAAGGAGGAGGCGCGTGCGAAGTGGCAGAGTCATTGCGCCCCCGCCATCGGAGCGGGCATCGAGGCTCCCCTTACGGGCGAACTCCTTGCCTATTTTGATTCCTTCAGCTTTTCGATCTTTGACGACCGTACTGCCGTGGAACTGGTCGAGGAGCACGCCCAGACGGGGTTTCATGCCCCACGCTTTGGCGGCGGACTTCCACCGCGTGGAGAGCCCGACGCGCCGCCTTCCGAGCCGACTGAGGCCGAGAGTCTCTATCTACGGAAATTGCTGGATGCGTATGGCGATCACCTCGGAAAGCCCATGACTGACAGAGAAGAATTGGTGCCCCATCCCGACCTCGAGGGGCATTACAAACGCCAGCGTGTGCTTTTCTACAGCGCCGAGTCGTTGCGGAATTTCGCGCGCGACCGCACACCGCCCCGCACATTCGATTCGCTTCAGGATGACGTATACAACGGAGTGATAGACATCTGCGAGGCCTCCCATGCAGATGCCTTGGAGCGTCTTCGCAAGACTGTCACTACCGCAGGGCAACTCAACGTGAGCGGCAACGCGCTTGTCGGAGTGACCAAGGTCGCCGACAAACAAGGCATCTGTCACCAGCTTGCCAATGACGACCGCCTAACATGGACGAAGCAGCCATGATCGACGGAACGCCAAGCCCCTTCAACACCGCTCTGGAAACCGGTGTCCGGACGCTCGCGATTCTCACTGCCTGTTACCCGAACGCGCATGATCTCGGCAGGCTCGTCCAGTACGATTATCTGACAGTCCATTCGGCTGACGCCGATGGCCCGCCCAGCCTTCACCCGCCGTTACCGCTTCGCTCGGGAGAACTCCTCGTGCGCCGGGGGCTGATCGAGTCCGGCTTGCGGCTGATGATGAGCCGGTCACTCGCCCGGCGGGAACTTCACGTTCGAGGCTTTTTCTACGGTGCCGACGACTCCGCGGCCTCATTCCTCGACAATATGAAGTCGCCCTATATTCTTGCCCTGCGTGACCGGGCCGAGTGGGTTGCCGCCACATTCGACGGGCTGAGCGCTGACGATCTCGACGCCATCGTCAGGCGACTGTTCGAATCGTGGACCATCGAATTCCAGTCGGTCCAGTCCGCGGCGCAGGCGGAGCTGCCGTGATGAGCGGCATACGGCTTCGATATCTTGCGTATTTCGGGCCCGACAAGCCTCCGGCCGTTCTTTCGTTGGCGCCCGGCCTGAATGTAGTTTGCGGCGCATCCGAAACCGGCAAGTCCTTTATCGTTGAAAGCATTGATTTCATGCTTGGCCAGGAGAACCCAGTTCGCGATATTCCAGAAAGGGACGGTTACGACCGCATCAGGCTTGCGATCGAATGTGCCGGTTGGCCGACGCTGACGCTGGACCGTAGCGTCGAGGGCGGCAATTTCCGGGCCTATGAGGAGTTGTTGACTGACGGATCGCCGCAGACGGAAGCGAAGATGCTTAGGTGGAAGCACAGCGCCGCCCGTCAGGACACGTTGTCATACGCATTGCTGGAACGCACGAGCCTGACATCCAAGGTGCTGCGCAAGAACGTTGCCGGCGAAACTCGTTCTTTGAGCTTCCGCGACATGGCGCGCCTTTGCGTCGTCACCGAGGAGGAAATTCAGGGACGCGGCTCTCCGTTCCTATCTGGCCAATACACGACGGCGACAGGAGAGTACGCCGCCTTCAAGCTTCTCCTGACCGGCACCGATGACAGCGCGCTGGTAGCCGCCAGAGAAGTGTCAGGCCGACGTGATCAGGATACGGGCAAGATCGAACTTCTGGACCAGATGATCGCGGACCTACAGGCGGAACTTGACGAGGAAGGCGCCGAGGAAGAGGAACTCAACGATCAACTGGCACGGGTCGATGAGTCCATACGAGCACAAAATCAAGCGCTGGTTGATGTCCAGAGGGCATTGGATTCGGTTCTTGAGCGGCGCGGCGCCGCGGCAAGAGAAATTCGCAACAGGCGCGCACGAGTCGCGGAGATAGACGAGCTTGTCGAACGATTCAATTTGCTCGACAGTCATTATCAAACGGATCTTGACCGGCTAGCGGCCATTCACGAGTCCGGCTCATTGTTCGTGCATCTTGAGAAACAGCCTTGCCCCCTTTGCGGCGCCTTGCCGGGCGACCAGCATCTAGACTCGGAATGCGAGGGCAACTCCGAATCCGTCGTCAAAGCCGCAGACGCGGAGATGGTCAAGATTAACCTCCTGCGGCGTGAACTTGCCGACACGGCTGCGTCGCTGACGACGGAGCGGCAGGGTGTGGTCGAATCGCTGGACCAGTTTGACGACGAGTACAAGGCCGGCGAACAGGAGTTGAACGAGATTGCCTCACCGGCTGTTTCGACAGAGCGCACTTCATATAACCTGCTTGTTTCCGAACGCGCTGAGGTCCGGTTCAAGATCGAGAAGATCGACCGCCTCAAGCGCCTAACAGCCCAGCGCGCCGAACTTGATGCCGAGCAGACGGAATCAGCAGGCAGCCCTTCCACTACGAAGACGCTGGTTTCCAAGAATGTGCTCGACGAGTTCGCGCAAACGATCGAAGACATTTTGCAGGAGTGGCATTTCCCGAATGCTAATCGGGTGTTCTTTGATGAGGGCAAGCGGGATTTCCAGATAGCTGGTAAGGATAGGGGAAGCACCGGCAAGGGGCTCCGGGCCATTACCCATGCGGCAGTGAAAATCGGCCTGATGGAATTTTGCCGTGAACGGAATTTGCCGCATCCGGGTATCGTTGTTCTCGATTCCCCGCTTCTGGCGTACTGGAAGCCTGAGGGAGATGAGGATGATTTGCGCGGCAGCGACCTCAAGGAAATGTTCTATCGCTACCTGTTGGGTCTGCACAAAGACAGCCAGGTCATTATTGTTGAGAACGAGCATCCACCGGATGTCGTGTCACGTGACGGCAATGTGATCGTGTTTACGAAGAACCCCCATCAAGGCCGCTACGGATTCTTTCCACTCCCATAACCGTGGTGGTGAGTATGGTGGTGGGGACCGATTTTGACAACATCCAACAAACGGCCGCAACGGCGCGAATCAGCGCTGCGCTTGCTGTTCCGCGCCGTTGCGTCGCGACTGTCACTGAGCGTCCGCTTTCTCCATCCGTCTTGGTCTGCTATGGGCACGGAGCACGCATTCGCTGGTGAAGGAAGCAGCCGTTCCTATGGTTTTCCGTCTCAACGGCTGCATCCCGAGCGACACCGGCCATTGGCAGCATGACTCCCGAACGGCCGTTCAGGCCGATTATGCGGATCGCTCGATTATGTGGAGCCATCTGCGGGGATGCGCGCGAGTCATAGACAAGCGTTGGCTGCCGCGCATTTCATCCTCCGCATAATCACAGTGTTTTCAAGAAGCCGCCCAGTAAGCCAGGCCAATGTCAGTATTTTCCGCTTTTCAAATTACTGGCAGAATCACATGAGCAACGCCAGTTCAATGGGTAGCTAGACGGGTAGCCAGGAGGAAACATGAAGATGAAACACCGCGCCAGTACTGGCATTCCGCCATTCTTCAACATTACGTTCTGCAACCTGTAGCGCCGGTCCGCCCGGCCGACGAACCCGAACTGCTGAATTTCCAGAATCGCGGTGGGCAGCTTCCGCCCTGTCAGGCGCGCCAGTTGTACGGATGATTGAACGCTATG
>JAJVIA010000119.1:0-13297 GCA_022072245.1 Anaerolineae bacterium
CGCGCGAACGGGACGCCGTCTGACATCCAGTTTTGCAGCGCCGCGATGCCAAGCCGACGGTACTGTTTTCTTATTGCCGAAACTATCGAATTCGATATAATGCGAGTGGGGGAAAAGTCTAGGGGGGAAACTGTAAGGTTGCGCCTCTAGATTTTTTTATATAGCGTATGAACGCGTTCACCAACAAACGCCGCAAAGAATGGATTCGCGAACAAGGCCAGAGTCTGGCGGAAATGGGAATTATGATTCCATTTCTTTTGGTGCTTTTGCTCGGCGTCATTGAATTAGCGCAAGCGTTTACTGTTTATATCGGAATGATTAACGCGGCGCGCGAAGGCGCCGTCTATGCCAGTCTTCATCCCGAACTGCGAAACGAAGCCGACCTGACCAATTGTTCCATCGCGCAGGAAATTTGCAACAATTACGTGGACCGCATCAAAGGGGAAGCGCTCGCCTTGAAATTGGACGTGGATGATAACCTGACTGTGACGCCGCCGACGATTCGCCCCAACGATTTCGGCATCAATTGTCCAATCACGAGTACGGTCGCATATTCTTTGACGACGTTCACAAGCGGAATGAGTCTGCCGCTGGTCGGACGTTTTGGTTTGCCCAACAGCTATTTGATTCGGTACGGGGTTTCGATGCCAATTCGTGAAGCGGATTCGTATGACCCCGCAGCATGTCCATGAAAATGCGCGCGCTGTTTCACACCGCCCACTTGCAGGCGCAGCGGCGCTTGACAAACTTGACGTGCGCCCGCGCCAATACGTCCGGTCAAGCCACCGTCGAATTTGCGCTGACTATTTCTATTTTTATCATGCTCTTGTTCGGTTTTCTTGGTTTGGCAATCGTCTTTTTTGCTTGGCTGACCACCGTATCGGCAGCGCGTGAAGGCGCCCGTTTCGTCATTTCCAATCCTTCCGCGACCGATACGCAAATCAAAAACGCGATTTGTTCCAGCAGTATTATGTTGGGCGGCAGCGCGACAAATTGCAACAATTTGACAAACGCAAATCTGATTATCACAACTGAACCTGCCAGCGCCGACCGTATTCCAAACGCGCAAATCTCGGTCAAAGTTCAATATCGCGCCCAAGTGCCAACTTTGGGCGTAACCTGGATTAATGGCAGTCGTATGACATTTTTGGGTCCGATATGGGTATCGAGCCAGGCGGTAATGCGGATTGATCCCTAAAATAAAAAGGTAGGTTAAAGATGCGCCAAGAATATTCCCAAGAACATGGTCAATCCATGATTCTCATCGTTTTGGGGCTAGCGGTCCTCATGGCATTCATGGCCCTCGCAGTGGACGGCGGCAATGTCTATGCTCAACGTCGTCAGGTCCAAAACGCGGTGGACGCGGCGGCGTACGCCGGCGGACAGCGGCTCGCGCAACCCAATTCGGGCTGTTCGGTCGGTCAAATCTGTCGCGCCACCAACGGCCAAGTTTTGACGGCAATCCAAAACGCCGCCGTACGGAACGGCGTGGCAGCCAACACCATCAAAGCCACGTACGTCATGCGTCAATCAAATGGCGTCGAAGTGCATGACAATGAATTTATCGGCGGCGGCGGTCTCGGCACCGGCGCGGTCGCGCCAGTCACGTTGGACGGCCTGCCGGTCGTCGGCGTCTATGTGACGGCGGATAAAGAATTCAATTCGTTCTTTGCCGGCATCGTGGGCATCACAACCATGACCGTCGGCGCGCCCTCGACGGGCTATGGCGCTCCCGCCCCCAACCCGCCAAATACCCCGCCGCCGGTTACGAGCAATGGCACATGCTGTTCGGACAATTTGTTCCCCGTCACGCTCCCGCAGACCACCTTCCCGGATGAAAATAACGACGGGATTCGGGATGTGCATTTTGAACAAAATGACCCGGGGTACAACTATCAGATATGGGACCGCGATGGCGAAGAAGGGCCGGGCAATTTTGGCTACCTGATGTGGCGCGATCAAAACTCTTCCACGCCAACGCTGATTGCAAATATGGCAGACCCGAGCCGCAGCGGCATCTGGTATGTCGGCGATGATGTGTCTGGCTCGACAGGCGTTTCCAATGCCAGCGGCGTTCGCCAACAATGGATTGACCATATCGGAAAATATATCATCATTCCAATTTACGATACGGCGAGCGGCACTGGTAATAACTTGACCTACAACATTGTCGGCTTTGCGCGTTTCAAAGTGACGGGCTATTGCCGTTACAATAACTATAACGGCGAATGTGACGTTACGCTCAACAATAACAGCGATCCATACGTGCAAGGTAAATTTCAGAATTGGTCCACTTCGCTGTGCGAAGGGTCTTGTCCGAATTACGGCATTGTGACCACGACCAATCACCCGCCTCTGACGCAAACCCGTTCCTTGATTGGCGTCGTAAAAATCAATCAACTGGAACCTGCGGGTGAGACGAATCTGGCAAAAACGCCGGTGGATGTCATTCACGTTCTGGATATTTCCGGCAGTATGAATTCGAAATTTGGCAAGCCCTCCACCGTCAAACTGAGTGCGGCGAAACAAGCGTTGATTAATTTCAACAATGTCTTGTCGCCAACCTTGAACGGCACGGATGGCGACCGCGTCGGACTTGCCACCTTCCCGCTTGTTTCCAGCATGAAAAGTTACAAGCGGCCATGCGGCGGCAATGACACCTCAAAAGCCATAGGTCAAAAACGACTTGATTTGACCGACAACATTGCTTCCGTCAACAGCAAAATCAATTCGCTCTCTGCCAATGGCATCACGCCCATTGCAGGCGGGTTGTTAGTTGGCAGGGGTATGGTTACAGATCCCAGCTTTCACGACCCATCACACGTTCCCGTCATCATCTTGGCGTCAGACGGTCTTGCCAACGTAGTATTGGATGGTCGCTATACCGGCTTTGATGGGATGAGTTATAACCCCAAACCATGCAACGCCCAGGCAGACCAGGATGCCATTTACCAAGCCAATCAAGCCAAAGCCGACAATGACGGCGATGGAAAACCGGATGCCATTGTCTTTACCATTGCTATCGGCACCGATTTCAATCCCGTGACGTTGCAAGCCATTGCCTCTGCGCCGACCGAAACGCATTTTTATCAGGCGACCGATGCGGCTTCGATGGCAAGCATCTATAATCAGATTTCGACCGTCATTGAAAGCGAAACGTGTTTGGTGAATCAGCGCGAAATCTTTGCGCCGAATGTCACCGTGCGCGTGCGTAATACGGATACCGGAACCACTCTGACCACCACCGCCACTTCGACCGGTTATTTCCAATTCAACAACATTGACCCGGGGACGTACGAATTCCAGTCCATCAGCATCACGCTGAACAATCTAACGTACGATATCTTTACCGACGGCGTGGGCGGACCGGTCCTGGCTGACCCGCCAACCATCGAAATCGGTTCTGGCACGGGAACGTACGAAAAGAATCTCTCTTTGAAAACCGACGACTTTGTTTGCACCGGGACGCAATAAACCCGCGGTTTCAATCGCAAGTCCAATCAATGTCAAAGATGATTCACGCGCTGCTTGCACCGGACCAAGTTTTGCGGTGAAAGCAGCGCGTGACCATTTCTGACGGCGACGCTACAAGTATGTTGACACGAAATCAACTGTTTATCGGTATTGGCGCAATCCTCCTGAGTTTGGGCGTCCTGCTTTGGATGGGCGTTCAACAAGTTGCCGTCGCCGATGCAGTCTGTAACGGCCTTCTTTGTAAAACCCTGCATACGACCACGAACGATTTTGTGCATGGCAAATTTTATGCCACCGGCTTGCGCAAAATGGACGACGGCGAAGTGCAACTCTTGCCCGTCGGGTTGAGCAAACCATGGCAAGCGACAACCGGTTTGCCCGCGCCCCGCGCCGAGCTCGCGCTCGTTTCATACAACAATATCCTTTACGCCATCGGCGGTTATGACGGTACCAATTATCATACAAGCATCTATTCCGCCACCACTTCCACCGTCGGCGATATTACGTCGAATTGGACTTTGACGGACAACCTGCCCGCCAAACGCGCCGGGGCGGCGGCGGTCATTGCCAACAATCCTGACCCGATTCTGTACGTGATTGGCGGCGGCGAAAACGGCAACTCTAGTAATACGATTTATTATAAAAAGATTGCCGCCAACGGCGCGCTGAATGGGTCGTGGAATACGGCGACGCTTCCGGTTGACCTCATCTATTCCGGCGCCGTCGTGCGCGGTACAAATCTCTATGTGATTGGCGGCGGCGCGAGCGGCAGCGATGCTATTTATCGGATTCCGATTCAAGACAGTAACGGTACGTTGGGGACTGCGGTTGCGGATCTGGCGCTGCCGGAATCGCTCAGCGCGATGGGCGCTCAAACTTGGTTCGACCCGGCGCACGATTTCTTGTACATCATCGGCGGCCAAGATTTTCAAGAAGCGTCAGCGGATGTGTACTATACCTCGTTTAATGCCGACGGCTCGCTGCACGATAATGGCGACCCCGATTGGAACAACACCATTCTCACCAATGCCTTTACCGCGCACGGCGCCATCCAATACAACGGCGCGATTTATGTTGTTGGCGGCAAAGAAGGCATCGAGAGCAGCGAAGCCATTACCAAAGTCTTGACCGCGCTCATTGACCTTGACGGCTCGCTGCATGATTGGGGTCCACAAGTCGGCAAATGGATTGTGACCGAACCGTTGCCCGCAGAGCGTTATTTTCACGGCAGCGCCGCCAACAGCGGCGGCGAACTTTTTATCGCGGGCGGCTATAACAAACAGGGCGTGCCGCAGGCAAACGTCTATCACGGCTCGACCACCGGCGCGGCATCCACATACGCGCCCAACGGCACCTATCTCAGCGAACCATTTGATATTGGTTTCAACAAACACATGACCGGACTCCAATGGAACGCTGCCGTCGAAGATACATCCAATAATAAAATGGCGCTGGCAATGTATTATCGCACCGCCAATGACCTCGCCGGCTTGAATAGCGCGGGCTGGACTCTGGCGGGTCTTTCGGCGCAAAGCGCCAATGGCTTTACCAATACATTGACCTTTGCCAATCGGCTTGACCAACGCTATTTGCAGTATCAAGCTGTATTTAGCACTACCTATATGAACAAATCGCCGCGGTTGAACGCCGTCGAGTTGTTATATGAGCAAGACCCCACACCTACGCCGACGCCCTCAGACACGCCCACCGCGACGCCAACCGGTTTGCCCTCTGTCACGCCAACGGCAACCGCGACCGGGATGTCCTCCGCGACGCCCACCGCGACCGCGACCGCCACTGCCACTGCAACCGCAACTTCAACCGCGACCGGTATACCGACCAATACGCCCTCCGCCACGCCATGCACCGGCAAACCGGGGCGCGAAATACAGGTCTCGCCCAACAATAACGCAAATCTCTTTGTGCGCGCGGTCCCGCTCGCGTGGCAAGGCGACCCATGCAAACAGACTTCGAAAATCATTGTCAAGTATGACAATAAAAAAGGCGTCCGGGTATTGAAAAAGAAAGCGCTTACGGACAATACCTTTACCACCCCAAAATTGAACAAGGGACGCACCTACGTTTGGAAAGTTCGCAGCTGTAACGCGCAGGGTTGCGGCAAATGGTCAGAATGGCGGACGTTCAAAGTCGTCAAGAAGGCGAAATAAATCTCACAGGGGCGGCGGGCAAATACTCACCCGCCGCCTCTTTTTTTTTATTTTCAAAAATAGCGCGCAGTATTCAAAAGCCAAGCGTTTTTGGCGCGCGGCGCGCCTCGGCAGGATTTGCCAAACGCTTGCCAGCCCCGCGTCAAGCCAACTCGGCGATAAGACCATTTACCTGTTGTCAAGAACCCTAATTTTGCCTACAATAGGGCTGCAACAAATCAAGCATCGCATACACGTTTTCAGCGCGTCGGGGTATTCATTTCCATCGGAGGAGCTCTCTTATGAAGCGCAGCGGCGGTGGTCGCATTTTCATCATTCTCGGTTTTCTGCTCGCCTTTATTTCCGGCATCGGAGTTTTTTACTTGCTTGCCACTGCCGAGCCGCAAGCTGTTCCCGTCCAAACCAGTAAATTGGTTGTCTCTTTTCAACAGATTCCGGGGCGCAGCGAAATTTCGCCCGACCAAATCGGCCAGGTGGAATGGCCCCAAACCGTTCCCACGCCGCTTGGCGCGTTCGCCGAACCGACCGAAGTCGTGGGCAAAATCGCGCGCAATCCCATCTTTCCGGGACAGACCATCAACAGCGACATGGTCATTTCCAAAGATGACGCCGAAGCGCAGCACAGCAACGCCGCGTTGATTATCGAAAAGGGCCAAGTCGCCGTCGCCATCGGCGTCGGTTTGGATAGCAGCGTAGCCGAAGCGCTCCAAGCAGGCGACCGCGTAGATTTAATCGTGACGTATAACGTGGAACTTCAAAATCCGCTAGCCGGTCGAACGAACGCGCAATACAGCATGTCGCAAAAGACTTTGGAAAATGTGTTGATTCTCCAAGTCGGACCTTGGCCGCGCGAAATTGGCGAACAATCTTCGCAGGGCGGCGGGCCCGTCAACGCGCTCACGCTCCAGATGACCGAGCAAGATGCCGTCGCGCTGCGCCACATTCAAAATACGGCATCCGACTATACTTTTGTTTTGCGCGCCGCCAACGACGAACAGATTTTTACGACGGAACCCGTCACGATTGAATATCTAAACAAGCGTTTTAATTTCCAGATTCCCGGCTTGGGCCAATGATGATCCGGGGGGGAGAGCGGTCATGTCTGTAACCCGTGATAACAAAAAGATTCGCGTTTTGATTGTGGATGACATTCAAGAAACGCGCGAAAATCTAAAAAAACTGCTGTATTTCGAAGACGACATTGAAATTATCGGCGCCGCGTCAAATGGACGCGAAGGCGTCGAACAGACGACGGCGCTAAAACCCGATATTGTCCTGATGGACATTAACATGCCGGGCATGGACGGGATTCAAGCGAGTGAATTGATTTCACAGCAAGACCCCAACGTGCAGGTCGTCATGATGTCCGTCCAAGGCGAAGCGGATTATTTGCGTCGTTCGATGCTTGCCGGGGCGCGCGAATTTTTAATCAAACCGTTTTCCAGCGAAGAGCTCGCCAACAGTTTGCGCCGCGTCCATCAATTGGCTGTCACGCGCCGCGCCGCCGCCCCCGCCCCCGCGCCCGTCGCCCCGCCCCCGGATGCCGAATACGTACAGTACGTGCCGCGCAAACCCCAAGTCGGAAAAATCATTACGCTCTTTTCGCCCAAAGGCGGCGTCGGCGTTTCGACCTTGGCGGTCAATCTGGCATTGGCGCTGCGCGAAGAAACGCGCGCGCGCGTCGCGTTGGTGGACGCCAGTTTGCAATTCGGCGATGTCGGCGTCTTGCTCAATTTGCCCACCAGCCGCACGATTGCGGATGTGGTCCAAGCCAAAGGCGAACCCGACGAAGAATTGATGAATGGAGTGCTAGCCGCCCACAGTTCCGGCCTCAAAGTTTTGGTCGCGCCGCCGCAGCCCGAAATGGCAGAACTCGTCACGCATGAACATCTGCGCGCCATCTTGACGCTGTTTCAAAAAATGTTTGACTATATCGTCGTGGATACCGGCAAAGCCATCAACGATTCGCTTTTGACCGTGTTTGACCTCGCGGAACAAATTATTCTAGTTTCCACCGGCGAAATGAGCGCGCTCAAGGACGCCAAATTATTTTTTGAAGTCACGCAAAAACTGGAATACCCGCCCTCCAAAACGCTTTTGATTTTGAATCGCTATGACGCCAAAGGCGATGTCAAAGCCAAAGATATTGAAGCGATTATTAAACATCCGATTACGGGCATCGTGCCGCGCGACGACAAAGCGACGGCGCTCGCGCTCACGCGCGGCATCCCGGTCGTCTTGACCCAACGCGGCATTCCCTTTAGCCAAGCCGTCTTGGCAATGGCGCGCATGCTCAAACGCGAACAAGCGCCCGCCGCCGCGCCCGCGTCCGCGAACAAAAACAATTCGGCTGCGCCGCCCGCAGCTCCCGATTCCAAACCCAAAAAACGTTTTGCGTTATTCGGACGCGGATAGTCGGCTCAAAAGGATTTTGACATGTCACTCTTGAAACGTATCGAGAAAAAAGACCCCGCCCAAACCTTGCCGCCCCCAAGCGGCGCCGGCAGCGGCGGCGCCGCAACCCCGCCGCCTTCATCGGGTCAAATGGCGCGACAGATGCAAACGCCCGCGCCGCCCGTTGACAAGCTGGTGGAATTGCGCGCGCGTCTCTTGAGCAAAATTATTGCCGAGTTGGACCCCAAGCTCGACATTGGGCGCGCCGATGAATTGCGGCGCAGTATCGAAGAATTATTTAACCAATTCCTCGCCGAAGAACCCGATATCGTCTTGGGACGCGTCGAACGGCAGCGCCTCCTTGAACAGCTGACCGCCGAAATCATGGGTCTCGGACCGTTGGAGCCCTTGCTGCGCGATACGACCATTACCGAAGTGATGGTGAACGGGCCGAACATGATTTACATCGAGCGCAATGGCAAAATCGAACGCGTCTCGGCGCGCTTTGACAGCGAGATGCACGTCATGCGGATCGTTGACCGAATTGTGGCGCCGCTCGGGCGGCGCGTGGACGAGGGTCAGCCGTATGTGGATGCGCGCTTGCCCGACGGCTCGCGCGTCAATATCATCATTCCGCCGCTCGCGCTCAATGGCCCCACCATCACCATCCGCAAGTTTGCCAAAATTCCCTTGACCGCCGACGACTTGATTCAACGCGGCGCATTCAACAAAGAATTTGACGAGTTCATGAAAGCATGCGTCAAAGCGCGCTTGAACATTGTCGTCTCGGGCGGCACCGGCACCGGCAAGACCACCATGCTCAATATCTTTTCCGGCTATATCCCCAACGACGAACGCATCCTCACCATCGAGGACGCGGCAGAATTGCAACTGCGCCAAGAGCATGTGGTCTCGTTGGAATCACGCCCCAAGAACATTGAAGGGCGCGGCGAAATTACGCGCGGCGACTTGGTGATTAACGCGCTCCGTATGCGTCCCGACCGCATCATCGTCGGCGAATGTCGTTCGGGCGAAGCGCTGGACATGCTCCAAGCCATGAACACCGGTCACGAGGGTTCTATGACCACCGTCCACGCCAACACCCCGCGCGACGCGCTGCATCGTCTCGAAACAATGGTTTTGATGGCGGGCTTTGACTTGCCCCTCAAAGCCATCCGCGAACAAATTTCGGGCGCCGTGGATTTGATTGTGCAATTGGAACGTATGCGCGATGGCACGCGTAAAATCACCAATGTCGCGGAAATTCAAGGGATGGAAGGCGAAGTAATCATTTCCCAAGAAATCTTTCGTTGGGAAAGCGGCGGCGTCAAAGACGGCAAAGTTTTAGGTCAGTTGCGCGCCACCGGGATTCGCCCCAAATTTATCGAAAAAATCGAGTCGTATGGCATTTTCCTGCCGCCCAATATCTTTGGGCTGGACCCGCGTTTTTATCAATAGCGGTAAAGCCAATTTCAAATTTGCCATACGTTCTCACGTAATTTTTTTCGCGGCGCGTAACCCGAGTCAATCATTCGTGTTTCGCATTGGGAGGTAAGCGGCAATGGATTTTAGCGGTTTGACGAACCTGCCGGTAATGATGGCGCTCATCTTTGCCGGGTCCATTCTAGTATTGTTTTTTGGTCTCGCGCGCGTGCTGGCTGGACGCAACGAAATCATCGAAACGCGTTTGGGCCGCTACGCGGCGCGCCCTACCGCGCCCGGCGAACAACCCGCGCAAAAAGGACGCGGCGAACGCTTTGAAGGTCTAGTCAACGAAGAACGCAGCAATTCAATTGCCACCGAATTGGCGCGCGCCGATTTGCGTCTGACCCCCGGCGAATATGTCGCCTTGAATCTGGCAACCGTTATGCTCGGCGCCGTTATCGGTTTTGCGCTGGGCGGCGGCGCCAGTACAACCGGTTTCGTCTTTGCCCTCGTCGGCGCGCTCATCGGCTTTTACAGTCCGCGCATGTACGTACGTTTCTTGCAAGGCCGCCGTCTCAACGCGTTCAACAATCAACTGGGCGATACGATTGTTTTGCTTAGCAATTCACTGCGCTCCGGCTATAGTTTTTTGCAATCTATGGAAACGGCCTCGCGCGAAATCGCGCCCCCCATGTCCGCCGAAATCCAACGCGTGACGCGTGAAGTCGGTTTGGGCTTGACCGTCCAAACCGCGCTCGCCAACATGCATCGGCGGATGCCCAGCGACGATTTGGATTTATTGATTACCGCCATCAATGTCCAACACGAAGTCGGCGGCAACCTGGCTGAAATCCTGGACAATATCGCGCATACGATTCGCGAACGCGTGCGCATCCTGGGCGAGATTCGCACCATCACGGCGCAGCAGCGGCTCTCGGGCTATATTCTCGCCGTCCTGCCGGTCATTCTCGGTTTTCTCATTTATATCTTGAATCCGCAATACATTTCTCGCCTTTGGACCAACAACTGCGGCTTGCTCATGCTCGCGACCGGTTTCATCATGATTGTGTTGGGTTTTATAGCGATTCGCAAAATCACCGATATCGAAGTGTAAAGGTGTCTCATGCCTCTCCTTCCTTTGCTCATTGCCGTATTGGCGGCATTCGCCATCCTGATGGTCTTTATGGGCTTGGCGCGCAGCGCGAAAACTCCCAACACCACCGAAGAACGGCTGCAAATGTACGGCGTCAAGCCGCGCACGCTGGAAGAAATCGAGCTGCAACAACCATTCAGCGAACGCGCGCTCTTGCCGCTGATACGCGGTTTGGCGCGTCTCCTCTCGCGCACAACGCCCCAACGCAACGTTGACCTAATTCGTCACAAACTCGATTTGGCGGGCAATCCCAATAATTGGTCGCCCGCCGATTTTGTCGGACTGCGCGGGCTCGCGGCTGTCCTCGTCGCCATTCTGGGCACAACGCTGGGCTATGCCCTGCGTATGGATCCCTTTATGGTCATTTTGTTTCTCGGCATCGGCGGCATTTTGGGATACTATTTTCCGTTGTTGTGGCTCAATCGCGTCATCCGCGCGCGCCAGCACCGCGTCCAAAAACAATTGCCCGACGCGATGGATCTGTTGACCATCAGCGTCGAATCCGGTCTCGGCTTTGACGCCGCAATGGGCAAAGTCGCCGACAAATGGAACAATGACCTGAGCCGCGCGTTCGGGCGCGCGCTCGGCGAAATGCGAATCGGCAAATTGCGCCGCGAAGCGCTGCGCGACATGGCGGCGCGCATCGAACTGCCCGACTTTAGCAATTTCATCGCCGCGATTATTCAAGCCGACCAATTGGGCATCAGCATCGGCAAAGTGCTGCGGATTCAATCCGAACAAATGCGGATCAAGCGCCGTCAGCGCGCCGAAGAAAAAGCGAATCAAGCCCCTATCAAAATGTTGATTCCGCTCGCGTTCTTGGTGTTTCCGTCCATCTTTATTATTTTGTTGGGTCCGACCGTCGTGATTTTCATGACCGGCGGCTTTAACGTTCCATAACGCGCGCAAATTTTTTTGGTCGTACGCGGGATTGCAAAATGGCGCGCTCTATCCAAGTCTTGAATCACACGCGCAACTCGCAGCCGGTCACGCGCGGCCAAGTCGCCGATAATCTGTGGACGCGTTTTCGCGGTTTGATGGGCAAGCGCAGTTTGCCGGAAGGATACGGTCTATATTTTCCGGGCGAATCCGCCATCCACAGTTTTTTTATGCGGATTCCGATTGACGTGGCGTATCTGGACCGCGCGGGCCGTGTAGTGCATGTGACCAATGCGATGCCGCCGTGGCGCGTAGGACCTCTTGTGCGCGGAGCGCGAAATGTGCTAGAATTACCCGTAGGCACGCTGGAACGCACTGCAACACGCGTCGGCGATTTTCTTGAAATACGATTTCTATGACCCCGATGCCGGAACGTCTCAATGTCGAGATAAACGGACTTGGCGGGAGATTGCTCAACCTCCTTTTTCCGCCGCGCTGCGCCAATTGCAAACAAATCGGCAGCGCGTTATGTCCGCAATGTTTCGACCGCATCAAACGCCTGCAACCGCCCTTTTGTGAACGCTGTTCGCATCCCTTGGTTTCCGCCGCCGCGCCCTGCCCTGAATGTCGCGCGCATCCGCGTCGCATTACGTGCATCCGCGCGGCGGCATGGCATGAAGGCGTCGTACGCCAAGCCATCCACGCGCTAAAATACAATCGCCGCCGCGATGTCGCCGCGCCGCTCGCAATGCTGCTCGCGCCCGTGTGCGCGCAATTTCAACCGCAACCCGATTTCATTACGAGCGTGCCATTGCATCCCGAACGACAGCGCGCGCGCGGTTACAATCAAGCCGAACTGCTGGCGGAACAAACCGCGCGCAGATTGCGTTGTACTTGTGTCCACGTCTTGGAACGCACGCGCGCGACCGCCGACCAAATCGGTTTGAGCGCCCAAGAACGACGCGGGAATGTGGCGGACGCTTTTCGCGTCAGCGCGTCCCGCGACCTGACCGCCAAGCGCGTGGTCTTGATTGACGATGTATGCACAACGGGCGCGACGCTGGATGCGTGCGCGGATGCGTTGTTTGCGCGCGGCGCAGCCGCCGTGTATGGCGTCACCGTCGCGCGCGCTCACCAAGCCAATCGTACTTTACCAAAATAAAAAAATAATAGACCGGAGCGCGCACCTGGCAAGCGCCAAATATCGTGTCAGCGCCCGGTCGAGGAGGCAAAGATGCAGCTGCAAATTACGGGCAAGAACATGAACGTTTCGGAGCGCACCGACAAGTATGTGCGCGAAAAGCTCGGACGGCTGGATCGGCACTTGAGCGAACCGATAGAAGCGCGGGTCGAACTCGCAACGCAAAACACAAAGGACGTGAATCAACGTCAAATCGTCCAAGTCACCTTGTATAAAAATGGGACCATCATTCGCGCCGAAGAACGTTCCGCCGATTTGCGCGCGGCGGTGGATGCGGTCGTTGACAAATTGGACAAACAAATTCGGCGCTACAAAGACAAACAGGTTCGCCGCCGTCGCGCCCCCATCGGCTTGGGCGAAGCCGTCGCCGAACAAACCGCCGAACTGACGGAACCCGAACCGCTCATTGTGCGAACGAAAAAATTCAAAACGCTGCCCATGAGTCCGCATGAAGCCATAGACCAGATGGAGTTGTTGGGTCACACGTTTTACCTCTTTATCAATCACGAAACCAACGACGTGAATGTGGTGTATCGTCGCGACGATGGCAACTATGGCGTTCTGGAACCGCAGCTCGCTTGACATACAAGGGCGGCAGGCAAT
>JAJVIA010000119.1:13397-18540 GCA_022072245.1 Anaerolineae bacterium
CGTTTCGTGTTTGCGATTGACTGCCGCAAAAATACCCTGCCCTTTCCTCGTCCCGTTGAACAACCCATAACCGTTTTAACGCGCGCGCTGATTGCGCGCGCGGCGCGCCATTCCGACAAAATGGAGCGCGTCAGCTGTCATGCGTTGTTCGTCAAGGAAAGGTTCACGTGCCACAACGTAAAAAACAATCGAATAAAAATCTTCCGCCGCAATGGAGACGCATGGATTTGCATTTGCATACGCCCGCGTCGGCGGATTATCGCGAGTCCAACGTTACGTATCTCGACATTTTGAAAAAAGCGGAACAAAAAGGACTCGACATTATCGCCATCACCGACCACAACACGGCGGCGGGGTATCGCCGCTATCTCGACGAAATTCAAGACCTCGAATTGCTCGAACGCCGCAATCGGCTCACCGACGAAGAAAAAGCGCAGCTCGCAGAATTTCGCCGTCTGCGCGAAAAAATTCTCGTCCTCCCCGGCTTTGAACTCACCTGCACGCTCGGCTTTCATGTGCTGGGCATCTTTCCGCCCGAAACGACCGTCCGCGAACTCGAACATCTTTTGTTGAATCTGCATGTGCCGTCCGAAAAACTCGATGTCGGTTCCGGCGAAGTGGGCGCGACCAGCGATGTCCTCACCGCGTATCGGCTCATCAACGAAGCCGGCGGCTTGGCGATCGCCGCGCACGCCAATTCATCGCACGGCGTCGCAATGCCCGGTTTTGATTTTGGCGGCCAAACGCGCATCGCTTATACGCAAGACGAAAATTTGCACGCGCTCGAAGTGACCGACCTCACGTCGAAATCGCGGCGGCGCACGCAAATGTTTTTCAGCGGCACCAAGCCGGAATATCCGCGCAAGATGCACTGCTTGCAAGGCAGCGACGCGCACCGCTTGAACGGCATTCCGGGCAACAATCAAGAGCTCGGCGTCGGCGACCGCCCGACCGAAATTTTATTGCCCGAAACTTCGTTTGACGCCATCATGACTGTTTTGGTCGGACGCGATTTTTCCAAAACGCGCCCGTACCTCCCCGCCGCGCTGAACGAGTTTGACCCCTTGTACGCCGCGCGCGAAGAAGGCGATTCACTCGTCCAAGCGTTTCACGAAAATATCGGCAAGCACGGCGTGGATCGGCACATCTTGCAAGATGTCGTCGCGCTCGCCAATACGAACGGCGGCACCATTTACGTCGGCGCGAGCGCCAACATCCGCCAACCGATTCAAGGCGTATCGAAACCGGTCGAAACCGCCAATCAACTTCGCAACGAAATCAATCGGCACATTGTGCCGCCGCTGGACGTGCAGATTGATACGCTCAAGACCGCCGGCAAAATAATTTTGCAAATGATTGTGCCGCGCGGCAGCGAAGTTCCATACGCATTGGATTCGACGCAAATTTTTGTGCGTTCGGAAAATGAAACGTCGCTCGCCGTGCGCGATGAAATTGTAAATCTGGTGCGCGACGCGTTGGCGGTAGAATTTGCCGCGCGCGTCGAGAACGCGCCTTTGGAAACCGTCGCCGCCGTCGAAACCGCCGAAGGGCTGATTGAAAGCGAAGTCAAAACCGAAACGGTCGCCGCGCCAAAACTTGCCAGCCCGCCGCCGCGCACCGGCGTCGAAATCGTTTCGTCCAAAACGCGCGCCAAAGGCGATTTGCAATACACGATGCGCGATTTACGCAACAACCGCATCATTCACAATGTCACGCGTTCCAGCGCGCGCAAATTGTGGCAGTATGCCATTGGCGAATATGACAAAAAAACATTTGAAAAAGCAGAGATTCATTGGCTCGGCGAAGTCGGCATCCTTAAAGCGAGCGAACGCGCGGGCAAAGTGCGCTACGATTTGGCGCAGCGCGACGCCAACGGCGAACTGCATATCTATTACGGCGTGACCGACGACGGCATTCACGGCGTCTGGAAAGATTTGGTCGAGAGCAGCAGCGCGCCGCCCACGCTTGAAAGCGACGACGACGAAAACGGCATCACGCCCGAAAGCGCCGCCGAAGCGGAACATGACGCCGTCGCATTGACGGCAGAACAAGCGCCGACTGAACATTTCCACGCGGCGCCGCCAGAACTGTTGTTGAACGCCGATAGCGCAACGGAAACATACGACCTGCCGCTGCTCACCACGCCCGGACGCGGAATGTTTCCATCGCCGGTTTTTGACCTCACGCCCTCCACCGCAGAAACCGACGACATGCCTGCGCGCGCCAACGCGCCCGCCGCGCATGTGGCGCAAGAGCCGCGCGCAACGGCGGATGACATGCCGCCTGCGCCCGACCTGCACGAAATGATTCACAGCGTAACCGACGCCTCCGTTTATGCGGAAACGACGCGCGCAGATTCGGACGACGCGGCGGCGGCGTATTCCATGCCATATCAACCGCCCACCGCGCCGCAATTCGGCATCCTGGCGGTCGAACTGCCCTCGGCAATCGAAATCGCGCAAGCGCCTACGCTTTTTGCCGATGCGGTACCCACCGAAATTGTTTCGGGCGACGCGCTCGCGCCCATCGTCGAGAGCGCCGCCGCGACAGGCGAAATAATTCCGCCAACTGTGAACATCAATCTCCAAGACCAAATCGTTACGCCATTGCTGGACGAAACCAATCCAAACGACAAGCAAGCATAAAAAAGTGGGCGGTCAAATGACCGCCCATTTTTTTTTACAAACTCGCGCGCCGCGCGATTTTTTGATACAATAGCGCCAACGTTTTTACATGCCAACGACCATGAAACGTTTCGGACTGCTTTTAATTGTTCTCGTCCTGTTGGCGCTGCCGTTGACGGCGCACGCCGACGCGCCCTCGCACATTGTCGCGTACGGCGAAACCTTATATTCCATCGCGCGCCAGTACGGCGTATCGCCGCAAGCGCTCGCCCAAGCCAACGGACTCTCTTTGCAGAGCTGGGTGTACGCGGGACAACGCTTGCTCATTCCCGGCGGAAACGCCTCGCATCAAACCGCGTCCATAGCCAGCGCGCAAACGACGCCGAGCAAAAGTTACATCGTCCGCGCGGGCGACACCCTGTACTCGGTCGCGCGAAAATTTGGCGTTTCGGCGTCGGCGCTCGCGCAAGCGAATGATATGCCGCCGAACGGTTTTTTATATACGGGTTGGACGATAAAAATTCCCGGCGGCGCGACCAATCCTGCCGTTCCGCCGAAAAATCAAAACAGCGCGTCGGCGCAAAACAATTCGCCGTCGCAAGCGGCGCCGCAAAATAACGCTTCTCCAAACGACGCCGCCGCCAATGACGCATCTCCAACAAACGTCAATGCGACAGCCGTTTCGTATATTGTACAGCCGGGGGATACGCTGTTTCGCATCGCCATTCGTCACGGCGTCACCATTCAGGCGCTTGCGCTTGCCAACAATTTGCCGACTCTATTTGTATTTTCGGGACAGCGTTTGACCATCCCCGGCGCGACGACGAATGCGCCCGCGGCTCATTCCGTCAATGCCGCCAACGCGAACGCGGCGTTTGCCGATGGCGTCGCGTTGAGCGTTGCAGGCGTGCCGCTCTATCGGCAGCAGCAAACGCTGACGTGCGAAGAATCCGTCGCCGCGATGGCGACCTTTGGCGCGCTGTCGGAAAAACAGATTGTCGCGGCGATGGAGTTTAGCGACAATCCGTACGAGGGCATTCGGGGCAAAACCGATTACGAATTTTATGGCGGGCTAACGCATTACGGCACGTACGCGCAAGGTCTAAAAAAGGGATTGGAAAAATTGGGCCGCGCGTCCACCGTCTATTACGGGCAACCGTATGAAAGTTTCAAAACCAGCATTTTGCAAAATTTACGTCAAGGGCGTCCGGTCATTTGGTGGACCACTTGGCGCGAATCTTATCAAACGCCGCAGCTCGTTACGCTTTCGGACAAAACCCAAGTGCGCTTGACGCCATACGAACATGCGGTGCTCATTATCGCCGCCAACGCGCAAGGCGTCACCTATCACGACCCGTACGACGGCACAAAACGTTTTACGAGTTGGGCGAATCACCAACGCGCGTCGGGCTATTTCAACAACATGGCGTTGGTCGTCTATTGAGTCGTCCGCTTATAACCATCCTTTGCGTTTGAAAAAGATGTACGGCATCACGGCTGAAATCGCCATCAGCGCAAGCGCGTACGGATAGCCATAACGCCACGTCAATTCGGGCATAAATTCAAAATTCATGCCGTAAATACTCGCAATCAACGTTGGCGGCAATAACACCACCGACAGAACCGAAAATAATTTGATAATCATGTTCTGTTCGTTGTTGATGCGTCCCAACGTCGCGTCCAACGCAAACGCCACCTTGTCCGACAAAAAAGTCGCGTGGTCGGTGAGCGCGGTCACATCGCGCCGCAGCGTGCGCCAATGTTCATCCAACGGCGCGTCCGTCCGCCCCGCGCCGACTTCGTTAATAAACACCAGCATCCGCCCCAACGTCACCAGACTCTCGCGGACGCTAGCCGTTCGTTCCCCGTTCAAACCGATTTGATTCAAAACCATTGTGTAATTGACGCGCGCGTAACGCTCCCCTTGCGTGAAACGCGGGCCATCGGCGCCCGCCCCGCGAAATACCGTTTGCGACACGGTTGTCATTTCGGCGCTCACCATTTCCATTGTATCCGCGAGCCGGTCCACAATTTCGTCCAACAAGCCCATCAAAACTTTTTCGGCGGTCGGATAGTTGGAAAAATTTTGTTGAAATTTGGGAATGAAAATGGAAAACGACATGGGTTCGGCAAAACGAAGCGTCACCAAACG
Organism: Anaerolineae bacterium; assembly: GCA_022072245.1. Lineage (GTDB taxonomy): Bacteria > Chloroflexota > Anaerolineae > UBA4142 > SHND01 > SHND01. The sequence continues at coordinate 18,174 of JAJVIA010000119.1, forward strand.
CGCGCGCTGAAACACGAACGTAACCGTCGTCGTTTCCAAATGTTCGGTGCGCGCGCCCACAAGGACTGTCGCCGTCATAAAAACCGCGTGGTCTTGGATATAGAGCCGGCTCGACACTTCGATTTCTTGCGCTTGACTGCGCGTCGGCAAACGCAAATCCAGCGCGCGTTCTACCGCCGCGACTTGATCGGGCTGCGGGTTTAACAAATCAATCCACAACGCGGCGCGCAAACATTCCGCGTCCGCATACTCGTTTGTCACAACGCCATTGGCATCATAAACGCTTAACATATTTTCCTATCGCGCGCGCCCGCCATACGCGTTCAGTTCGAGCAGAGGAAAGCGCGCGCGGGCGAAACGCGTAACA
>JAJVIA010000015.1:0-2718 GCA_022072245.1 Anaerolineae bacterium
GGTTCTTGCGGCGGTTCGACGGCGACGGACAATTTCGTTTGACGATTCAACGTTTCCACAATCCCGCGCGCGAGTTCCAACGCGTGTTCGTCGTCTTCGGCAAAGTGGTCGGCGACGCCGCTTTTGCGCGTATGCACATCCGCGCCGCCCAACTCGTCGGCGGTGACAATTTCGCCCGTCGCCGCTTTGACCAACGGGGGCCCGCCGAGAAAAATGGTGCCGGTCCCGCGCACAATAATCGCTTCGTCGCTCATCGCGGGAACATACGCGCCGCCCGCCGTGCATGAACCCATCACCGCCGCGATTTGCGGAATGCCCAACGCGCTCATGCGCGCTTGATTGTAAAAAATTCTGCCAAAGTGATTGACGTCGGGAAACACTTGGTCTTGCAAGGGCAAAAACGCGCCGCCCGAATCCACGAGATAAATACACGGCAAAAAATTTTCCTGCGCGATTTCTTGCGCGCGCAAATGTTTTTTCACCGTCAGCGGCAGATACGAACCGCCTTTCACCGTCGCGTCGTTCGCCACAATCATCACTTGCTGCCCGTTTACGCGTCCGATGCCCGTGACGATTCCCGCGCCCGGCGCTTCGTCGTCGTACAAACCGAACGCGGCGAGCGGCGACAATTCCAAAAACGGCGAACCGTCGTCGAGCAAGCGGTCAATGCGTTCGCGCACAAAAATTTTGCCTTGCGCTTCATGTCGCGCGCGATATTTTTCGCCGCCCCCTTGACGCGCCGCATTGATTCGTTCGCGCAATTCGCGCGCGAGCGCGCGGTGAAATTCCGCGTTGGTTTGAAATGCTTGCGAATGAATTTGGATATGCGAATGAATGACGGTCATTGTCCAGTTTTCCAAAATTTTAACGCGGCTATCGCCGCGCCGTGAGCTTGCGCGATACCAAGAATTGTAGCACAAGAAAAACAAAAACCTCCGTTGCGGTAACAGAGGTCTATTGCGCGCCGCGCGCGTATTCCAAAATTCTACGCCGTTCCTTTAATCCGGCACAATCACCACTTTGCCAAACTGTTTGCGTTCGATGAGATACCGCTGCGCGGCAGCCAATTCCGCCAAAGGAAACGTGCGGTCAATCACCGCGCGAAATTTTCCCTGTCCGTACAATTCGAGAATTTGAAAAAATTCGCGATGCGTGCAGCCATTGGAACCCATCAGCGTCAATTGCTGCCAGAACACGCCCCAAATATCCGTTTCGCCCCAACGACCTGACGAGCCGCCGCATGTGACCAACCGCCCGGTCGGACGCAGCGAAGCGATGGATGCTTTCCAAGTCGTTTGCCCCACATGTTCAAAAACCACATCCACCATCCGCCCGTTTGTAAGCTCGCGCACCGCATGTTGAAAATTTGGATTCGCGCTGTAATTGATGACCGCGTCCGCGCCCCATTGTTTCGCCATTTCCAATTTATCGTCAGAGCTCGATGTCGCAATCACGCGCGCGCCGAGCGCTTTGGCGACCTGCACCGCCGCGCTGCCGACGCCGGAACCGACGGCGAGAACCAACACCCATTCGCCGGGCCGCACTTGGGCGCGAAAATTCAACATGTGCCACGCGGTGCCAAACGCCGCCGGCAGCGCCGACGCTTCGACAAAAGAAACGTTTTCGGGCAGGCGCACAATCGCGCTCGCCGGCACGCGCACATATTCGGCAAAACCGCCGTCCACCTGCACGCCAATAATTTTGCGATTGACGCACAAATTATCGTGACCCGCCAAACAAAATTCGCACGTGCCGTCCGAAGTGAACGCGCCCACCAAAACGCGTTCGCCAATTTGCCAATCGTACACCCCGGGCCCCAGCGCCGCGACTTCGCCGGACGGCTCCAGACCGCCAATGTGCGGCAGCGGCGCCTTGACGCCGTGCGACCCTTCGCGCGTATAAATATCCAAATGATTCAAGCCGCACGCGCGCACGCGCACCAAAACTTCGCCCGCGCTCAATTTGGGTTCATCCACATCCCGATATTGCAGCACATCCAACGCGCCGCGTTTGTAATAAATCGCCGCCTTCATGGTTTCGCCCGTCGCATCTCAATTTCTCCAGCTTGCCGCGCGCATCCCAAAAGCGCAATCGGCAAGCATAAATCCAAAAATTATGTTTCAGCCGTTTGCCGTTCCAGCCACTCGCTTCGAATCATTGCGTACACGCGCGTCGCGCGCAATCTGCCTTCCACGTCGCGCGCATCGTTTCGTAAAACGCCTTCCAACTTGAAATGGCAGCGTTCCGCGACGCGCCAACTGCGCGTATTCAGGTCGTCCATCCGAATCTCGACGCGTTCCGCGAACAATTTTTCAAATGCGAAATTCGCAACGCCGTTGACCGCTTCGGTAATGAATCCTTGCCCCTCAAATTTTGCGCGCGCCCAATAGCCAATTTCAAAACGCGGCACGTCCCAATCAAAGCGGTGCAAGCCGCTGCCGCCGACCAAGGCGCCGGAATTTTTTTGAATCAAAAGCAGCCCCAAATCTTCGCGCGCCAAAAATTTCGCGTGCATACGCCGCGCGACGCCCTCTTGAATTTCGGGCGAAATTTCTTGATGCGCCCACGGCATCCACGGTTTCAATTGCGCGAGCGATTCCATAATCGCTTCGTACATCATCTGCCCGTCCCCCGGACGCGGCGAACGAATCAACAATCGTTCCGTTTCAAACTGGTCGGGAAAATCTTTGAGAATGGGATTCATGGGATTTTTGATTT
>JAJVIA010000015.1:2818-12047 GCA_022072245.1 Anaerolineae bacterium
CGGATTGCGGATTTTGAATTCTCGCTCACTCTTTACGCAGCGGCAATGTAAAAGTAATCTGCGTGCCGCGACGCGCGTCGCTGGCGACGGCAATCGCGCCGCCGTGCGCTTGAATCAATAATTTGGAAATCGCCAAACCCAAACCGCTATCGGCGTTCGGCGCGGGATTGCTCTGATAAAAACGGTCGAAATATCCCGCCAACAGTTCGGGCGCAATCACCGCCGCGCGATACGCCACTTCGACTTGGGCATAGGCGGACGTTTTGGGCGGCGCGGCTTCCAATTTGGTCACTTCGACGCGCAAATCGCTTTTCAAATTGCTCCGCAGCGCGTCCTCCAACAGATTGCCCAGCGCTTGACGAATCCGCGCGGGGTCGGCGTAAATGAGATACGCCTCGTCCGGCAAAATTGCGTGCAAACTAATCTGACGCTGCGACGCGTCGCGGTGATACAACGCGACGGTCTCGCGCGCCAGCGCGTTCAAGTCCACCAATTCGCGCTGCAAAATCAAACCGCCGCTTTCGGCGAGCGCCAACATTCGCATTTCATCCGTCAAATGCGAGAGCCGAATCGTTTCGCCCAAAATCAAATTCAAATGCGCGTCGTCGCGCGCAAAATTGCCGTCAAGCAATCCTTCGATATTTTCTTGCAGCATCGTAAGCGGCGTGCGTAATTCATTGGCGATATTGCCAATCAATGTGCGGCGCGCGGCGTCGTTTTCATGCAACTGTTCCGCCATGCGATTGAACGAACGCGCCAGCGAGCGCAATTCGCGAGGTCCCTGCTCTTGGACGCGCGCGGAATAATCGCCCTGCGCGATGCGTTCCGCGCTGCGCGTCATTTCGTCAATCGGCAGCGACACGCGGCGCAGCGCGGCGACGATAAAAAAAATGCCCGCCGCGCCGAGCGCCAGCGCAATCAATCCGACCGCGCGAATCAAAAATAATTCTTGCGCGCCGACATTGAAAAAACTGCTCGCGCCGGCGATCAACCAAAACGTCAGCGTGCAGCTGCCCACCGCCAACATAAAGAGCGTCCCCCAATACAAACCGAGACGTACAAGCAAGCCGCGCGTCACGGGCGCGGGACGCGCGGGATTTTCGACGGGGCGAACGGAACGGGAACGACTCAACAGAAAGAATCCTTTAACGGCTCACGCTTGATACACCACATTGCCGCCGCTGATGGTGCAAGCGACGGTCGCGTGTTGAATTTCGCGCGCGGGAATTTCAAAAATGTTTTGCTGCAAAACGACCACATCGCCGCGCTTGCCGACGGCGAGCGAACCCGCGCGCGCGGCGTCGCCGACGGATTGCGCCGCGCCAAGCGTATAGGCGCGCACCGCGTCCAGCGCCGAAATCTTTTGTTCGGGATACCAACCCTTTTCGGGAGCGTCCGCCGCGTTTTGGCGCGTCGCCGCCGCGTGAATGCCGCGCAAGGGATCCAGCGGTTCGACGGGACAATCGGAACCGAACGCGAGCGGCGCGCCCGCATCCAGTAGACGCTTGAACGCATACGTCCATGCCGCGCGCGCGGGACCCAACGCCGCATCCGCCACAAACATATCGCTCGGCTGATGCAGCGGCTGCATGGATGCAATCACGTTCAACTCACGGAAACGCGTAACGTCGGACGGATGCAAATGTTGAACGTGTTCGATCCGCAAGCGCGCGGCGGCGAAACCTTCCGCGCGCAGCTGCGCGAATACGTCCAAGACGCGCGTAATGGCGCGGTCGCCGATGGCGTGAATCCATACGTCAATGTTCGACTGCGCGGCAAGCCGCGCCGCGTCGAGCAGCGCGTCCGACGGCGTAACGGCGACGCCGCGCTGCGTCGGCGCGTCCGTGTACGGTTCGTGCATTTCGGCGGTGCGCGAACCGAGCGAACCATCGGCAAACATTTTGACGGCTTGGAAACGAAACCATTCGTCGCCCAAACCGCGCTGCAAACCGAGCGCGGCGGCGAACGTCAATTTATCTACGGGAATGGAGTGGACGACGCGCAAAGAGAGGCGCCCGTTCGCGTGCAGCGTTTGCAACGCGCGCATGGCGTTGGCGTCTTCAAGATTATGAATCGTCGTCAAACCGCGCGCATGAGCGTACTGCAGCGCGCGCTGCAATGTATCCGGGCGAAGCGCATTGCCGAACGCGCCGATGCCGCCGCCTAAAAGGCCTATCGCGTTCTCGCGCAAAATGCCCGACGGTTCGCCGTCGGCATCGTAATCAATCACGCCGCCGGCGGGCGCAAGCGTTGCGCGCGTAATGTTGGCGTCGCGCAGCGCGCGCGAATTGAGCCAAACGCTGTGACCGTCTTTGCGCGTGAGAATGACGGGATTGTGCGGCGCGACGGCATCGAGCGCGCGTTTATCGGGAAACGCGGGGGCGTCCCACTCGGCATTATTCCAGCCGCCGCCCCAAATCAAAACATTCGGCGGCGTTTCGGCGACGCGCTCGCGCACGCGCGTCAACGCTTGCGCCAAATTTTGGCAGCCGCTCAAATCTACATTTTCCAGCGACTGGGCAAAACCCGTGAAATGAATGTGCGCGTCGGTGAACGCGGGCAGCGCGAGCTTGCCTTGCAAATCAAGCGTGACGCTGTCGCGCGTTTGATAGCGGCGCGCCGTCGCGTCGTCGCCGACGTACAAAATTTCATCGCCGCGTAAAACAAGCGCTTGGGCGCGCGGCTGCGCGGCGTCAAGCGTAACGAAATTGCCATTGTGCAGAATCAAGCTGTGCGCCATCATCCGCGATTGTAGCATAGTCAAATGGGAATGACAATGATTCTAAATGAATCGGGCGTGCGTCCGATTTTTGGGGCGAGCGGGTCAAACGCGGCTCAGGCAATCCATTCCATCCATCTGCCCAAATGGTCGCAGATGGCGAGCGAGTGTTCGGAACTTTTGCCGTTTTCGTATTTCGTCAATGTCATGGGCGCGGGCCAATCGCTCGGCTCTAACGCGAGGTCATAGAGACACCGGTTCGCGCTCATGTTTGCGAGAATGGAAAAATAATGCGCGCGGTCCGCGTCCGTAAATTGATTCAATACAAAACTGTGAAATAACAAAACGGGGATGTCCGGCATGATTGCTTTCAACGCGCGCGGAACCACTTCTAACGCGTTGCCGGGAAACAAGAGGGGGGGATGTTGACGCGCGAGTTCGATGGCGCCCGCCAAGCGCCGCGCGCGTTCCACCTGTTCGGGATAAATCAACGCGCGCAGCCACAACATCGCGTCGTCGTCCAGCACGTCTTTGGGGTCGAGGTCAATGCCAAACCGCATGATGACGCGCGGCGCCGGATTGTCCAAGGGCGGACGCAAGTCGCCGCGCAATTCGCACGCCAGCACAATGTCGGACGCATGATTGCCATACAGCGCCGCGTCGCCAAAGTCGTACGCGTAATCATCCCAAAACAAATTCAGTCCCGCGCTCGCGCCGACCTCAATCAAAACAAACGGCTCGCCGTCCAACTGGCGCGCGAGCAGATGAAAGGCGGGGAGGAAATAGCTGCATCGTCCGATTTCGTTCACCTGCACGCTGCGCGTCCGTAAAAGTTTTGCCATCTCTTGATAATGCGCGAGGCAAAATTTACGAAAAACCGGATACGGGTCGTCACGCGTATTGAGCTCGGCCGCCAAATCGGGGAAAAACTCGCGCAAGGGATGCGCGGCGTTTTCCGCTTTCATTAAAAGATAATGCACGGCGGAAAAAAAGAGATTGGGCGCGGGCTGATTCGGCGGAATGTTGGAGGCGAGGACGAGCAGTTTGCCGTCGCCAATCAATTCCCGCGAAAGACGAAAATAGAGCGAAGTTTCGTCGCCATACACATTCCGCGCATTCCATTCAATGCGCGGGATGAGTTTGTGCTTGTCGGGCGCTTGCAGGGGATTGCTCATACGATTGCGCGCGATTGTAGCACAAGGGCGCGGGCGATTCAATGGAAAAACGGGGCGAAACTCGATTGTTCATCAAATTGAAATGTTAGCCGGGTCACACGACGGAAAATTTTTTGCCCCCCCTCTTGTCCATGCTATAATCGCGCCGATGCGCGCGTGGAACACTCTTGTTCTGGCGGGAATGGTTCTGCTGGCGGCAGCGTGCAACACACCCACCCCTCCGACAACGCCTCCGGTCATACCTACGCTTGTCGGAATCACGCCCGACGCCTTGGCTGCCACAGCCGCGCCCACGCGTCCCACGCCGATTCAGGTTACGCCCCAAGCGACGCGCCCGCTGACGCTGACGCTTTGGGCGCCCGAAGAATTTGCGCCCGGCGCAGAGCGCGGCGGCGATATTTTGCAGGCGCGCGTGGCGGCATTTGAAAGCGCGCAGCCGGTCAAACTCAATTACGTATTAAAAACGCCTTACGGCAAAGGCGGCATTGTAGATTGGATCGCGCAGCTGCACGAATTGATGCCGGAGCGTTTGCCCGACGCGGCGATTGTGGATTCGCGCGAATTGGACACGCTCCAAAATCTAGGGCTGCTTCAACCTTTGCAGCGCGATTTGCCTTCGGGCGCGTTTTGGGAATTGTTGCCGCCCGCCCAAAGCATCGCGCGGCACGGCGGTATCTGGTCCAATCAACCGTTGGCGCTCGACGCCGAGCATTTGGTCTATGACACGCGCCGCGTCGCCGCGCCGCCCTTGACGTGGCAAGACGTATTGACTACGACCACATCGTTTGCCTTTGCCGCCGACAGCACGGATACGTTTTTGCTGCAATACTTGCACGACGGCGGCTCGTTGGACCCGCGCGCGCATCCGGCGTTCGATTCGGACGTGATGCAAAATATCTTGGATTATTATCAACGCGCGCGCGTGAACGGCAATTTGAGCGAAGCGACGGTGGGCATGAAATCGGCGCGCGAAGTATTGCCGTTGTTTTTATCGGGCCGCGCGCCGTTAGCCCAAGTGCGAGCGCGCGATTTTTTGAGCGAACGCGCGCATCTGCCCAATGCCGCCGCCGCGGCGATTCCCACGCGCGACGGAATGCCCGCCGCGTTGGTTTCGAGTTGGACGTACGTAATCTTGACGCCCAATCCAGAACGGCAGCGCGCCGCCGCTGATTTTTTATTGTCGCTCAACGAACCGACTTTTTTGGCTGAATGGATGCAGGCGGCGCAACTTGCGCCGGCGAGCAAAACCGCGTTCGCGCAAGCGGTGCAGCCGGAAACGTACGCCGCCACTTTGTTGAATTTATTGACGCACGGCATCGTCGCGCCCAGTTTTACCGCGCAGCAGCCGTATGCGAACGCGTGGCATCAAGCCGTCCCTGCGGTGTTGAATGGACAATTGACGCCGGGCGACGCCGCCTTGCGCGCCTTGCAAAGCATGACCCAATAAAAAATTATGTTGGAAACTTTGTTTCGCCAAGATGCCCAACGCCGTCTCAGCGATATTGGCGCCGCGGATATTATCGTCGGGATTCCGACGTACAAAAACGCGCGCACCATTGCGCCGGTCATGCGAACCGTCGCCGAAGGATTGGCGCGCGAATTCCGCCATTTGAAATCGGTCCTCGTCGTCGTGGACGGCGGTTCGCCGGACGATACGGTCGCGGTGGCAAATCAAATGCAGCTGCCGCCGCCGGTGAAACGGCTCGTCATGTCGTATCAGGGCGTACAAGGCAAAGGCAGCGCGGTGCATGCGGTCTTTGAAATGGCGCGCGTGATGCGCGCGCGCGCGGTCGTCATCCTCGAAGCCGATTTGCAATCCATTACGCCGGATTGGAGTACGCGTCTAGCGCGGCCCATTTTGGAAAATGCTTTTCAGATTGCCATCCCGTACTATTTGCGCCCCCTGCCCGACGGCGCCATGACCGATTTGTTGGCGTATCCCTTGACGCGTTTGTTGTACGGCGCGGACGTGCGCCAACCGATGGGCGGTGAATATGCGCTGTCCGCCGATTTTGCAGCCAAGCTTGCGGCGCGCGATGTGTGGGAAACCGACGTGGCGCGGCACGGCGTGGACATTTGGATTACCACCGTCGCGCTGCTTGAAAACGTAAAACTGTGTCAGGTGCGTCTCGGCGTGAAACTCGACGACAGCCGCGAATTGTCGCTCTCGTTTGACCCGACCTTTGTGCAAGCGATTGGTACGCTGTTTCGTCTGGTGGACATTTACAAACGGCGCTGGTTGGAAAATGCCGCGACGCGCCCCGCGCCGTTTTATGGAAATGGCGTCGGCGCCGAACCGCCGCGCGCGTGGATGCCCGCCGTCACCGCCGCGGCTTTGGGCGACGCGTTCGTCGCCGGCGTGCGGCGTTATCAACGTTTGTGGCGCATCGCGCTGACGCCTTCGACGCGCACAGCCGTCAAAGAATTGAGCGAACAAGCGGATGGCGCGACGCGTTTCAGCGCAAGCTTGTGGGCGCGCACGGTGTACGATTTCTTGACGGTGTACAATCAAGGCGAAGGCGATCCCGATAAAATTGTCGCCGCGCTGCTGCCATTGTATTACGCGCGCTGCGCGACCATTATGCGCGAAACCAATCTCCAACCGGCCGCGGTGGAAAAAGCGGTCCAAGAGCAAGCTCAAGCTTTTGTTGCCGAAAAACCTTATTTAATCAATTTGTGGAATGCTTATGTCCCGTGGCTGTGGGAAGGGGTGAGGTGATTGGGGATTGCGGATTTTTGATTTTTGATTTTTGATTTTTGATTTTTGAATTTTGGATTTTGGATTTTGGATTTTGGATTTTGAATTTTGAATTTTGAATTTTGGATTTTGAATTTTGGATTTTGAATTTTGAATTTCCGCCTTGAACTTTCAACTTTGAACTTTGAACTTTGAACTTGACATCTTTGCTTTTCACGATTTCGTATGAACAAACAATATCTGATTGCGCTGGGGATTTTTCTCGGACTCGGCGCGTTGATTTTTGCGGCGCTGGCTTTTTTGCTCGCGCCAACCGCGACGCATGGCGTGAACCTGTACGGCGATTTGGACACGCAAACGCTCCAAGTCGCCAAAGGTTTGTACTGTCCCGTTTGTCCCGGCACGCCGTTGGACATGTGCGAGACCCAAGCGTGTCAACAATGGCGCGCGCTGATCAAGGACAAATTGAGCCAAGGCGAAACGCCCGCGCAGATTGAAGCGTATTTTATTTCCCAATACGGCGAACGGGTGCTGGGCGCGCCGCGCGCGCAAGGATTGAATTTGACGGTCTATCTCTTGCCCGCGTTCGCCGTTTCCGCCGGCGTCGCAATCCTGTATCTTTTCGCGGCGCGCCGCGTGAAACCCGCGCCGTCCGCCGCGTCCGCCGTCGAACCTGTATCGAACGAATATCGCTCCCGCATCGAAAACGAGTTGAATCAAGATGAGTGAAACGGTCACATCCGCGCCGCCGAAACGACGCGGCGCTTTGATAATTTTTGGCGTCGTCGTCGCCATTCTATTGGCGTTATTGGCGGTCTTGGCTATCGCGGTGCAGCAGCGCGGCGCCGGGCCCCTCGCCTCTGGTTCCGCGCCGGAATTTACGCTGACGAGTTTTGACGGCCAAAAATTCACGCTCTCGGAACTGCGCGGCAAACCGGTCGTTCTGAATTTTTGGGCGTCGTGGTGTATTCCCTGCCGCGATGAAGCGCCCGCGTTACAACGCGCGTGGGAAAAATATAAAGACCAAGGGGTGTTGATTCTCGGCGTGGATTATGTGGATACGGATGCGGACGCGAAAAAGTTTATCGCGGAATTTCAACAAACGTATCCGAACGGCGCGGATCTCGGCACCAAAATTTCGCAAGCGTACAAAATTTCCGGCGTACCCGAAACGTACTTTATCGGCAAGGATGGCAAGCTATTGCCGGGCATTGACGAAAACGGCCGCGTCAAAGGCAATTGGATTGGGCCCCTGCCCGAAGCGGTGTTGATTGCGCGGATTGAGGAAATGTTAAGACAATAGACCTCTCGTTTCAAAATTTTTTCTGACGCGTTTTTATCTGCGCGCACACAAGAGAAAACTCTAATGACACTGGAAACTCCCATTTGGGGCATTCATGCCGGACGCTCCAGCGAAGCGGATACACTTTTTCTCAAAAAACATTACATCGCCATCGGTTGGATGGAAATGGGCAACCTTGGCGTCATCCGAGCTGACCGCGAATCCTTCAAGGAAAAAACGGCGCAGGTATATCGCTCCAGTAAACCTGGCGCTATTCCGGTCTATGCAGGAGTTTGCTTTCGTTTTGCCCATGAGATGAAACCGGGAGATCTCGTTGCATACCCATCCAAGATAGACCGTGAAATCCATATCGGGCGCATTGACAGCCCGTACATCTATGACCCGAGCATTGATGGGCATTACCCACACCTCCGCCGCGTCACATGGCTCAAAGCAGCGCCTCGCACACGTTTTACGCAGGGCGCTCTATATGAAATCGGGTCGGCGGTTACGCTTTTTCAGATTAAAAACTATGCCGACGAATTTCGCGCGGCGCTGACAGGTTCACAAGCGCCTGTGTTTGCGGAACAAGACCCGACGATTGGAGCGGTAGCGCAGGATGTCGAACAAAATACAAATGATTTTGTCCTCAAGAAACTCGCACAGGAACTCAAAGGACATCCCCTTGCCGAATTCGTAGCGCATCTTCTGAATCAAATGGGCTATCGCACACGCGTTTCTCCGCCTGGGCCGGATACAGGCATTGACATCATTGCGCACAAAGATGAGTTGGGGTTTGAGCCTCCGATTATCAAGGTACAAGTCAAAAGCAGCGATGGCAATATCGGCAATGAGGCAGTCGCAGCGCTATATGGCAATGTGGGGAATAATGAATTTGGTTTGGTCGTTGCGCTCGGCGCATTTACCAATCCGGCGCGAAATTTCGCGCGCGGCAAGAGTAATTTGCGATTGATAGACGGCGCCGAACTTGTCGAATTGATACTGGCGCATTATGAGCAATTGGACTCGCGCTACAAAAGCATTATCCCGCTCAAACGCGTTTATGTTCCGGAATCTATTGAAGAAATTGAAGAATAGGATTTGAGCAAGAACGCCACAAGCAAAAAACCGCGCAAGTGAGCTAACCCACTTGCGCGGTTTTCATATTTTGCGGGTTACTGCGAATTCCAAGCGCCCTCTCTTTCAACTTTGCTTGCTATGCCACAACGACGCAAAGATAAAGAGTAGAACGAGCGCGGCGGTAACCAGACTGAGAATTGCGCCAAACTGAAACAACGGCGGTTCATAAGTCATGCGCGCGTAATGCTCCCCTGCCCGCACGGCGAACGCGCGCA
>JAJVIA010000015.1:12147-16432 GCA_022072245.1 Anaerolineae bacterium
ACATCCACATTCGCGCCGAGCGAAAATAAATCGAACGCAATCAACGCAATGACCAACCCGCCCCACACGCGCGGCGACAGCCAATTGCGCGCCCACACCAACAGCAGCGCGAGCGACAAGGCGATAAGTAAAACGAAAAACGCCAGCGCGTTCGCCGCGTTCGCGATGCGTTGAAACAGCGCGGGATCCTGTCCCTGCCCGACAATTAAAATGCCCAACGCCAACGCGCCGCTCGTTAGCGCGACGAGCAAAACCAACCATGCCGCGTATTTCAAGCCCGCTTTGATTTTATGACGCGTCGCGTCATCGTTCGCCAGCAGCGCGTCCAAGCCGATGGCAGCCAAAACCGCCAAACCGAAATCGAACAAGAATACAAAACGCGCGGGCGCGCGCAATTGACCAAACCCCGGCGCGAATTGAAACAGCCAGCCGTGCAAAATCGCATAACCGCCGAGCGCGAGCAATAGACCGCCGAGCGCGAGAGCGCCGAAAAAAATCGTTTTGCGCGTGCGGCGCAACCAGATTGCGAACGCGGCGAGAAATAACGGAAACACGCCGAGATAACCGACCTCGACGCGCGCCCATGGACCCCACGCGTTTTGCGGACCGCGGCCAAAAAAACCGGGAACCAAAATTCCGACCAATTCCAACGGCGGCAGCGAATACTGCGCGGCGTCCGCATACGTGAACGCGCTGCGAACGGACAAACGCGCCAATTCCAGCGCGGGCAAAAACGTCACCGCGTTCAAGCCGAGCGCGACCGCCAGCGTGACGCCAAATAAAATTATCGCGCGCAGCCATTGCGCGCGTTGGGTCAGCGCCACAAATCCGGCGTACAGCGCGAGCGCCAACACGCTAAACAGATACGGCTGAATGTGGCCGGCAAAAAACGCGAGCGCGAGAAATACGCCGCCGAGAATGGCGTCGCGCAGCGCGGCGCGGTCCGTCCACAGCGTTCGCAGCGAGAACGGCGGCGCGTCGGCGCGCGTTTCCAGCGCGCGCATGAAAAATAAAAATGTGAACGGCAGCCACGCGGCGGCGGCAATCAAATTCAAATTGCCGAAATGCGTGATAAACAAATCAGAAAATTCAAACGCCAGCGCGCCCGCCAACGCCGCCACGCGCCGCAAGCCGCGCCCATTTTCGCGCAGCGGCGCATAACGCAGCAAGGCGTACATGCCCACGCCCGCGAGATAGAAATGCAGCGCCGCGAGCAATTCGAGGTCACGATACGCCAACGGATTCGAGAGGAAATAGACGAGGAGGTTCGGCGGATAAAACAGCGCGGTTTGAATATCGCCGCCAAACGGCATGCCGCCAAAAATGTATGGATTCCATAACGGCAGGACGCCGCGCGTAATCCAACTTTGCGCGAACGAATAGGTGGGAAATAAAAAACCCGCGAGGTCGCCGCCGCCCGCGGGCATCCACACATTGGACGCAAATAACAATTGCCAAAAAAATCCGGCGGTGAGTACGCCCAGCGCGCCGCACGCGCCCAAGTCCAATTGCGCGCGGCGCCGCGTCGCGCCGTCGAGGCGCGGGGCAAAACTCACAACGCCCAAAAGCAACAGCCACACCCCGACGGCGGCGAACAAAATCATTTTAGGTTTGCGTTACCGCGCGGTCAAGCCGCCCATCGTTTGAACGGGCGAGCAACCGTTCGGCTCAGCGCGTCAATTGATAAATGCGCGTTTTGCCGTCCGAAGCGGTCCACGCCAATTGCAACGCGGGGACATCGCTGTACACAAAAAACACCAAGTCGCCTTTGGTCGCCTTGCCCGCCGCGAGTTCGCCCGCTTTCAAATCGTCGCCGGTCGTAATGCCGCCGATATTTACCTCATAGCGTTCGCCTTCGGGCGTCACGAGCGCGAAATCTTCGGGACTATATTTGACGGGCGCGCCGCTCGCGCGCGTATTTTCGATGCGCACTGTAACCAATGCCAATTCTTGCCCATCGGGAATTTCAACGCCTTCGGTCGGCAGCGGACGTTGGAATGTCGTGACCGTCACGCGCAAACCATTATCGCTCCTGACGCTCTTGCCATACGGGACTGGCGTCGCCGTACCTTTGGCAGACGCACGCGGCGTTGCGGTCGCTTTGGCAAAAGGCAGGTCGCTGCCCAAATCAATCGTCACGACCGGATTATTGCCCGTCACGGCGGTCAGCAGAAAAATGCTCAGACACATGCACACGCACAAAAACGCAATTCCGCCCAGCGCAAAGAACGCCGTGCGATTCGCGCTGCGGCGTTGTTCCATTCTCACTTCGCGTCCCATCTCAGCTTCACGCGGCACGCGATAACTTCCCAAGTCGTTCATTCAACCTCCGGTAATTTCAAAAAAATCAAACGGCGCGTCACGGCAAAACAAATTGTTTCAAAATAACCGTGTCGTCCGTCAGGCGCGCGTCTTTTTCGGTCAACGGCACGCGCGCGCCCGTTTCGAGCAAATACATGCCCGTTTCAATTTTGTATTCTCCCGCAGCGGCTTCGGGCGGCAATTTAAAAACGTAATCCTCGATGATAGTTTCGCCGCGCCGCCAGCGCGTCGTCGGATAGGTCCCGTCTCCGGGCTGCTTGTCGGCTTGCGCCCACACGGACGAATTCGTCGCGGGATTGTGCGGACCGACCAGATGCACGAACGCGGTGTAATTTTCAGCCGCGCCCTGCGCGACGTTCCAATACAAACGCACGCGCACCGTATCGCCGCGCGCAAAATGATTGGGCTCGACCTCAAAGCCCGCGAGCGTCGCAAAATCGCCCACCTTGACGGCAAGCGAGCGCGAGGGTTGAATCGGATTGCGCGTATTGGCGGGAAACGTCAAAATCGTCGCGTAGGAATTTCCGGCGGCGTCCAACAAAGCAGTGGGCAATTCCGAACCCGCATAGAAATTGCCCAATCGTCCGACGGTCTGCGTATCTTCGTGGGTGATAATACCATAAGTCGCCGCGCGGCTTGAATCGGCGAGCAACAACAGGTTGCGTCCATCAAACGAAGAAACGGGACGACTGTCAAACGCCCAAATCACTGTATAGTGGTCGCGATAGGCGGGCGAAAAATAAATCGCTTCATCGCGGGGCCGCGCCGCCAACAATTTTGCCAATTGCAGCAGACCCGCGTCGAATGAATAATACAGCCCCGGATTGTTCGCCCATTCCACAAAATATGCGCGCGCGCTCCAGAACGCGCTGGTCACTAACGCCAGCGCGACCAACAGATACGCGGCATAACGCGCTTTTTGATTTTTGAAATCCAGATGCCGAATTTTCAAGCACACCCATTCCACGCCCACCGCGCACAATAAAATTGTCGCGGGCAGCGCGCCGATGGCGCGGCGAAAATTTGGCGCAAATTCCGTGAGCGCGGACGGCAAACTCATCACCGCCAACCAGATGAGCAAAAAGGCATAAAACGGTTTGCGAAAACGCACGATGGAAATCACGATGCCGACGCTAAAAAATATCGCGAGCAGCGCGTCCAACGCCGCGCGGCCCGGGAGATTGTCGCGCGGGTCCAAATCGCCGTTGAAAAAAAACATGCCCGCCGTCCGCGCGAGATTCGCGACAAATGTCGCAGGCGTAAAGACATCGCCCGAACGTCCCGTGAGCGCGAGCGGATTTTGGATGAAAAACAAAATCAGCGGCGCGAGCGTTAGCAGCGCAACCAACGCCAACGCAAGCCATTTCGCAAAATGCGCGCGCACGCCCGCGCGATGAAACGCGACCAGATACAAAAACCAGAGCAGCACGGCGAGGGGCCACAGGCGCGAAGCGAGGTACGTATAAATCATCGCGCCCAAAAGAAAACCCGCGCCGAGAACCCAGCGCCACGTCCAACGGCGATACATGAAACCGAGCGCCGCCGCGCTCAGCGTCAACAGCGCCGGCAGGGTCGTCGTCTCGATGCCGATGCGCGCAAACATCAACGCCCACAACAACGTCGCGGCGAGAAACGCGGCGCCGAGCGCGAGGAGATCCGCACGCGGAAAAAAGGCGCGGGCGCACGCATACACCGCCGCGACAAACAAAACGCCAAAGAACGCGGACGTGAGACGGATGCTCCACGGCGATTCGCCAAGCAGCGCAAATACGCCCGCCTCGACGTACATGTGCAGCGGCTCTTCGCCGAAATTTGCGGTAAAGAAAATGGGACGCTGTACGCCGCGCAAAACGTCGCGCGCCATCACGCCGTTGAACGCTTCGTCGTAATGCAAACCCGGCGGCAGCGTATCCAACTGCCAGACGCGCAAAAATAACGCGAGCCACAAAATGGCGCCTAGAAT
>JAJVIA010000015.1:16532-18487 GCA_022072245.1 Anaerolineae bacterium
GACAGATATTTCGGCACGCTGATTTTGCCTTTGAAACCTTGCTGCCCCAAATAGTCCGCGCCGCACTCGGTAATCAAAATCGGTTTGCGCGCGTTTTCCGGCACGCGCGCATAGATTTGGCGATAGCGATTGCACATACCAAAATCAAATTCGCTGAACGCTTCATTGGGCGCGATATATTCGTGCAGCGCGAGATAATCGCTCGCGCGCAAACCGTCTGCCAACAAATCCCACAACTCGACATGCACCGGATTGCCGGTGCTGAATGAATAAGCCGCGTATTGCAAACCCGCTTCGTGCATCAAGCGCGCCATCTCGACGGTGAATGCATTGTAATTGCGCGCTTTTTGGCGTTCGCGTTCCGTCAACGGATGCGCCGTGTCAATCGGAATTTCGTTGTACCCTTCCCAAACATTCACCAGCCCGCGCGTTTTTTCGATAATGCCGCGCATCTGATTGAACGCATTGCGCGCGTCCGCGAGCGGGTCATAATGAAACACTGTATCCACCGGCGTTTTTTCATCGCGCTCGATGCCCTGGTCGGGGAAATACATGCGCCCCACAAACACGCTGGCGGGCGAACGCGTTTTCGCTTCCCGAATTTTCGCATCGTCAAGTCCCGCGTCGCCAAAAACTTTGATGAGCTGCGGGCGCGTGCGTTCGATAAATTCGTACGTCAATTCGGGATTCAACCAATCGCTGATGTGAAGGGAAAGTTTGCTCATGGCGAAACAGGTAGGGACCAAGCATTGACCGCGCCCGCCGCGACTCGACGCCCCGACGCAACCGTCAATGCTTGGTCCTTACGATCAAGACGGAAACGGCGAACCCGATGCCAGCAATTGTTGGAAAAGATTTTCCAACGCGTAGCTATCGGCGGCTTGCAAACGCGCGACGAGGCAGCCGCCCTCGCGCAAACGCTGTTCCTCTTGCGCGCTCACCGCGTTCGCGCCGCCGACGATGGTGACGTGTTCGGCATTCAACGCTTCGTCCACCGCGAAACCGACGACGGGCGCAAAATGCACAATGTAATCGAGCGCGAGAATCAAATTCGTCATGGCGCCGGGCTGCGTGCCGGGGCCCAGCAATAAATAATGTTTCAAAACTTTTTTCGCCGGCGCGTTCGTCACGGGCGGATAATCAAAAACGCTCGTTTGATTTTCGGTCACGCTCAGCGCGGGATTGATGACGCCGACGCCGGACAATTCGAGCGTGTACATTCCCACCGGAACATTGGTGAAACTGTACAAACCGTCCGACGCCACCAACGCGTCGAGCGCGCGCGCAGACGATTTCAAAACCAGACGCGCGCCGGCTGCCGCGTTGCCGATGCGTCCGCGCACATTGCCGCTTGGCGGAGGCGGCGGCGGCGTAACGGGCGGCGGCGTTGGCGCGGGCGCGGGCATTGGCGTTTCCGCCGCCTGCGCCGTGACGCGGCGCCACGTCAAAATATATTGCACGTGCCGACGCAGCGGCAAACCCATCCCGTTCACGTCATCGCTCGGCAGTCCTTCGACAAAAACGGTCAGGGGCCCGCGTTCCTCACGGTCCGGCGCGAAACTAGAACCCGCGCCCATCGGATGGTCGCAGTGACCGCGTTCATCCGTGATTTGCGTCGCCGTGTCGCCACCCGTTGTTCGCAGCGTAACGCGCTGGCCCGGCAGCGGATTGCCATTTTCATCCTGGACAAAACAGACGATATTGACGCCGCCGCCGGATTCGTCGGGATTTTGATACTGGGCGGAAATCAATTTCCAATAGCGCGTGCCCGCCGTCGGCGTGAGCGCGTTCGCCATCACGCGCAACTCTTGCGCGAGGCGCGGGTCAATCGTCGCGGTAGGAATCGGTTTCACGTCGGGCTCCGCGCCGCCATCGCCCGGCACAGGCGGCGCGCCTTCCGCGCCGAGCGTGACAATGACCCACCGCGCTTGGCCCGCCGGAAATGGAAATTGAAT
>JAJVIA010000102.1:0-11175 GCA_022072245.1 Anaerolineae bacterium
TGAAAATTTTTATCGGCTATGCGGCGGGCGTCGGCAAAACATACACCATGCTCGCCGCCGCGCACCAACGCGCCGCGCAAGGCGTGGATGTCGTCGTCGGCGTGGTCGAGACGCACGGGCGCGCCGAAACGACCGCGCTGCTCGATGGCTTGGAAATTTTGCCGCGCAAGCAAATCGAATATCGCGGCGTGACGCTTGCCGAATTCGATGTGGACGCGGTCTTGGCGCGGCGTCCGCAATTGGCGCTCGTGGACGAACTCGCGCACACGAACGCGCCCGGCTCGCGCCATCCCAAACGTTTTTTGGATGTCGAAGAATTGTTGGACGCGGGCATCAACGTCTATGCCACGCTCAACATTCAGCATCTCGAATCGTTGAATGATGTCGTCGCGCAAATCACCAATATCCAAGTCCGCGAAACCGTGCCGGATCGAATTCTCGACGAGGCGAATGAATTGGAATTGGTGGACTTGCCGCCGGATGAATTGATGCAGCGTTTGCGCGAAGGCAAAGTGTATGTGCCGGAACAAGCGGCGCACGCGATTCAAAAATTTTTCCGCAAGGGCAATCTCACCGCGCTGCGCGAATTGACAATGCGGCGCGCGGCGGAACGCGTGGACGACCAGATGCGCGATTACATGCAAGCGCGCGCGATTCCCGGCCCTTGGCGCGCGAGCGAACGCTTGCTCGTGTGTCTCAGCGCGGGCCCCTTTGGCGAAAAATTGGCGCGGAGCGCGCGGCAATTGGCGGACGAATTGAACGCGGAATGGTTTGCCGTGTATGTCGAAACCCCCGACGGACTCAAACAGACGGAAACGGAACGCGACCAGTTTGCGCGCACGCAGCAGCTGGCTGAAACGTTGGGCGGCAAGATTCAGACGCTGCAAGGCAAGAGCGTCGCGCCGACAGTTTTGGAATTTGCCCGCAAACACAACATTACCAAAATCATTGTGGGCAAACCCCTGAAAGGGCGCTGGCGCGAAATTTTATTCGGTTCGGTGGTGGACACGCTGATTCGCGCAAGCGGCAATATAGATGTCTATGTCATTAGCGGCGAACCGACTGCGCCGCGCGCGGCGCCCAAGTTGCACGATTGGCTGCCGCACACGCCGTATCGGCGGTATCTGTATGCCGCGCTCTTGACGGGGGGCGTCACACTGTTGAGCCATCTGTTGACCGATTTTTTTGAACGCGAAAATTTGGTGATGTTGTATTTGCTCGTGGTCGTCATGTCCGCCGTGTCGTGGGGGCGCGGTCCCGCGGCGCTGGCTTCGCTTTTGAGCGTGTTGGCGTTCGATTTCTTTTTTGTGCCGCCGTTTTTCACTTTTGCGGTCTCGGACACGCAATACATTTTTACGTTTATCGGCTTGTTTGTCGTCGGCTTGGTCATTAGTCAACTCGCCGCGCGCGTGCGCGAACAAATCGAAGCGGCGCGCGAACGCGAGCTCGAAGCCGAAACGTTATACAATCTGAGCCGCGCCTTGGCGGTTTTGGCGGACCTTGACGCTATCCTCGAAACCATGGTCGCGCAGGTTGGCGAAACTTTTGGGCGTCAGGTGGCGGTGTTGCTGCCGGACGCAACCAAGCGGCTCCAAGTGCGCGCGGCGAGTCCCGGCTTGGCGCTGCATGAAAATGATATGGCGGTGGCGATGTGGTCGTTTGAACATGCCCAATTGGCGGGCCGCGGGACCGACACTTTGCCCGCCGCGAAAATTCGGTGCCTGCCGCTCAAGACCGCGCGCGGCACGCTCGGCGTTTTGGGCACCATGACCGCTCAATCCGACGGTTATTTGTCCGCGCAGCAGCGGCGCATGTTGGACAGTTTCGCCTCGCTCGCGGCATTGGCGCTGGAACGCGCGCAATTGGCGGACGCGGCGCAGAACGCCCAAGTGTTGGAGGCAACGGAAAAGTTACAGACCGCGCTGCTCAATTCCGTTTCGCACGATTTGCGAACGCCGCTTGTTTCCATCACCGGCGCGTTGACGAGCTTGCAAGAGGACGGCGGCGCGTTGGATGACGCGGCGCGTCAAGCGTTGGTGGACAATGCGCGCCAAGAAGCGGAACGCCTCAATCGCATCGTCGGCAATTTGTTGGACATGACGCGTCTGAGTTCCGGCGCGCTGTTTGTGAAACGCGAACCCGCCGAAATGCAAGATGTGATTGGCGCGGCGTTGGAGCAATTGCACGGCCGTTTGGATGACCGCGTGATTCGCGTGAATGTGCCGCCGGATTTAGTGGTTGCGTTGGATTTTGGCTTGATTGTCCAAGTGTTGGTAAATTTGATTGACAACGCGCGCAAGTATTCGCCGCGCGATACGCCGATTGAAATTAACGCGCGCGTCGAGCGCCACAATGTCGAAATCGAAATTGCCGACCGCGGCGCGGGCATTCCGCCGCAAGATTTAGAATATGTCTTTGACCGTTTTTATCGCGTGCAGCATCCCAACCGCGTCGGCGGCACGGGCATGGGTTTATCCATCTGCAAAGGCATCGTCGAAGCGCACGGCGGCGCGATTCGCGCGGAAAATCGCGCGGGCGGCGGCGCTCTATTGGCGTTCACGCTTCCGCTCCAATCTTGAAGTTTGTTCAAACTTTCGAAATTTCCAAAATTTCGGAAATTTGAATCGCCGTATTTTGCATGTCTGAAGGCGCGCGCATTTTAATCGTGGACGACGAACCCGCCATTCGCAAATTTTTGCGGACGGTGTTGACCGCGCACGGTTACGACGTGGCGGAAGCGCAGGATGGCGCGCAAGCGGTTTCGTCCGTCGCGTCGTTTCGCCCCGATGTCATTGTGTTGGACCTCGGGCTGCCCGATATGGATGGCGTGCAGGTGACAAGCGTCGTACGCACTTGGAGTCAAACGCCGATTCTGATTTTGTCGGTGCGCGGCGGCGAAGCGGATAAAATCGCCGCGCTCGACGCGGGCGCGGACGATTATTTGACCAAACCGTTCGGTTCGGGCGAATTGCTCGCGCGGTTGCGCGTGGCATTGCGCCGCGCCGCGAAAAACGCGAACGAACCGCTTTTTCAAACGGGCGCGCTCAAAGTGGAATTTGCAAAACGCATTGTGACGCTAAACGAAAATGAAATTCAACTCACGCCGACGGAATACGATTTGCTCAAGACGTTGGCGCTGCAAGCCGACAAAGTATTGACGCATCAACAATTGCTGCGCGCGGTTTGGGGTGTGGGTTATGAAATGGAATTGCACATGCTGCGCGTCAACATTAGCAATGTGCGACGCAAAATCGAACCCGACCCGACGCGTCCGCAATACCTCATCACCGAGCCGGGCGTGGGGTATCGGCTGCGGCGTGTATAAACGCCGCGCGCAATCTAATGCTTGCCGACGCCAAACCTCTGTAATTCTTGATTTTGCCAACTCGCAGTAAAATGGATGGCGTGAGACGCGTGTGGTCTCGCGCTTTCGTTTGGTGGAATGTGGACACATTCCGCAAATTTAACGGCGAAATCGGCGCGCTGTCTCGTGCGCGCGTTGGCGATGAATGAATAGTTATACGAAATACGGCATTGTGTGTACGTTTTTGGCTTGGCTGGTCCTCGTTGGTCTGACCCACTGCGCGCCCGCGACGAAAGCGCCGACGGGCGTTGTCACTACGAATCCGATTCCTACCGGCGGTTGGACACTTGTCCCAAAACCCGAAGCGACGCCAAAACCGACCAAGACCACTCCGCGTCCGCCGACGCTGTTTCTCAATCAAAACATTCCCGCCGCGCTGCGCCCGGCTCTGGCAGAAATCGCGGAACAACTCCAAGTGGACGCCGCGCAAAACAAAGCGAGCGCGGACGTGGCGATTGACGTGCAGCGCAGTCCCGACGCGCGCGTGTTGACGGAACGCGTATACGCGGTGGCGGATTGGTTTCCGTCGGAACGCGTCAATATCGGCTCGGAAGAATTGTTGAATCTGTGGCAGGGCGTACCGTCCGCCGATGGCATCACGACGCTGTTGGTCTCACCCGAAACGCTGGCGGATTTTACGGATTTGTGGGGCAAACCCGCGCTCAATGTCCAAACCGTCGCGGCGGATAAATTAGTGGAAACGCTGTGGGCTAATCACGCGGCGCTCGCGCTGCTGCCCTTTGACCAACTCGTACCCAAAGTCAAAGCGCTGCGCGTGGATGATTTGGATATTCTCGCGCGCGATGCAAACACGGACGCGTATCCGCTCGTCGTGCGGACGTTCATTTCCGGCGACAAAAATTTGACGGAAAAAATCCGCGACGCGTTGACGGAAAAAAACTTGGCTACCAACCGCAATCTCGAACGCATGACGAAACTCATCATGACCGGCGTCACCGCGATTTCGCGTACGATGGCGTTCAAGATTGACGCGGCGGGCGATAACGCGCTGCCCGCGCGCGTCGTCGGCGACGTTTTGGCTGCCGCCGATTTGACGATGGTGAGCAATGAAACGCCGTTCTCGTCCAATTGCGTCCCCGAACTTGGCACGCTGCGTTTGTGCGGCAAACCGCAATACATTGAAACGCTGAAACTTGCGGGCGTGGATTTGATTTCGTCCACCGGCAATCACATGAACGATTTCGGCATTGACGCGTTCCGCGAAACGCTCGACGCGTTCGCCGCGAATGGTTTCCGCGTGTACGGCGGCGGTCGCAATCTCGACGAAGCGAGCCGCGTGTTGACGGTCGAGGATCACGGCAACAAACTCGCGTTTCTCGGCATGAATAGTTTTGGTCCCAAAAGCGTTTGGGCGACCGCTGAACGGCCGGGCGCGCAGCCGTACGACGTGGACAAATTGCATCAAGAGTTGGCGGAAGCGCGCGCCAACGCCGATGTCGTTTTTCTCGACATGCAGGCGGATGAGACGTACCAGTACGAACCGATTCAAGCGAACAAGGATAAATTCCGCGACGGCATTGCGAATGGCGCGGACGTGGTGACAGGCGTCATGGCGCATCAACCGCAAGCGATTGAATTTCCCGCCGCCGATAAAATTATTTTTTACGGTCTCGGCAATTTATTTTTTGACCAAATGCAAAGCGATAACGTACGGCAAGGGCTCGTCGTGCGGCACACGATTTATAACGGCAAGCTGTTGCAATCGGAATTGCTGCCGACGTTGTTGTATGATTACGTCCAGCCGCGGTGGGCGACGCCGGACCAAGCGCGCGAGATTTTGGATTTGGTCTTTGGCGCGAGTAAATTCAAATAAGCAAGCCGCACGTTAGCGTGCGGCTTGTTTATTTATGCTCTGGCGCGTGCGTTTTTTACACGGCTTGCAAAAACGCGTTCACATCCGCGTTGAACGCGGCGCACTCGTCGCGGTGGATGCTGTGCCCCGCATCTTGGACGTACGCCGCCTCGCCCTGTTTCAATAAGCCCACCGCCTCGCGCGCCATCGCCGCGTCAATCAATCCCCCGCGTTCCGTATCGCCGTACACCAAAAGCGTTGGACATGAAATTTGCCGCATGGTTGCGCGCCAAGCGCCGCCGAGCGCCGCGCCGTTCGTTTCCCACAAACGCGGACTCGCTTGCAATTTGCCGTTCGCCCACGCGTCACATTCCGCCGCGCTCCAACGCGGCGATTCCGCGCGGCAATACGCGACCAATTCCGCGTAACTATATTTTTTTAAATTACGCAGCCACTCGAACCATTTCCAACGTTCGCGGTCTAAAACGTCGGGCGCCCAATCTGCGGGCGGGTCCTGCAACGGCGGGTCTTCGAGAATCAATTTGGATACGCTTTGCGGATATTGCGCCGCAAGCGTCATGCCGATGCGTCCGCCGTACGAATGACCCAACACAATCGCGTTCGCCGCGCCGCGCACGCGTAACAATTCCACTATGTCGGCGGCATTGTCGGCGTACGAATAACCGGACGGCGGCGCATCCGATTCGCCGTGACCGCGCAAATCGAGCGCGTACACCGTGTATGTTTGTGCCAACGCGTCCGCCGTTCGCCCCCAACACAAACCGTTATCGGTGATGCCGTGCAATAACACGAGCGGCGCGCCGCTGCCTTGCGTATGACAATGCAGTTTTACATTGTCGCGATAAAAATCAAACGCCGACCATTGAGCTTGTGACATGAGAAAAAGGATAGCGCCGCATAGATTTTGCCGCCGCGCGCGGATAGAAAATGATATGCGTCGTCGGAAAAAAAAGATTTTTATTTTTGTCCGAGCGACGTAAAAATTGCGCTGCCGCGTTCGCCAAATTCATTGGTATAGTTGCAGGTCAAAATGGGCGGACGCGCTTGATAGGAACAATCGAACGTGAGCGTATGTTGCGGCGCGCGCGCGTCGTCGGAAAAATCTATGGCGAATAAAACCGTTTTGTCGTTCACCGCGCCGCTGACGATTCTGCCGTTCAGAACCTTGCCGTCCGCGCGTTTTTCGACCAAGACGCCGCGCAGCGCGCGCCCGATTGGCGCAAAGGTCGCTTCAAACCGCGCGGCAGGCGATTCGGCAATCCAAATGCCGTTGAGCGGCGCGTTCTGCGGCGCGGCGAATACGGCATCCGGCGCCTGGAGCGTAAAGCGCAGCGGCGCGGATTCACTGCTCTGACCCAAATTGTCAAACACGCGCGCGTACAATTCTACAATCCCCGCGCGCGGCGCATCCCATTGAAAGGTGAGATTTTTTTCCGTCGCGCCTTTGGCATTTTCTTGGACCAAGAGTTGCGGCGTCGTTTCGCCGGGGTAACGCGCCCACAATTCGATGCGGTCCAATTCGGATGCGCCGCGCGCTTGAATTTGAATCGCGGCGGGGTCGGGCAGCATGACGCGCAGCGGGTCGCCTTCGAGTTGCAATTGAATCGTCGGCGCGGGCGGCAGTTGAAGCGGCGGCGTTGGCGTCGCGGTCGGCGGCAGCGCGGTGGGCTGCGCGCGCGCGACGGGCGTACCGCGGCCAAGACGCGGCGCGTCGGGACTCACTTGGAAATTTACGCGCGGCGTGTCGGCGGTGTTGCCCGTCAAATCGTACGCGCGCACGTACGCGCTGTGCGCGCCGTCGGCGAGGTCGTCCGCGAACAAGGTTGCGTGCAGCGACGTTTGCTGCGCGACGGATGGACTGTTGACCGCCGCGGCGACGCGTTCATCCACGTACAATTCCACGCGCGCAACGCCGTTATTGGCGAGCGCAAGTGTTTCTACCACGAGCGCGTCGCCGCTGGGAATGTTGGCGCGTTCGATTTGCGCGTCTACGACGGGCGCTTGATTGTCAAACGTTCGCACGGTGTAGCGCAATGAATCGTCGCTTTGTTGTTGATTGTCGTATGCGCGCAAGACGATATTGTGCGCGCCGGTGGTCAAGGGCGTCCATGGAATCGCTACGGCGAACGGCGTAATCGGTTCGGCGGGCGTGACAAAGGTGACGAGTTGATTGTCCACAATCAATTCGATGCGCGTCACCGCCACATCGTCCGTCGCCACGCCTTGAATCACAAGCGGCGCGCCGATTTCGGCGTCTTTGAGGCCCGACGGAGAGGTAATCATTACGCTGGGCGCGCGATTGTTGGTAATGACATTGAGCGCGATTTCGGCGGGCGCGCTCGCGTTGCCGTGCGCGTCGTACGCGATTGCGCGCAAAGTGTGTTTGCCGGGCGTCGGACGCATCCAATGAAATTGATTAAAGAAAACGCCGGTCGGCGCGCTGGCTGTCGCCTCGTCGTACAAAACGTTATTGTCGTACAATTCGAGACGCGTGACGACTTCATTGTCCGCGCCAATGACATTCAAAGCGACGCGCTGTTGGGTTGAAATTGGCAGCTCGGGGTCTTGAACGGTCAACTGTACAAGCGGCGGCATTGTATCGGCAAGCGGCGCGGCGCGGGTCGCGCGCGGCGTGCTGGTGGCGCGGCGCACGGCGGTGGCATTGGGCGCGGACGCTGTCGGCGCGTTGACTTGATTTGACGGCGCCGTCGCCGTGCCGTCGAACGCGGCGAGCGTGGGGAACGGCGTTTGGCGCGGCGGCGTCGCGGTGGGCGAAGGCACACAGCCCGCCAAGCCAATGCACGCGACGCACAAGCTTAGGTAAAAAATTTTCAGCATCAAGTTTCTAATCCTCGACGCGCTTGCGGCAAGCGCGGTAACAAATCGCTCGCGACGACGCCCGCGGTTCCGATTTCGCGCGCGGCAATTTCGCCCGCCAACGCGTGAATGTACGCGCCGAGACGCGCGGCATCGTACGCAATTTGCAGCGCGTCCGGTTGCGCGGCGCGGCGCGCGGCGGCGTGTAATTGGGCAGCCAAGCCCGCGATGGCGCCCGCCAATACGTCGCCCGTGCCGGCGGTGGCGAGCGCGGGGTTGGCAAACGGCATGAGCGTCACGCGTCCATCGGGCGCGGCAATGACGGTGAACGCGCCTTTGAGAACCACCAGCGCGTGCCATTGACGCGCCGCGTCACGCGCCGCCTGGACGCGATGATTTTGAACGTGCGCCACATCCGTTCCGAGTAGGCGCGCCATTTCGCCGGGGTGCGGCGTGAGAATTGGCGGCGCGTTGAGCGCAAATACATTCCACCATTCGGGTATGGCTGCGAGCAAATTGAGCGCGTCGGCGTCCAGAATGAGCGTCGGCGGATTTTCCAGCGTGTTGAAATTTCCGAGCAAACGTCCGAGAAAATCGCGCGCGCCTTCGCTTGTCCCCAAGCCGCAGCCGACGAGCAGCGCATCGTACTCGTTATCCCAAATTGTCGCGAGCAATTCATTCGCCGCGCGCGGCCGCCAATCGCCCAAACGGTCGGGCAGCGGCAAAAAAGTCGCTTCGTCAATTTTTGTCGCAATCACGGGCTGCAACGTTTCCGGCAGCGCGAGCGTGGTCAAACCCGCGCCGACGCGTCCCGCCGCGTGCGCCGCCAAAACCGGCGCGCCGGTGAATTGCGCCGAGCCGCACGCGAGAATGATTTTGCCGAACGTGCCTTTATTTGCATTGCGCGGACGCGCGGGCAAGCGCGCGCACATTTCGTCTGCGGCTGCCACGTCCAAATCCACATCGTTTGCCCACGCTTCGGGAATGTCAATATCGGCGACGACCAATTCGCCCACTGCCTCTGCGCCGGGAAACGCGAACTGTCCGATTTTGGGAAAGGCGAATGTGACGGTCAAATCGGCGGACAGCGCGGCGGGGTCGAGCGCGCCCGTGTCGGGATGCAGCCCGGTCGGCAAATCAATGGCGACAACCAGAGGGCGTTGAAGCGTTGGCGCGCTGGAATGTTGGCGCGTGGGCGTGATGCGGCGCAAATTTTGGGCGCGCGCTGTTTTGGCGTCCAGTTCGGCGCGGACGACGCGCAGCAAATCTTTTAACGTGCCTTCGATGGGCCGCGCGACGCCGGTTCCGAGCAGCGCGTCAATGAGGCAGTGCGTGCGCGCGAGTTCGGATTTGAGTTTGACAAAAGCGCCGTCGTCCTCGACGCGTGTATAAGGAATGGCGCGCTGCATACACAATTCCCAATTTACGTCGTTTTGCGCGGGGACGCGCCGCCACACATACAACGCGACGCGCGCGCCGTTATCGTGCAAAACGCGCGCGCAGACCAAACCGTCGCCGCCGTTATTGCCGGGCCCGACGAGGACGAGGATATTTTGGTCGCGCACGGCAAAGCGTTCCATTAGCGCTTGCGCGCTCAAGCCGCCTGCGCGTTCCATCATTTGCGCGTACGGATTGCCCGACGCGTCCGCGCGCTGTTCGAGCGCGCGCATTTGGTTGGCAGTTACGAGTTTCATGGGTTTGATAAAAGAGAACCAGACGAACGACGCAAACAAACTATTTTTTTTCGACGTTCGTCATTTTGGG
The DNA here is from genome assembly GCA_022072245.1 of Anaerolineae bacterium. Lineage (GTDB taxonomy): Bacteria > Chloroflexota > Anaerolineae > UBA4142 > SHND01 > SHND01. The sequence continues at coordinate 9,780 of JAJVIA010000102.1, forward strand.
TTTGACGCGCGTCCACAGCGCGCGCAATGCGCGCGCTTGGGCGTCGGTCGCGGGACGCTGCGCGTAATGCACCGCGATATACGCGTTTGTGATTTCGCTCAGCGCGGGCGCGATGTCGGGAAAGCGCGCGGTGAGACGCGGTAAAAATTCGAGCGGCGTTTCGGCGGTCTGGCGTTCCAAGCCCGCATTTTCGGCTTGGACGAGCAGCGCGGCATAAATGCGCCGTACATTTTCCGCGTGAATCTCGCGCCGCGCAAATCTGCCGCGCTTGGGACGCGGTTTGGATTCCGCCGCAAAATTTTCGCGGTCGTCAATGGTTTCGCTCACAAACATTTCGCGCTCGCGCCGTTCGACGCGTTTATTGAGCGCGCGCGCAATCAGCCAACCCATTGCGACGACAGCGAGCGCGACGCCGATGATTCGCAAATACGGCGTGAGGTCGGCGACGACGCGCGTCGCTTGATTCAAGAATTTTAGCGCGTCGGCATTTGCGCCGTTCAGCGTGAAACTGGAATTTTGTAACGCGCCGCGCAAAAAATCCAACAAGGGCGCCAACAATCTGGCGAGTAACTCGATGCCTAGAAAGATTGGGATGGCGACGAGCGCGACGAGCAGGCGGACGACAAAACCCAGCGGCGAGAACTGTTCAAAAAGCCGATTCATCGCGTCGAGCGTAAAAAATTGTGTGACGGCAAGACCGAGCAGCATAACTGCGCCGATGGCGGACAGCATCACGAACGCCCATTTGCCGCCGAACGGACGCTCTTGGCCCGCTTCTTCGATGCGCGCCAATGCAATCGCGGGCAGGGACAAGCCAAAATAAATAAAAACCCATACGCCGAAATGGATGGATTGGCTCAGCGCCGAGATGATGGCAGCGACGAAAAAAACGACAATGCCGAGCCGAAATTGATAACCGACAGTCCATAGCGTGAGCGGCCGCTGCGCCATGCTCAAGCCCCGCGCGAACGTAAAGACCAACGCGAGCGTCGAAATTTGTTCCGCCGCGCCGTGTTCGCGCAGCATGGTCAAACGCGCGAAATAATCGGACAGCCAATGCAAATCCGCGAACGGCGTTTGGTCGTACAAACTGAGGCGAATGACGACGAGAATGGTAAGGAACGCAATGGCGATCGTCAACGCCTGCAAGATGCGCCATGTTTTTTTCGCGCGCGGCACAAAGCGTCCCACTTGCAGCGCAATCCAGTACGTCAAAAAAATGCCGAACGGCGAAACCACGCGCGGCGCGCCCGCCAACGCGCTCACCACAAAAACCGCCGCGTAAATCCAGCACGTTTCCGCCGCCGCGAGCAGCGCCAAACGCAATTGCGCGCGGAGGGGTAAAGAACGCGGGGTGAGTGTGAGTTGGGACATGCAAGGTTGGAGGGTAAAAGTT
>JAJVIA010000102.1:11275-18365 GCA_022072245.1 Anaerolineae bacterium
AAATCAAAAATCAAAAATCAAAAATCAAAAATCAAAAATCAAAAATCCTCAATCCCTCTCTCCCATTCTTTCTAGCGTTGCGGCGTTTTGTTCGGGGGGATGGGCTTGATAGACGGTGAGGCCGGGCAAGGGCGTGGGCGTCCAGCTTTCGTCCAAAGAAACGAGCGCGAGTTTACGCCCGACTTGATGCAGACGCAGCATTTCGCTCAATAGATTTTCTGTGACCAGAGCTGTGACCACAATCAAGGTCGCGCCCCACGGCAAATTGGGCGCTTCGCGTCGCAGCAGCGTCTCGATGGGCGACGTGACAAAATACGAAACTCCCGCGAGCGCTTCCAATACATTGCGTAATTGCAGCGGGTCGCGCCCGGGCATGATGCACAGCCGTTGGTCGGAATCGGGATACGCGCCGTTGGCGACGAGACCGAACGCGTATTTTTGGGACGCGGCAAAATTGGCGAGCGCGGCGACAAGGCGAATCGCTTGTTCAACGCGTTCGCTGTCCACGCCTTGCCACGCCAACTCGTAAGTGGCGACATTCAAAAACAAAATCCAATTGGGTTGGATGGTCGGGTCGTATTGTTTTACTTGGAGCGCGTTGTGCCGCGCGGTGGCGCGCCAGTGAATATGTTTCGGCGCGTCGTCGGGATGATAATCGCGCAAGCCGCGAATGCGCGTCGGGTCCTGAAATACGGCAAGCCGCGTACGCGTATCGCCGAACGGTTCTTTGGGCGGCAAGCCCCATTCTTCCAGCGGATAGAGGCGCGGATAGACAATCAAGCGGTCAACCTGCGGATAGACGATGCCGCGCTCAAACAAGCCAAATAAATCGCCGCTTGTCAGCGTCGCGGGCCCGATGGCATAGTAACCGCGTTTGGCGCAGTCAATGTGATAATCCCAGCGCGCGCGTTCATACCACAAGAGCGACGCGCGCGCTTCTAAAAAACCGGTGAGCGGAATGTGCGAAGGCGCGAGCGCTTTTTCGCGCGGCGCGAGCGCCAGCGGCGTTTGGTCGCTCACGCGCAGCCATGCCAGCGGCAGCCATTTGCGATTTGAAACGCGCAAAGTGAGCGTGACCTGTTCGCCTTCAAAGACGCGCGTCTCGTTCAAGTGACGTTGATAGGCGACGCGCAAGAACGCGACGCGCTGCCACACCCACGCCAGCGGCAAACTGACGACCAACAGCGCGGCGATGGTCAGCAAGGTCTCTTGCCCCAAGAGGGCGGCGAACACGACCATCACAATTGCAAATTCGAGCCAGGTGACCGTGAACACAAGGACTGGGCAATGAGGACTGTGGACTGCGCCGCGGCGCGCGCGCAGTTCGCAGCGCTCACGGGTTTTCTACCGGCGCCGGCACGCTTTCGACGATTTCGTGAATGAGGTCTTGGGCGGTGCGGCCGCGTAAACGCGTTTGCGCGTTGAGGATGAGCCGATGCGTCAAAACGAACGGCGCAAGATATTTTACGTCGTCGGGCAAAACGAAATCGCGCCCTTGCGTCGCGGCGTACGCTTGCGCGGCATGATACAGAAATAAAGCGCCGCGCGGACTGACGCCCAACTCGATGGCGCTGTGGGCGCGCGTGGCGCGCGCGATGGACACCATATACTCGCGGATGCTCTCCTCGACGCGAATGGTTTGCGCCGCGCGCTGCATCTCTAACAAGGTCGCATTGTCCAACACCGGCGCGAGCGCATCCAGCGGGTCGTTCGTCGCCTGTCGTTCAAAGCGTTTGAGCATCGCGCTTTCCTGCGCGGCGTTCGGATAACCGATTTCGAGCCGCATAAAAAAACGATCCACTTGCGCTTCGGGCAGCGGAAACGTGCCTTCGAGTTCGACCGGATTTTGCGTCGCTATGACAAAGAACGGACGCGGCACGCGCATCGTATTGCCGTCCACCGTAATTTGACGTTCTTGCATCGCTTCGAGCAAAGCGGATTGGGTGCGCGGCGTCGCGCGATTGATTTCGTCGGCGAGTAAAATTTGCGTAAGCAGCGGGCCCGGGCGAAATTCAAAATCCTGCGTCTTTTGATTGTAAATCGCCAAGCCGGTTAAATCGCTCGGCAATAAATCGGGAGTGAATTGAATGCGGCGAAAGGTACAGTCCAGCGATTTCGCCAGCGCTTTGGCGAGCGTGGTCTTGCCGGTGCCCGGCACATCTTCGAGCAGCAAATGTCCTTCGCACAATAACGCGACGAACGCGAGATTAACGCTCTCGTCTTTGCCGACCATGACGCGCCCGACATTTTCGCGCAAACGCTGCGCGGCGGTGGAAATGTCCATAGAGGATTGGATTGTAGCACAAGTTGCGCGCGGCGCTTTTGAACAAGCGCAATGCGGCGCGCGGTGTGCGCGCGCGCAATCAAAATACGCAACCGATCTTTTTGTTGGCTCGCAAAAGCGATTTGCGTTCGGCTTGCAATTTGGAATCGTTCTAATGACTCATGTCAAACGCTTGATTGGCGCTTGACGCTTGCGGCGCGGGCGTTTGCGAAGAAGCGTTGCCGCGAGCCAGCCCAAGGTATTGGACATTAAATCAAACAGCGTATCTTGGGCGCTCCACACGAGATTGATTTTGCTCGCGTCGCCGCCGGTTTCACGCAGCTCTTGCTTGTGAATGGCATACTCGCCCGCTTCATACAGCGCGCTCGCGCCCGCCAACAAGGCGCCCGCGACCAGATAGGAATGTTCGTCCGCGCGCGCGGCGAGCGTCGCCCATGGCGCGTCGGCGGGCGTGTGCGCGTGAAACGCGTCCAACGCGTCAATCATTAAATTGGTGAACGCGAATGCGGTGGCGGAATGGGGCAGCGCGTCCAAGCCAAAACCGAAAAGACGCAATTCCGCCAAACTTCCTTTGTAGATGTTGAATTGGGGATGCGAAACGATGTACGCCAGCGCGACGGGCGCGACATACAACGCGTACTGCGGATTGTTCGCCGCCGCGTCCGCGACCATGCCTTGCGCGGCGGAAATAAAATTTTGTTTTGTCTGCGCGCGCGCGTCGAGACGAAACAATACGGCGGCGCCGCGATACAATTCCGGCAAAAAGAGAATGAATGAATTGAGCGCGAGATGAATCGCCCACGTCGTCGGCAGACCGTAATACTTGCGATTGGCGCGCGCGGTGTTGGCTACGCCGAGCCACAAGGCATAGCGCAAAAGGTCGGCGTGCGTCGGTTTCATAGCTGCGGATTATACACATTTTCAAACGCGATGGCTTGTGGAAGGTCAGCCCCGATTAAAGATTTTTGTTTGTCTTGCGCGTGGAATTGCATAGAATGGGGCGTATGAAATTCGAGGATGTTTTGCCCGCCGACGCGCGCGCGCGATGGGACGCCAACGCGACGTTTTGGGATGAACGCATGGGGCAAGGCAACGCGTTTCATTTGCAGCTCGTCGAACCCGCCGTGTTGGAACTTTTGCGCGCGCAGCCGCGCGAGAAAATGTTGGAACTCGCGTGCGGCAACGGTCAATTCGCGCGCAAGCTTGCCTCGCTCGGCGTCCAAGTGACCGCGACGGATTTTAGTCCCGCAATGATTGAACGCGCACGCGCGCGCGCCAAACCGTTTGATGCCCAAGTCGAATACCGCGTTGTGGATGCGACGGATGAAAACGCGCTGCGCTCCTTGGGGGAAAATGTTTTTGACGCCATCGTCTGCAACATGGCGATCATGGACATGTCCGCCATTGCGCCCATGTTTCGCGTCGCGCCGCAGCTCTTGAAACCGCGCGGGCGTTTTGTGTTGGCGACAATGCACCCGTGTTTCAATTCCAACAATCCGATGTTTGCCGCCGAATTCCGCGAAGAGAATGGCGTTGCAGCCGAAACGTTCGTGTTGAAATTGGACCGCTATCTCTCCTCGCACGCGTATCAGGGTCTTGCCATGTCTGAACAGCCCATCGCGCATTTTTATTTTCATCGTCCTTTGCATGAATTGTTGGGCGAAGCGTTTCGCGCCGGTTTGGTTTTGGATGGCTTGTTGGAACCGCGCATCCCCGATGCGTTGACAAGCGCGCGTTGGGCGTCGTGGTTCAATTATCATGAATTCCCGCCTGTATTGGTCGCGCGGCTGCGCGCGTCGAATCAAGATCGTTCGTGAGGTCATATGAAAAATCGCAAACTCTGGCTGTTTATCATTCCGTTCGCCATTCTCTTTGCTTGCTTGTTGTATTTCTTTTTGCCGCCCGGGCCCGACCGCGGCAACGAGGCGCAGGCAAAGGAAGAAAATCGTACGCCCACTTGCGCGGTCGAAAAACAACCCGTCGTCAGCGACCCGCAAACGCTTACGGTCAAACCCGGCGAAAAAATTCAGGATGCCGTTGACAAGGCGCGGCCGGGCGATACGGTCTTGATTTCGTCTGGCTTGTACAATGAAGGCGTCATTGTCAAGCGCAACAACATTACCGTGCGCGGCGAAGGGCAGGGCGATACGCGGCCCGTACTCGACGGGCAAAAACAAATTGGCAACGGCATCATTGCGTGCGGCGACCAATTCGTCGCGGAAAATTTGATTGTCAAAAATTATCAAGCCAACGGCATTCTCGTGAATGGTTCGGACGGCGTAACGCTGCGTAATATATTCGCGGACGATACGGGCGAATATGGCTTGTTCCCCGTTCACACCAAAAATGTGTTGATGGAAAATAATGTCGTGACGCGCGCGAGCGACGCCGCGTTGTATATCGGTCAATCCGAAGATGTCGTGGTGCGTAACAATGAAGCGTACGGCAATGTGACGGGTTTGGAATTTGAAAATACGTCGCGCGGTCTCGCGGAAAATAATTACTTGCACGATAACACCAGCGGCTTGCTCGTTTTTGTTTTGCCCGACCTCGTGCGCAAGGAAACGACCGACAACAAATTGGTCAACAATCGCATCATCGGCAACAATCTGGAAAATTTCGGCAAGCCCGGCAGCATCGTCTCGCGAGTTCCGCCCGGCGTCGGTATGGTCTTGCTCGGACCCGACGGCGCTGAGATTGCCAACAATGAAATCCGCGACAATCGCAGCGCGGCGATTGCGATGGTTTCGCTGCATACTTTTTTTAGCGACCGCGCTACATTCGACGTTGGCACGGAACCCGAAAACAATCACATTCACAATAATACGATTGAACACAATGCCTTTGACGCGCATCCCGCCGCCAAAGAATTTGGGTTTCCGGCGGTGCCTTTGATTTGGGACGGTACGGGGACCAACAACCGGTGGGACCAGCCCGGCGTTGAATCATTCCCGCCGATTCTGCCGGATTCATCGTGGTCCCCGCTGCTCAATAACGCGTACGTGCGCCTCTTGGCGATTGCGCGCAAGTTTTTATAGGCGCCAGACCCATGCTGCCCGTTTCGGACAGCTATATCCTGTTTCCGGTATTCTAAAATATGAATCTTCCACACTGGGACCTCTCTAACATTTTCCCTTCGCTCGAATCAGCCGAGTTTGAACAGGGCATGGCGGCGGTCGTCGCGCGCGTGAACGCGCTCGTCGAATTGTTCGACGCGCGGCAGGTGGAACGCGCGCCGAACGCGACGACGGACGCGGAAACTGTGCGCGCGTTCGACGCGGTGATGGACGCGTACAACGCGACGATGGACGAAGCGCATACGCTGATGATGTACATTCATTCGTTCGTCGCCACCGATTCGCGCAACGCGTTGGCGCAGGCGAAATTGAGCGCGCTGCAAATTCATCTCGCCACGCTCTCGAAACTCGGCACGCGTCTCGTCGCGTGGCTCGGCTCGCTCGATACGGACGCGCTCGTCGCGCAATCGGAAACCGCGCGGGCGCATGAATACGCGCTGCGACGCGCAAAAATCGAGGCGACGCATCAGATGACGCCCGTCGAAGAAGAACTCGCGGCGGAATTGAATTTGTCGGGCGGCAGCGCGTGGGCGCGTTTGCACGGCAACGTCTCGTCGCAAATCATGGTGGACGTGGAACTCGACGGCGAAACCAAAGCGCTGCCGATGAGCGCGGTGCGGAATCTCGCCTATGACGCGAAACGTGACGTGCGCGCACGCGCGCATCGCGCCGAACTCGAAGCGTGGGAAAAACACGCCGTGCCGCTCGCCGCCGCGCTCAACAGCATCAAAGGACAGCTAAATACGCTTTCGGCGCGCCGTCATTGGGAATCCGCGCTGGACGAAGCGATTTTTGACGCGGCGATTGACCGCGCGACGTTGGACGCCATGCTCGGCGCGGCGCGCGAAGCGTTCCCTGCGTTTCGGCGTTATCTCCGCGCCAAAGCGCGCGCGCTGGGGTTGGAGCGACTCGCCTTTTACGATATTTTTGCGCCGCTCGGCGCGGATACGCGCGTGTGGTCGTACGACGACGCGCGCGAATTTGTTCTCGCCCATTTCGGTTCGTACTCGGAAAAAATGAAGGGCTTGGCGCAGCGCGCGTTCGACGAACATTGGATTGACGCGGAACCGCGCGCGGGGAAACGCGATGGCGCGTTTTGTATGCGCGTGCGCGCAGCCGAGTCGCGCGTGCTGACCAATTTCAAACCCGCGTTCGGCGGGATGAGTACGCTCGCGCACGAACTCGGACATGCGTATCACAATCTGGCGCTTGCGCCGCGCACGGCTGTTCAGCGCAGTACGCCCATGACGTTGGCGGAAACGGCGAGCATCTTTTGCGAAACGATTGTGAAACAGGCGGCGCTGCGTGAGGCGAACGCGCAAGAACAGTTGGCGATTTTGGAAAATTCGCTGCAAGGCGCGTGTCAGGTCGTGGTGGATATTACGAGCCGCTTTTTGTTTGAACAGCGCGTATTCGAGGGGCGTCGCGCGCGCGAATGGTCGATCCAAGAATTGTGCGAACTCATGACGGACGCGCAAAAGGAAACCTACGGCGACGGTTTGGACCCGCACGCGCTGCACCCGTACATGTGGGCGGCGAAACCGCATTACTATCGCGACAGCATGGCGTTTTACAATTTTCCGTACATGTTTGGTTTATTGTTTGGACTCGGTTTGTACGCGCAGTATCAGGCGAATCCCGCAGAATTCAAAAAGAGTTATGACGATTTGCTTTCGTCCACCGGACTGGCGGACGCCGCGACGCTCGCCGCGCGTTTCGGTTTTGATTT
>JAJVIA010000140.1 GCA_022072245.1 Anaerolineae bacterium
AATAAAATCGTCTTTCGGATTGCCGTCGGCATCGTACCGCCAATCGTAAAACACGACTTCGCCCAAACCTTTTTTGTCCGTCACTTTTAGATAACGCGCGGGAATGATTTGGTCGGTGTCAACGTCGCTGTTGGCAAGATGAATTGTTTTGCCTTGAAATTTTTTGATGGGTTCCATATTAAAAAGTGGAGATAGGTATCTGGATATAAAAGGAAACGAGAGTCTGCTACCATTCTTCATCGGACGTGTTGAACCCCATTCTTTGCTCTCTCCACAAATGTTGAAGGTTTGCAACGCGCCTTACATGCTCAAGATCATACTTTCCGTTAGTCTCTAAAATATATTTCACAAGAGCGCCGAGCGCTCTCCGAATTGCTTCATTGATTGGTCCCATCTCAAATGTTGAGACGAGCGCTTCAATAACGCTAACCCTGCTGTCGTAGCATAATGCATCCAGCATGTCGTCAATTGCGATGCCATATAGATTCGCTTGAATATTTTTTTTGGCATTTTCAAGCCATTTTACAAACTCTTTTCTGCGCCACTCATCTCCTTCACTTTTGACGCCTTTGTAAAAAGACTCTTCGTGACCGTAGATGTCTTCAGACATGAAAAATCACTCCAAAACAATGGAACGCGGGTCAGTCACAACGCCATGAATCGCCGTCGCCGCCGCCGTTATTGGACTCGCGAGAAACGTGCGTCCGCCTTTGCCTTGGCGTCCTTCAAAATTGCGATTGCTTGTCGAAACAGAATATTCGCCCGGCGCGAGTTGATCGCCATTCATGGCGATACACATACTGCAGCCCGCCTCTCGCCACTCTGCGCCCGCTTCGCGGAAAATTTTGTCTAGCCCTTCTTGCTCCGCTTGGCGTTTCACTTGCTGCGAACCGGGGACAACCATCACGCGCACATTTTCCGCAACGCGTTTGCCTTGCATAATTTTCGCGGCGAGACGCAAATCTCCAATGCGCGAATTTGTGCAGGAACCGATAAACACAACATTGACCGGATGACCAATCAAAGATTTTCCCGGCTGCAAATCCATGTATTGCAGCGCTTTGCGCAGCGCGGCTTTTTGATGCACATCACCAATCGCGTCGGGGTCAGGCACACGCGCCGTGATGGGAATGCCCATCCCCGGATTGTTGCCATACGTTATCATCGGTTCCAACGCGTTCGCGTCGAGTTCCACCAGCGCGTCGTACTGCGCGCCCTCGTCCGTCGGCAGTTGTTTCCAACGCGCGACCGCCGCATCCCAATCCGCGCCCTTGGGCGAAAATTCGCGTCCCGCGACATAATTAAAAGTTTCTTCGTCCGGCGCGATCATTCCCGCGCGCGCGCCGCCCTCGATGGACATGTTGCAAATCGTCATGCGTCCTTCCATCGTTTGCGCGCGAATCGCCGAGCCGCTGTATTCAATGACGTGACCCGTGCCGCCATCCACGCCGATTTTTGCAATCAACGCGAGAATAATATCTTTGGCGGTCACGCCGTTCGACTGCGTTCCTTCCACGCGCACATTCATCGTTTTGGGTTTTCTTTGTAAAAGCGTTTGCGTCGCCAGCACCATCGCCACTTCGCTCGTGCCAATGCCGAACGCGAGCGTGCCGAATGCGCCGTGCGTGGACGTATGCGAATCGCCGCACACAATCGTCATGCCCGGCTGTGTCAAACCGAGTTCGGGCCCAATCACATGCACGATGCCCTGCTTGTCGTTCATGCGGTCATAAATGCGAATTCCAAAATCGCGCGCGTTCGCATACATCATGTCGAGTTGTTTCGCCGCGAGCGCGTCCATGATGGGCAGCGAACGGTCGTATGTGGGAATCGAATGGTCAACCGTAGCAACTGTTCTATCGGGTCGTCGCACCTTGATTCCACGATTCCGCAATTCGGTGAACGCTTGCGGCGAAGTAACTTCGTGGACAAGTTGTAAATCAACATACAAAATCGCGGGCGCGCCGTCGTTCTGTGAAACGATATGCGCGTCCCAGATTTTTTCGAAAAGCGTTTTTGGCGTTCGGTTCATTGACGATTCTCTTGATTTGTCCTACACTTGCGTAGGAGTCGAAAATATGACAATTACGATTGAATATCCCGAAACAATTCTCTCGGCGCTGCATTTGTCCCAAGAGGATTTTGCGGCTGAATTTCGTATGCTTGCAGCGGTCAAGCTCTTTGAGCTCGGACGCATTTCTTCAGGACGCGCCGCCGAGTTGGCAGGCATCCCACGCGTTGTTTTTTTACATCGGCTTGGCGACTATGGCGTTCCAATCATTGATTTGACACGCGAAGAATTGGAGCAAGATTTCGCGAATGCCTGAATATACGCTGGTTATTTCCGATACGTCGCCGTTGTTCTATCTTGAACAATTGGATCAAATCGAACTCTTGCCAAAACTGTATGGTGAAATTATCGTACCACATGCTGTGGTTGACGAGTTATCAGCTGGCGCACAACTTGGCGAACGGGTACCAAATCTTGCCCAGTTGAGTTGGATTACAGTTCGCTCTGTAAATGTCCCCAATTCGTTACGTTCGATAACAGACCTCGGCAAAGGCGAAGCCGAAGCAATCGCGCTTGGGCTGGAAATTACCAACTCCCTTTTGCTTCTTGATGATCGTCTTGGGCGCCAAGTTGCGATTCAAAATGGCTTGACCGTCACGGGAACGATTGGCGTACTGTTGCGAGCCAAACAAAAAGGGCTAATTCCTTTGTTGGCGCCGGCGCTATCCGAACTCAAACGTGCGCGCTTTCGCATCAGCGACCAAGTTATTCGAGACGCGCTTGAACTCGCAGGTGAAACAAGTTGAATCCGCAAGTACGCCTTTATTTTGTGCGAAAATAAGCGCGTCCCAGATTTTTTCGAATAAAGTTCGGGGAGTCATTTTTGATTTTTGATTTTTAGTATTCGACTTTTACCTTTTGACTTTTGACTTTTGACTTGATTCCCAATCCGCTGGCAACCCTCACGCCGCCAACGAAATCTCCGTATTCGCCACATTCTCTTGCGCCTGCATCGCAATCAACAATTTGTTGAGCGCGGCGATATATGCTTTTGCCGACGCGACGATAGTGTCCGTGTCCGCGCCATAACCGCCGAATGTGCGCGTGCGTTCCATTTCGCGCTGCACATCCATTCGCGTTTGCAATTCTTTGCCCTGAATCCGAACCGTCACTTGGCCCAACGCGTCAATCCCTTCTGTCACCGCGTGAATGTTGAATTCGAGCAGCGTGTTTGGGCAATTCACAATCGCGTCAATCGCTTTGTACACCGCGTCAACGGGACCCGTGCCGATTGCGGCGACCGTGTGCGTTTTGCCATCGGGGTCTTTGAGGCGCACTGTTGCGGTGGGCATCCCCATCGTGCCGCACACGACTTGCATTCCATCGAGCGAAAACAATACGTTCAGCGACGCGATTTCATCGGACACCAACGCTTCCAAGTCTGCGTCGGTAATCACTTTTTTCTTGTCCGCCAAATCTTTGAATCGCGCGAACGCTTGGTCCAGTTCATCGTCGTTCAAGGTGTAACCGAGTTCGATGAAACGCGCTTTGAGCGCGTGCCGTCCCGAATGTTTGCCCAGCACCAAACGCGACGCGTTCACGCCCACCGTTTCGGGTTTCATAATTTCATACGTCATGTTATTTTTCAACATGCCGTCTTGATGAATCCCCGCCTCGTGCGCGAACGCGTTCGCGCCGACGATGGCTTTGTTTGGCTGAACGGGAATGCCGGTGAAATTGGACACCATGCGCGACGCGCGCGCGATTTGCGTCGTCTCGATGCCGTGCTGCAAACCAAAGAGCGCGGGCCGCGTGTGCATCGCCATCACCACTTCTTCAAGCGACGTATTGCCCGCGCGTTCGCCGATGCCGTTGATGGTGACTTCGACTTGGCGCGCGCCGTTCGTCACACCCGCGAGCGTGTTCGCCGTCGCCAAACCCAAATCGTCGTGACAATGCACGCTCCAAATCACCTTGTCCGCGCCCGGCGTGTTTTCAATCAAGCCCTTGATGAGCGCGCCAAATTCTTGCGGCGTCGTATAACCCACCGTATCGGGAATGTTCAGCGTCGTCGCGCCCGCTTGAATCGCAACCTCCAAAACTTCCAAGAGATATTCAGGATCACTGCGCCCCGCGTCTTCGGGCGAAAATTCTACGTCGTCGCAAAACGATTTCGCGTAACTCACCATCTCGCGCACGCGTTCGACCACCTCTTCGCGCGACATTTTCAATTTGTATTTCAAATGAATATCGCTCGTCGCGAGAAAGGTGTGAATGCGCGGGTGCTTGGCGTGTTTCACCGCTTCCCAACATTTTTCAATATCGTTTTTATTCGCGCGCGCAAGTCCCGCGATGATTGGCACGCGCGCAGAGGGGAACGCTTCGGCGAGCGTTCCGTACGACGGATTGCCTACCTCTTGCGCGATTTGTTTCACGCCTTCCAAATCATCGGGCGACGCGGCGGGAAAACCGGCTTCGATAATGTCCACGCCGAGTTTGGAGAGCTGCCGCGCGATTTCCAATTTTTCCGCGCTCGTCAACGACGCGCCCGGCGATTGCTCCCCATCGCGGAGGGTGGTGTCGAAAATTCTTACATACGAGTCCATAGTCAATAGTCGAGAGTCGAGAGTCAACGATTCGATACTTTCGACTGTTGACTCTCGACTGCGGACTCAATCACCGGGCTTGACTGTCACCGGATCCAAAAACGGCATCATCGAACGCATTTCCGCGCCGACTTGTTCAATCGGATGATTGCGTTCCTCTGCGCGTTTCGCGTTGAACCACGGACGCCCCGCTTCGTTTTCCTTGATCCATTTGTCTGCGTACGTGCCGTCTTGAATTTCGGTCAACATCTGGTGCATCGCGCCATACGTTTCTTCGGTGACGATGCGCGGACCGCCGGTGTAATCGCCGTGTTCGGCGGTGTCGCTGACGGAATAGCGCATGTAATTCAAACCGCCGCGATACATCAAATCCACAATCAATTTCAATTCGTGCATACATTCAAAGTAAGCGGCTTCGGGTTGATAGCCCGCTTTGACGAGCGTTTCAAAACCTGCTTTCACCAACGCGCTGACGCCGCCGCACAATACGGCTTGTTCGCCAAACAAATCGGTTTCCGTTTCTTCTTTGAACGTCGTTTCCAAAACGCCCGCGCGCGTTCCGCCAATCGCTTTCGCATAAGCCAACGCGTTCGCGAACGCATCGCCGCTCGCGTCTTGCTCCACCGCAATCAACATCGGCACGCCGCCGCCGTCTTTGTACACTTCGCGTACGCGATGCCCCGGCGCTTTGGGCGCAATCATCGAAACGTCAACATCCTTGGGCGGCACGATTCTGCCGTAACGAATGTTGAATCCGTGCGAAAACATCAGCGTTTTGCCTTTTGTCAGATACGGCGCGATTTCCTTTTCGTACAAATCTTTTTGTCCCACATCGGGCGTGAGAATCATAATCACGTCCGCTTCTTTTGCCGCGTCCGCGACCGATTTCACCGTGAGACCATCGGCTTTGGCTTTTGCGCGCGATTTAGAACCTTCGTGCAAACCGACGACCACATCCACGCCACTCTCTTTTAAATTCAACGCGTGCGCGTGACCCTGACTTCCATACCCAATCACCGCGACCTTTTTGCCTTTCAAGCGACTGAGGTCGGCGTGATTTTCATAATAAATTTTTGCCATTCGACTGTTGACTCCTTGAACCTACACCGAACTCACGCCGACATCGTGCGTGACGTGGCCATTGCCGTTGTATTTGCCGTTGCCGTTTTTGCGGTCGGCGGATTGATTGCCGCGCACCATCGCAATGCGTCCCGTACGCACCATTTCCAAAATGCCTTTCGGGCGCAGCAATTCGACCAAGCCCTCGATTTTGTCTTCGTCGCCGGTCACTTCGACAATGACCGAATCGGAAGCCACGTCCACAATTTTTGCGCGAAAGATGTCGGCGAGCTGCGCGATTTCCGCACGCGCCGCCGCGTCCGCGCGCACTTTGACGAGCGCCAAATCGCGGAAAATCGTATCCATGTTGGTCACGTCTTGAACGTCCAGCACGTTCACCAATTTCGCCAGATTCGCTTCCACCAAATGCGCGTTGGTATTGTCGGAATCAATTACGATAGTCATGCGCGAAATATGCGCTTGGTCGGTGTGACCGACGGCGAGCGATTCGATATTGAACGCGCGGCGGCGAAAGAGCGACGCCACGCGATTTAGCACGCCGGGTTTATCTTGAACGAGAGCGACTAGTGTATGTTTCATAAAGCAGTGAAAAGTAGACAGTAAACAGTAGACAGTAGCAAAAGGATTGACTTGCGACTGTTGACTGTTGACTCGCTACTTAGAGCGGTTGCGCCGCCTTTTCGCGTTTAATCATGTCCTGTAAATTCGCGCCCGCGGGCACCATCGGATATACCGCGTCTTCCATCTTGACGCGAAATTCAATCAGCGCCGGGCCGGACGACGAACGCACCTCTTCCAACACGCTCATCACATCCGCGCGCTGCTCCACCAAATAACCGGGAATGCCGTACGCTTCCGCGAGCTTGGTAAATTCGGGCGACAGAATCGGCGTCGCGGCGTAACGCGCGTCATAGAAAAATTCTTGCCACTGGCGCACCATGCCGAGATACCCGTTATTCAAAATGGCGATATTGATTTTCAATTTTTCTTGGACGATGGTCGCCATCTCATAGAGCGTCATTTGAAAACCGCCGTCGCCCGCAATCACCCACACCTCTTTATCGGGACACGCCAATTTGGCGCCAATCGCCGCGGGCAGCGCGAAACCCATTGTGCCGAGACCGCCGCTCGTGATGAGCGTGCGCGGTTTATTGTGCAAATAGTATTGCGCTTCCCACATCTGATGCTGACCCACATCCGTCACCACAATCGCCTCGCCTTGCGTCGCCGTCCAGATGTCATGCACCACATGTTCGCTCATCAAACCGTCAGCCGATTCCCAATCCAACACATCGCGCATCGGATTTTGTTCCAGCTCATTCTTGAGATGCGCCAGCCATGCGTCATGGCGTTTCGGCGCCACCAACGGCGCGAGTTTTTGCAGCGACGCTTTCAAATCGCCGAGCAGCGGCACATCCACTTTGACGTTCTTGTTAATTTCGGACGGGTCAATTTCAAAATGAATCTTTTTGCTGTACGGCGAATACGTTTTCAAATTGCCCGTCACGCGGTCGTCAAAACGCATCCCCATCGCCAGCAACAAATCCGCGTTCTGAATCGCTTCGTTCGCGCAAACGCCGCCGTGCATCCCCATCATGCCGAGACACAACGGATGTTCCGCCGGAAAACTGCCGATGCCGAGCAGCGTGAGCGTGACCGGAATGTTGTGCTTTTCCGCAAATTCCAGAACCTCTTGTTCCGCGCCGCTCAACGTAATGCCGTGTCCCGCGAGAATCAAAGGACGTTCCGCTTGCGCGATCAATTGCGCCGCGCGTTCAAAATATTCCATCGGCGCATAACGCTGGAGCAAACGCTCGTTCGGCAAATGAAGCGGCGCGGTCGGATATTCAAACTCCATCGTCGCCAACTGCACATCTTTGGGAATATCAATCAGCACCGGCCCCGGGCGTCCCGAACGCGCAATATGAAACGCTTCGCGAATAATATGCGGCAATTCGTGAACGTCCGTCACCAAATAATTGTGTTTCGTCACGGGCAGCGAGACGCCCGTCACATCGGTCTCCTGAAACGCGTCGCTGCCGATTACTTTGGTGCCGACCTGTCCCGTAATTGCGACGACCGGAATAGAATCCATCAGCGCGGTGGCGAGACCGGTCAACATGTTTGTCGCGCCGGGGCCGCTTGTGCTGACGCAAACGCCGACGCGGCCCGACGCGCGCGCGTAACCGTCCGCCATGTGCGACGCGCCCTGTTCGTGGCGCACCAGCACATGATGAATCGGATATTGCAGCATCGCGTCGTACGACGGCAAAATCGCGCCGCCCGGATAACCAAAAACGACCTCTACGCCTTCACGCACTAAACATTCCCACAAAATTTGCGCGCCTGCTAGTTTAGGCATTCTCTGCTCCAATGTTCGATTTTCGATTGTCGATTTTCGATTGCCGCGTCCCCAAACGGCGCGGTCGAAAATCGAAAATCAAAATTTGAAAATAAAAATAGCGACCGAACGTTCGTTCAACCGTTATAACAGTCAAACATACATTCGCCCGCCCAATCGTCCACCATTTGCGTTGACAGGGTTGACATGGTTTGCGCGTCCCGGTGCGCGGTATAACGCTCGCCTTGACCTTTGGCGGTCGCGCCGCGCGCGGCGCCCGCGCGCGGCGCGTCTGGCGCGGTCTGCGCCGCATCCGCACACGCCTGATGCCATTGATCCATTTCCGCTTGGGAATGATATTGTGTGAACATTTTTGTCGCTCCTGCTGAAAAAAACAAAAGGTAGGCGCTTGCCTACCTTCTTCTTTGAAGGACGCTCCGTCCAAAATTTATTTGACGCCGCAAAATTTTTTGCCGCCCTCATTGGAGGCAAAAAAAACCGCCTGATGGTTCAGGCGGTTTTCGATACGCTTGCGTCGTTTGCTCGCTTATCGTCGTCGGGGGCGATACCCGATATTTGCCCAAACCGAATCACGCCTGTTGCTAAGGAGGATGACTCCAACAAGCGTAATGACGACGATAATAATACCGAGCGAAAACATTGTGAAGATTGTAACAGAAACACGCGCGCTTGTCATTAGACAAATCGCACTAAAACAGCGCGGCGGAATTGTGCGCGATGACTGTAGAAAATTTTGCCCTCTCGTTTTTTGAAGGAGTGCGTCATATTTTGATTGCGCGCGCAATCTCCGCTATAATCGCAAACATGACGCGTTACGTCGCCTTTTTGCGCGCCATCAACGTCGGCGGACATACCGTCAAGATGGAAACCTTGCGCGCGCTCTTTCAAGCATTGAAATTTCAAAACGTCGAAACCTTTATTGCCAGCGGCAACGTCATTTTTGAAACCGACGCGCAACGCGCCGCGGCGTTGGAACGCGCCATCGCGCAGCATCTCGAACAGAATCTCGGATACGCGGTCGCCACCTTTCTACGCACGGATGTCGAAATGCGCGCGCTTGTCGCATATCAAGCATTTCCGAAAAAGGAATTGGACGCGGCGGGCGCGTTCAATGTCGCGTTCCTCGCGCAGCCGCTCAATGCGGAACAAACGCAAAACTTGATGGCATTGCAAAACAAACAGGATAGATTTCACGTTCACGCGCGCGAGGTGTATTGGTTGTGCCAGACCAAACAGAGTGAATCGAAATTTTCCAACGCCGTCTTGGAAAAAACGATTCGCGCGCCGGCGACGCTGCGGGGCTTCAAGACGATACAAAAATTGACGGCGCAACACTTGGCACAAAAAAACGAAAGCTTGTAGCTTTCGTTTTTTTAGCCGATTACGTTTTTTGTTCGCGCGTCAATTCATGCGCGCGCAGCGCCAATTGCAATTGCAAGCGCGTTTCCGCGTCGTCCAAATCGAGTTTGCCCACCTCGCGCACGCGGTCGAGCCGATACAACAGCGTGTTACGATGAACATACAGTTGTTTCGCCGTTTGCGCGACATTGCCGTTGCACGCAAAATAGACGCGCAGCGTTTCCAACAAATGCGTTTTGCCCGCGCGCTCGTCCGCAATCAACTGCCCCAAAATTTGGTCCGCAAACGCGCGCAGTTCGTTCGATTCCGTCAGCGGCAAAAGCAACCGATACACGCCCAGATTCGCAAACGCCTGCGGTTTGTTGTGCCGCAAGCGCTGCTCCAGCGTCATGGCTTGCGCGGCTTCGTGATACGACACGCGCAATTGGCGCAGCGTCCCCACCGGCCGCCCGATGCCGATGGCGAGCGACGCTTTGGGAAATTCCGCGCGCGCCAAATTCAAAAGCGCCTGCGCGAAATGTTCCGCCTCCGCGATGCCGCGTTCCGGCGTCAAGGCGTACCACGCGACGATTTCATTTTCGCGCGCAGTGACCAAGACGCGCTGCCGCTGCCGTTTGATTTGACCGCTCACAATCGTTTCCAAACGACGGATGGATGGCGCGTCGCGGTTGTGCCACTGCATCGCCAACGCGACAAAAGGGCCCGTTTTACGAAAACCCGCGCGTTCCGCCCATCCCAGCGCGTCCGCCTCGCTAATCGCTTGCGCCAAGACCGCTTGAATCAAATCGCCGCGCAGTTTTTGTTCCGCCACGCTGACGGCTTTGACCTTTGCCATCTCCATCGCGGCGACGAGCGCGCCTTGCGTTGCCGCCACACGGTCGCGCGCGTCAAATTGCGGCGTGCGCGTCAAGAGCGACACGTAACCGCGCGCGACTTTGCGCGTCACAATCGGCATGACCAGCCGCGCGCACGTTTCAAAAACTTGCGTAATCGGTTCCGCCACCAAATACGATTGTTTGCGGTCATGCAATTCGGGCGGCAGATAGGACGACAATTGCAGCGCGTCCAAAATATCCGCCCAGTTCTTTAATTCGGGCGCGGGAATTTGCGCGAGATATTGCAGCCGTTTGTCTTGAATCAAGACCGCCTTGCCCGAATACTGCGCGAGCGCGCGCGCCAACTGCTCGATGCCTTCGTCGTCCGCCGAAAGCCGCGCGAGCTGCTGATAAATTTCCACCTGCTGCGCCAAAATATCCATGCGCGCAAAATGGTACCACAACTATTGTATAATCTCAAACATGAAGAAACCGCAATTTGGCGACATGATTCTTTTGCTCGACCCGGAAGGCAAGCGCATCGTCACGCGCCTCACGCCCAACGCCCGCCTCGATTCGCATCTCGGTTTTATCAAACACGAGACGCTGTTGGATGTTGCATTCGGTTCGCAAGCGCCGACGCAGTTGGGCGAACATTTTGTCTTGCTCGAACCTTCGACGCTCGACCTCGTGATGAACGTGAGCCGCGCGACGCAAATCGTGTACCCAAAAGAAATCGGCTATTTGCTTTTGAAAATGAATATCCATCCCGGCATGACCGTATTGGAAGCCGGCACGGGCAGCGGCGCCATGACGCTCGCGCTGGCGCAAATGGTGCAGCCGACGGGCAAAGTGTACACGTACGAAGAGCGCGCCGAACATCAGGACAATGCGCGCAAAAATATCGCGCGCGCCAAATTGACGCCGTATGTAGAATTCCGCGAGCGCGACATTCGCGCGGGCTTTGACGAAAAAAACGCGGACGCGCTTTTTCTCGACGTGCGCGAGCCGTGGCTCTTTCTCGCGCAAGCGCACGCCGCGCTGCGCCCCGGCGGGTTTTTCGGCTCGCTCGTGCCGACGACGAATCAGGTGAGCGACATGCTGGCGGAAATGGAACGCCAGAGCCATTGGGTCGAAATCGAGGTGAGCGAATTACTTCACCGCAAATACAAATTGAACGCCGAACGCTTGCGCCCCGACGACCGCATGATCGCGCACACCGGTTTCATCATCACCGCGCGCCCGGTCACGAGCCGCGTCGAACCCGTCCGCACAAAACGCGAACAAAAGTTTTGGCAAAAGCAGCGCGCGAGCGACAAGGCAAAAGAACAAGAACGCACAGAGGAACAAGAATGACCGCGTGAGAGGAGACTATGAAAGAAACCGTACCGGTTGAAATTTATCGCGCGTCGGGGGAACTCGAAGCGCAAGTGATTCGCAGCAAATTGGAAGCGGAGGGGATTCGCGCGATTTTTCAAAATGAATCTATGGGCACGCTCGGTTTTGTGGTGAACGGGCTTGGCGAATTTCGCATCCTCGTCGCGCCCAAAGATGAGACGCGCGCGCGCGCGCTTTTGGCGGACGACGCGGATTCTGGCGCGGACGACGCCGCAACGGAAACGCCGTAAAAATCCAACTTGCGAATTCGGAGCGAGTTCGCAAGTTGGAAGCGTTTCTTATTTTCTTTTTTCCAGCGCCGCGCCGTATCCCTCTTCCGCGCGCCCGTCGCCAAAAATATCCGCGACGCGCCAGCCCGTTGCCCACGCAAGTTCCATCAGCGTTTGCGGCGCAAGCCAGAACCAATCCAGCGTTTGTTCGCTCGCGCCAAATTTCAATTTCAAACGAATCGCGCCAAACTCCTGGCCGCGCGCCAACCGCTGTTCCCAATACGCGCGATGCTTGGGATTAAACATGCCCGGCGCGCGCGTCGTCGCCAAAAGCCGCGCGTGCGGTTTTGTCACGCGCGCGAGTTCGCGCAACATTTTTTCCAGACCCGCGCGGCTGCCGCAGAGTCCCAAATTGTTGCCAAATAAAATAACCGTTTCAAATTCGCCGCGGCGGAAGAGCAAACGTTCGCACGCCGACGCGACGCGCACATCGCGCACGCCGCGCGCCGCCGCGAGCGCGGCGACGCGCGGCGAATTGTCAAGCGCGGTGACGCGCAATCCTTTGCGCTGCAAATACAACGCGATGCGGCCCGCGCCGCAGCCGACATCCAAGACGCGCCCGCGCGCCCATTTCAGCGCGGCTTTTTCAATTTTCAAAAAATCGGCAAAGGTCGTGAAATACCAGCCGACATTCTCGGTGTTGAAATAACCGTCCTCGCGCCACAATTCCAATTCCGCCTTGCCTGTCATCCAATACTGTTCGAGCGCGTCGGCAAAGGGGTCGGGCGCGTCAAGACGCGGCAAGTTGAAAACGGACATCGCGCTCCAGAATTTGCGCCAATCCTTGCCGCAGCGAAATTTGCGGCGTCCAATCCAATAATTTTTGCGCCAGCGAAATATCCGCGACCAAACGCGATACGCCCGCGCTCGCTTCTTGATTGTACAAACGATGCGTTTGCGTTTGCAACAACGCGTCGATCGTATCCACAAGTTGGTCCATCGTCACGTCCGCGCCCGAACCGATATTGATAATGGCGCGATTGATATTTTGCGCCGTCGCCGCGCGTTCGAGCGCCGTCACCACATCGTCAAGATACACAAAATCGCGCGACTGTTTGCCGTCGCCAAAAATGACGAGCGAACCGCCGCTCAATGCGGCTTGCAAAAAACGCGGAATGACGGGCGCGTGCGAAGGCGGCAATTGCTGTTGGGGTCCATAGGCGTTAAAAATTCGCAGCGCCACCGATTCAATGTTGGACAAGGCGCCGATGGCGTGAACGTAATATTCCGCCGCGAGTTTGCTCACCGCATACGGCGTGGTCGGATGCATCACCGCGTTCTCGCAAACGGGCTGCGCCGTTTGTTCGCCGTACGCCGCGCCCGACGACGCGAGAATGACGCGCCGCACGCCCGCATCGCGCATCGCCGTCATGAGCGCGACAGTGCCGCCGACATTCACCGCGTTGTATTCGACGGGATACAAAACCGATTCCGGCACCGAAACGCGCGCGGCGAGATGATAGACGCAATCCACCCCGCGCAGCAAGCCCCACAATTTCGGCACGTCGCGCACATCGCCGCGCGTAAAGAGGACGCGCGCATCGAGACTGGCGTTATCGCCCGCGCTCAAATCGTCCAACGCGCGGACGCTGTGTCCCGCGCGGACCAATTGATTGGCAAGCGCCGCGCCGATGAATCCCGCGCCGCCGGTGATGAGAAAATTCATTGATAATACTGTTGGTCATCGGGCGAATCATTTGGGTCCAGCGCAATGTCCACTTGGCGCGCAAAGATTCGCCAAATGGCAAAACCCACAATCCCAATAATGCCCAGCAAACCAATGCCGATAATACCCGCCGCGCCCAAAAGCGCCGCTATCGAAAATAAACCGCCGCCCGACCCACTGTCGCCGCCGCCCTGCCCGCCCGCATTGGAACTGACGAGGGTGGGAATCGCCGGCCGCGGCTGCGGCGTAGTCGTCGGTTTCTTTTGCGCGACCGTTTGCGGCGTCGCCATCAACACTTGCGCGGGTTCCAACGTCGCGGTCGGCGGCGCGGGCGTGAACGTGGGCGGAACGCGCGTGGGCGGCACATCGGTCGGCGGAACTGCGCGCGTCGGCGGTACCGGCGTCGCTTCCAATGTCGGCGTCGCGCTCGGCTCGATGGCTATCGCCGGAATATCGCCGCGCGGCAAGAGACACATGACGTCAAAAAAAACCTTGTCGCTCGCGGAACTGCTCAGATTGTACACGCGCACAAAGACGGTCGCCTGATTCGACATGGCGGCAAACGTGATTCGCATGTCGGGATGATTCAAGCTGCGTCCCGAAGAACCCGTGCCGACTTCGGGTCCCCACTTCATATTTTGCGAAGTCGGGTCGGTGCCGCCGTATGGGTCAACGCCCACGCGGCGAATCACCTGGTCATCCACTTTGGTATTTCTGCCGCCGCCGACATCGCGCAGCATCGCCGCCCAACCGACCGAAAATTCGTACGACGCGCCGGGCTGCAAACCGCCAATCACTTGATAGATGCCCGCGTCGAAACGCGTGCCGTCGCCGTGAATATATTGCGAAGAAGAGCCGCCCACATCGCCGTTCGCGCTTTCATTGTCCGCCAAATCGTACGCGGGCCAATCGCCATTGATGAGAAACGCGTTCCACGAATTGGCGACGACGCCGTGCGGCGTATCGTAACCGCCATCCGTAATGGAACCGTTGCGCGTGAGATTGTCGCCGCGCGTGGTGCATGGCCCTTGCGCGGCGGCGCGCGGCGTGAACAGAGTCGCAATTGGAACTGCAAGGATAGAAAAAACAAGCGCGCCAAGCAGAACGCGAGACAAGACAAAACGCATAGCGAGTACCGGCATGAATTGTATTCTTTATTTGCGGCGGAGCAAAAGGAATAACGCGGCGCCGACCAAAATCAACGCGCCCGCGATGCCGACGCAACCCACGACGGCAAATATCCCGACATTATTCAAAAGCGCGGGCGGCGCGCTTGGTTGTGCGCTCGATGCGGCGGGCGCGGAACGCACGCGTGTCGGGCGCGCAGTTGGTTCAAGCTGCGCGACCTTGCGTGTCGGTCGTACTGTTGGAGCATCAGTGGGCGCGACCGTCGGTTCGGCGGTTGGTTCATCCGCCGGCGCGGCGGTAGGTTCAAGCGTTGGCGCGGGCGCGTCGGTCGGCGGTACGCGCGTCGGTTTTACGACGGGCGCTTCGGTGGGTGGCGGCGGCGGCGGCGTCACCGTCGGCTGCGTAACTTGAATCGGCGGCATGCCGCTGTCCTCAACCAAGCTCGGCGTATCCACAAACACATCTACATGTTTGTCGCCGTACGGATTACTCACCCAAATGAAAACCGTGATGTGGTCGGCGCGCGCGTATTCACTCACCTGCAACACATCGTCCTCAAAGCGACCTTTGGTGAAAAAATCATTCGACCATTTGATGTTGGGCGAATTGGGGTCCGTGCCGCCGAACGGGTCAATGCCCAAACGACGATTCACCTGATCGCCGTCGTGCCACCCCTGCCCATTGATATTGACGACGCAGAACGGACATGAAAAACGATAGCCCTTGCCCGGCGTCACCGCGACGCGTTGAAACACTTTGCGGTCAAATGGCGCATCGCCCGCAAAGGTGAGCGAGGGCCCCTTGGGCCAACCTTCGTGTTCGGTCAAACCAACGCCGCTCGGATTATCGCATTTCCACAAAGCGGAACACGCGCCTTCGTTGCCATAAAAATCATCAAAGGTGCAATCGGGAAGCAAACCACATTTGGGGTCTAGCGCAGAGGCGGAACGCGTGAACGAGACAAAAAACAAGAGCGCCAGCAGAACCGCCGCGCTCGTGGCGAACATTTTTCTGGACATCACTGGCGTAACTATATGCGAGAAAAAATGCTTGTCAATTTTAGATAGTCGGGCGCGAAATAAATTCGCCGCCAGCGCGCGCCAAAACTTGCCGCCGCGCTTGGACTTTTTGTCATCCCGACCGACCGCTTGCCAATTTCATTCTTTATGGGACGCGGCATTGTGGGCATAGCGAATCGTTTCGGGCAGCCGATAGCCCTTGCAGCATTTCAAAATCAACGCGCACGCGGTTTGCAATGTTACGCGATGGCCGACCGAAACATAAAGCGGATTCACGACGCGTTTCGTATTCAATTTTGTGCGGAGCGCCGCGCCGATAATTTCATCCTTGTCCCGCAATGGCGTCCATGCGCCGACGCGATTTTCCGGCGGGTCGGCGTGACCCACCAAAATAGATTTCGCGCAGCCGATGGTCGGCTTGTCCAACGCCACGCCCAAATAACACGCAATGCCAAAACGACGCGGATGCGCGAACCCGTGTCCGTCCATCATCAAGACATCCGGCGGGCGCGTCAACTTTTGCAGCGCGTCGAGAATCACCGGCATTTCGCGGAACGCGAGCAGACCGGGAATGTATGGAAAGGTCGCCGCGCGGCGCGCGCAGACCGTTTCGACCAACTCTAATGTAGGAAAAGCCACAACCGCAATGGCGGCGCGCGCCGTCGCGCCCGCGTCTTGAAAACCCACATCCACGCCCGCGATAAAATTCACCGCGCCAAAATCATCTTGCGCGCGCACGCGCGCCGCGAGCGCAGTTTGGCGCGCCATCGCCGCGGCGGGCGTCAGATTCCATTCCAAATGCGGAACATCCATACCAAAATTCATTTTGCACAATATATCAAACACGCATAATATACAAACTCGCGGCGCGCGCTATCATTCGCGCTCGCTTTGTCGCTCGCGTTGTTAGATAACCGCTTGGACCGTCGCAGCCAGACCTTTTCGATTTTGGCGCGACAGTTTAGCGACGCCGACGAAAACCAACGCGCCCCATTGACGTATAACAAATGGCGGAACACAGCTTGTTGTTCCTATCCGACAGAAAAAAACTTTTAGCGTTTGCAGGGAGAATCGCATGGCAACCAAAGCAGTCACCGCGGCGCCCGCCAAAAAAGCAGCCGCCGGCAAAAAATCGCGCAAAGTGCGCGTCGCCATTATCGGCGTCGGCAATTGCGCCAGCAGTTTCGTACAAGGCATTCATTATTATCAAGACGCGCCGGTGGATGCGCCGGTGCCGGGCTTGATGCACACCGTCCTCGGCGGTTATCACGTCGGCGATATCGAAATCGTCGCCGCGTTTGATATTGACAAAAACAAAGTGGGCAAGGATGTTAGCGAAGCGATCTATGTCGCGCCGAACAATACGTATAAATTCGCCGACGTGCCAAAATTGGGCGTGCCGGTGCATCGCGGCATGACGCATGACGGACTGGGCAAATATCTTTCGCAAGTGATTGAAAAAGCGCCGGGCGCCACCGATGATGTCGTCCAAATTTTACGCGACACCAAAACCGACGTCGTCATTTCGTATTTGCCCGTCGGTTCCGAAGAAGCGACCAAATGGTACGTCGAACAAATTTTGCGCGCGGGCGTCGGTTTCGTCAATTGCATTCCGGTCTTTATCGCGCGCGAAAAATACTGGCAGGGCCGTTTTCAAGAAGCGGGCGTGCCGGTCGTCGGCGACGACATCAAATCCCAAGTCGGCGCGACGATTACGCATCGCGTGTTGACGCGTCTATTCCGCGACCGCGGCGTCCGTCTCGACCGCACGTATCAATTGAACTTTGGCGGCAACACCGATTTTTTGAACATGCTCGAACGCGAACGCCTCGAATCGAAAAAGATTTCCAAGACGAACGCGGTCACTTCAATGCTCGATTACGAATTGCCCGCCGAAGCGGTGCATGTGGGTCCCAGCGATTATGTGCCGTGGCTGCATGACCGCAAATGGGCGTACATTCGTTTGGAAGGCACAACCTTTGGCGACGTGCCGCTCAATGTGGAATTGAAACTCGAAGTGTGGGATTCGCCCAACAGCGCGGGCGTGGTGATTGACGCGGTGCGCTGCGCCAAAATCGCCATGGACCGTAAAATCGCGGGCGCGATTTACGCGCCGAGTTCGTACTTTATGAAATCGCCGCCGCAACAATTTCCCGACGACGTGGCGCGGCAGATGGTCGAAGACTTTATCAAAGGATGACGCGCAGCGCGATATGAGTCCGGGATTTTTTGTTTGGAATGTAATGCGCGAGGCGATGGGAGCGCTGCCTCCCACCCTCGCCGCCAAAATCGCCCGCGGTTTAGGTTTTGGCACATATTATCTCATGCGTGAAAAACGGCG
>JAJVIA010000030.1:0-3889 GCA_022072245.1 Anaerolineae bacterium
AGCGGCGGACAAAAACAGCGCCTCGCCATTGCGCGCGCGTTGTTGTTGAATCCGCGCATTTTGATTCTCGACGATTCGACGAGCAGTGTGGACTTGGCGACCGAGTATCGCATCCAACAAGCGCTCGATACGTTGATGCAAGGACGCACGTCGTTCGTGATTGCCCAGCGCATCAGCACAGTGTTGAACGCCGACCAAATTTTGGTGTTGGACAAAGGACACATTGTGGCGCGCGGCACGCACGAGGAATTGCTTGACTCGTCCGAAATTTACGCGGAAATTTACAGTTCGCAATTGATGACCGATGCGGTCGAGGAGGCAGCCCTATGATGATGGGGATGCGCAACGATATGCTCCAGCGCGAAGTGTCCAAGCCGACGAGTGTGGCTTCTACTCTGGCGCGCTTTTGGGTGTATTTCAAAAGATATTGGCTCGTTCTGACGGGCGTGTTGATACTGATTATTGTAAGCACGTGGTTCCAAGTGTTGATTCCCGATTTGATGGGGCAGGCGGTGAATTGTTATCTCACGCCCGCATCAATGGCAAACTTTAATCAACAGTTGATTCCGGGCGCGGGCGCGGGAATGCAAGCGGGCGCGGGTTGTTGGTACACGACAGTTGACCCGCGTTGGACAACGCAGGACTATATCGAGGGTTTGGGCAAATTGGTGTTGACGATGGTGGGCTTGTATATGGGCAGTTCCGCGCTCATCGGTTTGATGTTTTATCTGATGACCTACGCGGGACAGAATGTGCTGCGGCGAATGCGTTTGGATTTGTTCAAACACATGCAAGCATTGTCGCTCGGCTATTACACCAAACACGAGGCGGGCGATGTGATGAGCCGCATTACGAACGACGCCGATTCGATTCAACAAGCTGTCAGTTTTCCACTCGTCAGCGTGCTGCAAGGTTCGCTCTTGATTGTGTGGATCGCGTACTCGATGCTCTCGCAAAGTTTTTATTACGCGCTGATTTGTCTCGCGGTCGTGCCGTTCATGTTCATTGCGACCTCGTGGTTTTCGAGCCAAGCGCGCAAAGCGTTTCGCAATGTGCGTTCGTCCGTCGGCACGGTGAACGCGAATTTGCAGGAAAGTATTTCGGCGGTGCGCGAGGCGCAAGCGTTCAATCGTGAGGACGAAAACATTCAAGCGTTCAATGAATCGAACGCGGCGTCGCGCGACGCGAGCATTCGCGCCGTCTCTTATACGAGCGCGCTGCTGCCGGTGCTCCAAGCGCTCGGTTACGTTTCGCTAGCTATCGTCGCGGGCGTCGGCGGCTTGCTGCTGCTCAATTCGCAAAACTTGGCGGGCGAAACGATTACGCTCGGCTTGGTGATTTCTTTTATCGCGTACACGCAGCGTTTTAATCAACCCGTTGCCCAAATCGCGACGATGTGGACCAATATCCAAAGCGCGATTGCGGGCGGCGAACGCATTTTTGGTTTGCTCGATACGAATCCCGACATTGTGGATAGACCGAATGCAAAACCGATGCCGCCCATTACCGGACGCGTTGCGTTCGACCATGTGTACGCGGAATATGAAAAAGACCAACCCGTTCTGCGCGATGTGAATTTGGTCGCGGAACCGGGGCAAACGATTGCGATTGTGGGACCGACGGGCGCGGGCAAGACGACGATTGTAAATTTGATTCCGCGTTTTTATGATGTGACGCAAGGCGCGGTGAAGATTGACGACATTGACGTGCGCGATGTAACCGCCGCGACGCTGCGCCATCAAATCGGCGTGGTGCTGCAAGATTCGTTTTTGTTCAGCACAACCATCAAAGAAAATATCCGTTACGGCAAACCCGAAGCGACGGACGAGGAAGTTTACGCGGCGGCGAAACTCGCGCACGCGGATACGTTCATCGAACGTTTGCCGCAAGGATACGACACGGTGTTGGGCGAACGCGGCGGCGGCTTGTCGCAAGGGCAGCGTCAACTGTTGGCGATTGCGCGCGCGGCATTATCCGACCCGCGCATCTTGATTTTGGACGAAGCCACGTCGTCGGTGGATACGCGCACCGAGCGTTTGATTCAGGGCGCGCTCGAAAAATTGCTGCACGGGCGCACCTCGTTTGTCATCGCGCATCGTTTGAGTACGATACGTCATGCGGATTTGGTGCTGGTGTTAAAGGATGGGCAAATCATCGAGCGCGGCAAGCATGATGAATTGCTCCAAGCGCATGGTTTCTATCACGATTTGTACATGAGCCAATTCCGCCGCGACATTGATTTTGAAGAGGTGGACGCGGCGCCGCAGTTGCAGCCCGCGCGCGCCAT
Source organism: Anaerolineae bacterium (assembly GCA_022072245.1). GTDB lineage: Bacteria > Chloroflexota > Anaerolineae > UBA4142 > SHND01 > SHND01. Next base: position 2,288 of record JAJVIA010000030.1, read on the forward strand.
CGCGGAATAAAAAACAATTGAAATCGTTACTACGACTGCGTAGCATGAGTTATAACATATCCCAAGTTTGAAAGGAGTTGCTTTAATGTCCCCATATAACACGCCAGTCACGCTTCAAGGCAAATACGCGCGGCTCGAACCCTTGGCGCTCGCGCACGCGGACGATTTGTTTGCGGTTGGACAGGACGCCGAAGTTTGGGCGCACATGCCCGTGCCGACGCCGCAGCGCGCGGACGATGTGCGCGCTTGGATTCAAGCCGCGCTCGATTTGCAAGCGCGCGGCGCGGTCTTGCCGTTTGCAATTGTGGACGCGACAACGCAGCGCGCCATCGGCAGCACGCGCTTTTTAGATATTTCGCCGCATGATCGCCATGTCGAAATCGGTTGGACGTGGCTCGGCAAAAGTTTTTGGCGCACGCCCCTCAATACGGAATGTAAATTTTTGCTGCTGCAACACGCGTTTGAAACGCTCGGCTGCATTCGCGTCGCGCTGAAAACCGATTTACGCAACGAACGTTCGCAGCGCGCGATTGAACGCATCGGCGGCGTGCGCGAAGGCGTGCTGCGCCGCGTCGTCGTCATGCACGACGGTTACGAGCGTTCGACGGTGTACTATTCCATTTTGGATGACGAGTGGGCGGAAGTAAAGAAACGCCTGCAAGCAAAAATGGACGCGTCATTTTGAATGACGCGTTTTTGTATATAATAGCAATCAGTTCGAAATCGCAAATTATACATCGCGCTATTACACGGTTGCGCCATCGCACTCTGATCACAAATTAAATCAAGAGGATTTTCGTGTCCAATTCACTTTCTCTTATGGCAGTCTATGCTCATCCTGACGATGAACAAGGCATTAGCGGTCTGTTGGCAAAATACGCGCGGCAAGGCGTGAATACCGGCATCCTGTGCGCGACGCGCGGCGAAGTGGGCGAAATCGCGCCCGGTACAAACGCGACGCCCGAAACGCTGGGGCAGGTGCGTGAAGCGGAAATGCGCTGCGCGGCGGTGAAAATCGGCGTGCGCCATTTGTACATGTTGGACTATCGCGATTCCGGCATGATTGGTACGACGGAAAATCAAGATGCGCGTTCTCTGCATCAAGCGAATTTATTCCAAGTCGCGGAACAGGTGACGCGTCGGGTGCGCGAACAAAAACCTCAAGTGATGATTACGTTCGACGCGTGGGGCGGGTACGGTCATCCCGACCACATTCAAATTCACAAAGCCGCGTTGATGGCGTTTTGGATGGCGGGCGACGCGCGCTGCTTTCCCGAACAAATCGCGCAGGGCTTGGAGGCATGGGCGCCGTCAAAATTGTATTTTAATGTGTGGCCCCGTTCGCGGTTCCAAACCTATATCGAATATCTGCACGCGCGCGGCGAGACGCTGCCGGACTGGTTAGAAGGGTTCGCCCAGCGCGCGCTGCCCGAAGAAGCGATTACCACGCGCATTGACGTACACGAATTCGTGGACCTTAAAATCGAATCGTTGTTGTGCCATGCGACGCAGATGGGCCCCAATACGCTCTTTCGCCGCATTCCCGAATCGCTCTGGCGCGACATGCTCAAAATCGAAACGCTCATGCTCGCCGAAGCGCGC
>JAJVIA010000030.1:3989-17812 GCA_022072245.1 Anaerolineae bacterium
CCTTAAAATCGAATCGTTGTTGTGCCATGCGACGCAGATGGGCCCCAATACGCTCTTTCGCCGCATTCCCGAATCGCTCTGGCGCGACATGCTCAAAATCGAAACGCTCATGCTCGCCGAAGCGCGCACGAGCCGCGCGAGCGGCGAAACGGATGTGTTTGAGGGGCTTGACCCAATAACATGATTCACTTGATTATGGCGCGCGTTATGCCGGATGAATTACACGACATGCTTCAGGTCTTGGTGATTTCATCAAGCTTGCGGTGGATGTCGAACGCGGAATTTTGGCGGGCGGCGGCGCGCTACACGCCGATTGTGAAGCCGTTCGCCGTGTGGCGACGCAAATGGCAAAGCATTTGGAATAACATAGAACAGCGTCAGCGGGTAGCGACTCAAGCGGGGCAGTGGTCCGCGCGCGTTCTGGAACTATCGGGATTGCTTGACGAAAATTGAACGTCGAAAATGATTTACGAAATTGACAAAGGCGTAGGGGTGTTTTGCAGCGAAGGCGCGGGCTGCCGCGTCTATTTTATCGCGCGCCCCGAACCGATGTTGATTGACACGGGCGCGCCGGGCCGCGCGGATGCGATTCTGCGCGATTTGGCGAGCATCGGCGTCCAACCGATTCAAATCCGTAAAATCATTTTGACGCATCATCATCTCGGTCACACGGGCGGCTTGTGGCTCTTGAAACGGCGGACGGGCGCGCACGCGTTGGCGCACAAAGCCGACGCGCCGTACATTACCGGCCGCCGCCCGCGGCGTGGCGCGCGTCGTTCCGTCGAACGCGTCTTTCAGAGCGCCATCGCCAAAGTGGGTTTTGGCGACGCGATGGCGGTTTCATTGGAACGCGTTTTGGAGGACGGCGACGAAATCAACGGCTGGCGCGTCATTCATACGCCGGGGCAAACGCCCGGTCACATTTGTCTGCACAAACACGATTTGCTCATTAGCGGCGATTTATTGAGCGCGGGCGCGGGCGGCTTTCGGCTCGCGCCGCCGCAAACGATTGTGGACCCGGCGGCGTACGAACGCTCTTTGCGAACGGTGGCAAAATTGGATTTTGAAATCATTTTGCCCGCGCACAATCCGCCGTATGTGGTGGATGCGGCAAAAAAAGTGCGCGCGTTGGCGGCGAGTTTGGACTAGACCAAACGCTTTTCGCGGGCGCAAACGCGCTTTTTTTTTCATGTGGGGTTAAGGTTTTATCCGTAAGGTAGGTTGGGCTGTGTGGACAGATTGGAAAAATAATTTGTATGAACAGTAAGCATTGGCAAAAACTCGGTTGGAGCGCGGCGGCATTGGGCGCGGCGGCGGGGCTCTTTGCCGCGCTGCGGTACGGCAATCGCTTTTTGGATGAATTTGAAAACGCGCGCGCAGAGGACGCCGCGTGCGGCGCTTTTTTCACCACCGCAGCGGGTTGGCGGATGCACTATACGGCGCAGGGAAACGGCGCGCCGGTTGTGCTGATTCACGGTTTTTTGGATTCCCTGCAAACATGGCGGCGCAATATCCCGGTTTGGGCGCAAACGCATCGCGTGTATGCGCTAGATGTATTGGGTTTTGGTTCGTCCGACCGGGCGCTCGCGCCGATTTATACCTTGAAACAGCAGGCGCAATTTTTACGCGAATTTTTCGCGGCGCAGCAGCTTGAGCGCGCGACCGTGATTGGTCATTCGATGGGCGGCGCTTTGGCTTTGCAATTGGCGTATGATTTCCCCGCTTTGATTCACAAATTGGTATTGATTGCGCCCGCTACGTATCTGTATGCGGCTTTTCCGCGCAATGGCTTGCGCCCGCTGCCGCGACGCGTTTCGCGCGGCATGATGGGTTTGTACGAAAAATGGCAGGGCGACCGCAGCAATCCGGTGCGTTTGGCGTACGGCGACCCGACGCGGATTACCCAAGATTCGATTGCATTGCGCCAACAAATGATGCGCGTGCGCGGCACGCACGACGCCCTGATTGCCATGTCGCAATCAAAGCGCGAAGCCGATGTGCCGTATCATCTGGAGCAGGTGACCGCGCCGACCTTGCTCGTGTGGGGCAAACGTGACCGCGTTGTTCCCGTCGCCCATGCGGAAAAACATTATCGCGCGCTGCCCAATGCGCGTTTGGAATGGATTGAAACGGCGGGGCATTTGCCGCACGAAGAAGAGCCGCAAGCGGTAAATCAATTGGTCGGCGCTTTTTTGGACGCGGCGTGACGGCAGATTCGCAAATTTGTTCGACAAGCCGGGAATTTCTGTTATAATTTGGATACCGCCGCACAACGGGCGGATAAAGGCACGGTGATTACAAGATGAATCCAAACAATCAATGGTATCGGAACGGGCTGGTCTATCTGCTCATTGTGGTTGTGCTGGCGGCGCTGGCATATCAGTTTTTCCAACAGCCACGCCAAACCAAGCAAATCCAATTCAATGACTTGGTGACAGCCATTCAAAATGGCGATGTGAGCAAGACGTCGGTGAATGGCTCAACCGTTACCATCACCTACAAGAGCGATAACAAGCAAGCATTGGTTGCTTTGAGCCGCAATCCCAACGTTTCGTTGGAACAGACGCTAGCGCTCTATGGCGTCACGCCCGAACAGCTAAAAGCGGCAAACATTACCAATGAAAACCCGCCGCAATGGGACAATATCATTACATTGTTGGGAACGATTTTGCCGTTCTTGTTAATCGGCGGTTTGTTCTTTTTCCTCATGCGCCAGGCGCAATCGGGCAACAATCAAGCCATGTCCTTTGGCAAATCGCGCGCGCGCATGTTCAGCGGCGATAAACCGACGGTGACGTTTGCGGATGTGGCGGGCGTCGAAGAAGCCAAAGCGGAACTGGCTGAAGTGGTTGAATTTCTCAAAGAGCCGGATAAATTTACCGCGCTCGGCGCGCGCATTCCCAAAGGCGTGCTGCTCGTCGGACCGCCCGGCACCGGTAAAACGCTCCTCGCGCGCGCAGTCGCGGGCGAAGCGAACGTGCCGTTCTTTTCCATTTCCGGTTCCGAATTTGTCGAGATGTTTGTCGGCGTGGGCGCGAGCCGCGTGCGCGATTTATTCGACACCGCCAAACGCAATTCGCCCTGCATCGTCTTTGTGGACGAAATTGACGCGGTGGGCCGCCATCGCGGCGCCGGTCTCGGCGGTTCGCACGATGAACGCGAACAGACGTTGAATCAAATTTTGGTCGAGATGGACGGGTTTGATACGGATACGAACGTCATTATTATCGCCTCGACCAACCGGCCCGATATTTTGGACCCCGCGCTCTTGCGGCCCGGTCGTTTTGACCGCCGCGTCATTTTGGACCGTCCCGACATGGTGGGGCGCAAAGCGATTCTCGAAGTGCATACGCGCGGCAAACCGTTGGGCGACGATGTGAATTTGGTCGCCGTCGCCAAATCTACGCCGGGCTTTTCGGGCGCGGACATTGAGAATTTGGTGAACGAGGCGGCGATTCTCGCGGCGCGGCGCAACAAAAAAGCGATTGGCATGGCGGACCTGCAAGAAGCCGTCGAAAAGGTGATTGCGGGACCCGAACGCAAGAGCCGCGTCATTAGCGAGGACGAGAAAAAAGTTATCGCCTATCACGAAGCGGGCCACGCGATTGTGATGCGGATGCTGCCCAATTGCGACCCGGTATACAAAGTTTCGATTGTCTCGCGCGGCATGGCGCTCGGCATTACGATGCACTTGCCGGAAGACGACCGCTATCTCATGCGGCGCAGTAAATTCACCGACGACATGGCGGCGCTGCTCGGCGGCCGCGCGGCAGAGCAAATTGTCTTTGGCGATATTACGACCGGCGCGTCGAATGATTTGGAACGCGTAACCGATTTATCGCGTTCGATGGTGACGCGTTACGGCATGAGCGATTTGCTGGGACCGCGCACGTTTGGCGACCGCGAAGAATTGGTCTTTTTGGGCCGCGAAATTTCCGAACAACGCAATTATTCGGAATTGGTCGCGCAGCAGATTGATAACGAAGTCAAGCGCTTGGTGATGCAGGCGTACGACCGCGCGATTACGATTTTGACGCAATATCGCGATAAACTCGACGAACTCGCGGAACGACTCATCAAAGTCGAAACGGTGGACGCCGCCGAATTTGAAGCGATGTTTGCGGACGCGCCGCCGCAAGAGCGCCCGCGCTATGTTCCCATTCCCGCGACGTCTGGCGCAGCCAACACGCCCAAGCAGGAACCGCCGCCGTCGGTGGAGCGCGGCGCCTTGCCGCCGCTCGCGCCGTCGCCGGCATGATGTACGAAATTGAAGGGTGAGTAAAATAGCCGAGCAGCGTTTTGCTACTCGGCTATTTCGATTTAGAGTTGGAACGATTTTGGACGAATGTCCGCCGATGGAAAGGAGAACAACATGAGTGAAATCGCAGTGGGGCTTGTGGGCGAAGCGAGCCAAATGGTGACAAAAGAATCTACCGCCGCGCATTGGGACAGCGGCTTGGTCGCAAGTTTTTCGACGCCCGGTTTGGTGGCGCTTTTGGAAAATGCCGCGTTCAGCGCGATGAAAGCGGTATTGCCGCCAACGCAAACGACGGTCGGCTCGGAGGTCAATGTCAAACATCTTGCCGCGACGCCGGTGGGCATGACCGCGCGCGCGCGCGCGGAATTGACGGCGGTCGAGGGGCGCAAATTGACGTTCAAGGTCGAAGCGTGGGACGACGCGGAAAAAATCGGCGAAGGCACGCATACGCGCTATATCGTAGATTTGGAACGCTTTAATCAGCGCTTTGAACAAAAGCGCGCGCAATTCATGGCTCAAGGCGGATGAAAGAAACGTCCTTTGCGCCGCCGGTCGCCGCGCGCGCGCTACAGCAACGGCAGCGTTTTGAAACGCTCGCCGCCGCGTATTTTGAATCCGCGTACCGCGCCTCGCCGACGATGGCAACGGATTTGGGCATTCATACATACGACCATTTGCTCGACGACATGTCGCAAGCTGCCCTGCAAACGCGCATCCGCGAACTGAAAGCGTTTCGACGGAAATTTCGCGCGCTCGATGTTGCCCATTTGAAAAATGGCGACGCGTCCGTCGCCACCGACTATACGCTGATTTTGAGCGATATAGAAAGCGAATTGTGGTTATTGGAGGATACGCGCGATTGGGAAACCGACCCGTCGTATTATGTGGCGGACCCCTTCTTTGCCATTTTTCTCGTCGCCTCGCGCGACTTTGCGCCCTTGGCGGAGCGCGTGGACAATGTCGCCGCGCGTTTGGAACAGACGCCCGATTTGCTCGCGGCGGCGCGCGCGAATTTGAAAAATCCGCCGCACATTCTCACCGAAATCGGCATCGAAGAAACCGAGGGCGCGATTGAATTTTGCGAGCTGCTCATTCCCGAAATCGCCGCGCAGATAAAGCCGCCGCGCCGCTTGGCGCGCGCGGCAAAACAGGCGGCGCACGCGCTGCGCGAATTTTTGAAATACCTCCAAGACGATTTGATGTTGACCTCGACCGGCAAACCCGGCGTTGGCGCAAAGGATTATGCGAAAATTCTTGAATACGATCACATGCTGCCCTACACCATCGCCCAAGTGGTGGCGATGGGCGAGCGCGTGTTTCAAGAGACCGAACGCGAAATGGCGTTGTGGGCAAAAAGAATTGACAAGCAAAAATCGTGGCGCGATATTGCGACCGCCGCGCGCGCGGAATTTCCACAACGGCATCGGCTGTTGAGCGCGTATCGCCGCGAGGTCGAGCGCTTGCGCGAATTTGTGCGCGCGCACGATTTGGTGACGCTGCCGGAACAGGATTGCGAGGTCGTCGAAACGCCGCCGTTCGAGCGCGCGCTCAATAGTTTTGCGGCGTACATTGCGCCCGGACCGTTCGAGCAAGACCAGCGGGGCCAATTTTGGGTTACGCCGGTGGATTTGGCGGCGCCGCGCGCGCAGCAAATCGAACAACTCGAAGAACACTGCAATTTTTTGTATCCCGTCACCGCCGCGCACGAAGCGTATCCCGGTCATCATGTGCAATTGGTGCGCGCGAATCAAGCGGGTTCGCGTTGGCGCAGACATTTTTCGTCTTCGATTTTCGCCGAAGGATGGGCGCTGTATAGCGAAGAGTTGATGAATCAGGCGGGTTACTATCAAGACCCGCGCGTGCGTTTGTTTCAACTCAAAGACCGCTTGTGGCGCGCGGCGCGCGTCATTAACGAAATCGGCATCCACTGTTACGATTTGCCGATGGACGACGCGGCGCGTTTTTTGGTGGACAAGGTGGGTTTGACGCACGGCGCCGCGCGCGCGGAAACGCGCCGCTATATCGCCGAGCCGGGCCAGCCGATGAGCTATCTCGTCGGCCAACTCGAAGTCGAACGCTTGCGTAAAAAATTTCGCCGCTTGCCGTTGAAAAAATTTCACGACTTGCTTTTGGATTCGGGAACGATTCCGTTTGCATTGGTGGAACAAGAGATGGAAGCCAAAGTAGCCAATAGTAAGGCATAGGCGCGCCGCGCTAACGTCTGCCGCTTGCTATCGGTTACGCTCACACATGAAAGATTTGTCAGCCCGCGTGCTCAATATGGCACAGATGCGCGGCGCGTCGTATGCGGACGTGCGCGTAGTCAATCGCACCATCCAGACGCTCGGCGTCCGCGATGGCCGCGTGCAAGAAATGCTCCAGCAAGAATCGCAAGGGTTCGGCGTGCGCGTGATTGCCGATGGCGCGTGGGGTTTTGCGTCTTGTTCGCGCGATGATTATGCGGACGTGGACGCGACGCTGCAACGCGCGCTGCAAAATGCGCGCGCCAGCGCGCTAACCAAAACGCGCGACGTACAGTTGGGCCCGCCCGAAGCCAACAAAGGCGTTTTTCGTTCCGCCTACAAAATGGACCCGTTCATGGTGTCCATGTCCGACAAAATCAATTTGCTCCTCAAAGCCGATTCCGAAATGCGGCGCATGAAAACGTCCAAAGCGCATTTGCTGACGCGCGGCGAATTGATTTTTGTGCGCGAGGAAAAAACGTTTGCGTCCAGCGAAGGCGCGTACATTCAGCAAGAGATTGTCGAAAGCGGTTGTGAAATTCAGGCGCAGGCGACGGATGAAGCGGGCGAGGTGCAGACGCGCACCTATCCGTGGGGGCGACATCAACAGACGCGCGGTTTTGAATTTGTGTTGGAACAGCAGTTGGTCGAAAACGCGCCGCGTCTCGCGCAAGAGGCGCTCATGCTGCTCACAGCTGACGCGTGTCCGGCGCTCGACGCGACGACCGTAATTTTGAGCGGCAATCAAGTCGCGCTCCAAGTGCATGAATCGTGCGGCCATCCGATTGAACTCGACCGCGTATTGAAGCAAGAGGCGTCATTCGCCGGCACCTCGTTTCTCACGCTCGAAAAATTAAACAACTTTCAATACGGTTCGGAAATCGTCAATCTCACCGCCGACGCGACCATCCCCGGCGGTCTCGGCACTTTTGGTTTCGACGATGAAGGCGTTCCGGCGCAGCGCGTCGAAGTCGTGCGCGACGGACGTTTTGTCGGTTACATGACGAACCGCGAACTCGCGACAGCATTAAAGCTCGGACGCTCCAACGGCACAATGCGCGCCGAAAGTTGGAATCGCTTGCCGTTGATTCGCATGACCAATATCAATCTCTTGCCCGGCGCGTGGACGCTGGAAAATTTGATTGCGGATACGGACGACGGTATTTATTTTGACACCAATCGTTCGTGGAGCATTGACGACAAACGCTTGAATTTTCAATTCGGAACGGAATTGGCGTGGGAAATCAAGGGCGGCAAGAAAACGCGTCTATTGAAAAATCCAATTTACACCGGCGTCACGCCCAATTTTTGGCGCGGCTGCGACGCGATTGGCGACGCGAGCGAATGGGTAGTATGGGGCACGCCGCGCTGCGGCAAGGGCCAGCCCGCGCAAACGATTCGCACCGGACACGGCGCCAGCCCCGCCCGCTTCCGAAACGTCAAAGTATTTTCCAAAAGTTGAACGTTGAACGGTACGCCGTTCGACGTTTAACGCATCATTCATGCTCGGTCCAGAAAAATTAAAACAACTCGCGGACGCCGCGCTCGCCCATTCCAAAGCCGAGCAGACGGAAATCCTTTTGCGCGCGACGGATACGGCGCTCTCGCGTTTCGCCAATAATGCGATTCATCAGAACGTCTTTGAATCGAACGTTACGCTGCGCGTACGCGTCATTCTCGGCAAACGCACCGGCGTTGCGGAATCGAACGATATTTCAGCCGAGGGCATCAAACGCGCGGTGGATATGGCGCGCGCCATCGCGCAATTGCAGCCCGAGAATCCGCAAAACGCGCCGCTGCCGCCGCCGCGCGCGGCGCCGCCGGTGAACGCGTACTTTGCCCAAACGGCAGAGTGTACGCCCGAAACGCGCGCGCGCGCGATTGAACAGATCTGCCGCGCCGCCGCCGCGCAAAAATTTATCGCGGCGGGCGCGTATCGCGCCGCCGTTCACGAAAACGCCGTCGCAAATTCTTTGGGCGCGTGGGCGTATCATGTCGGCACGATTGCGGATTTGCATACGGTGACGCTGAACGACGCGGGAACGGCGTCGGGTTTCGCGTCCGACGCGTCGCCGGACGCGCGTGCGTTGGATGCCGCGCAGGTGGCGCGCACGGCGTTGGACAAGGCGCAGCGTTCGCAAAATCCCATCGCGCTCGCGCCGGGCGAGTACACGGTCGTGCTGGAACCCGAAGCCGTCGCGTCGGTTTTGCAATATACGGCGTGGAATACATTCAACGCGCTGGCGGTGCAAGAAGAGCGCTCTTTTGTGCGCGGGCGGCGCGGCGAACAATTATTCAGTCCGTTGGTGAGCGTGTATGACGACGGGAACGCGCGCGACACGTTCGCGCTGCCGTTTGATTTTGAAGGGACGCCGCGCCAAAAAGTGACGCTGATTGAAAAGGGCTGCGCGCAGGCGGTGGTCTATGATACGTTCACCGCGCGCCGCGACGGCGTGGCTTCGACGGGTCATTCCCTGCCCGCGCCGAATTTGGTGGGACCCCTGCCGCAGCATCTTTTTCTGGCGCCCGGCGCCGCGAGCCGCGCCGAATTGATTGCGTCGGTCGCGCGCGGCATTTTAGTCACGCGCTTTTGGTACACGCGCGTGGTGCATCCGCTGCATGTTGTGATGACGGGTTTGACGCGCGACGGCACCTTTCTGATTGAAAATGGCCAAGTGACGCTGCCGGTCAAGAACCTGCGTTTTACATCGTCGTATCTCGACGTTTTGAAAAATACGCGCGCGGTCGGACGCGAAACAAAATTGATGCACGACGAGCGCGCGGCGATGAGTTTTCGCGCGCCGGCGCTGGCGGTGGATGGATTCAATTTTACGGGCGTGACGCAGTAGGCGGCGCGCCCGTTTTTTTTAACGCTTGCGGACGGAAAAAAATCGCAGGTTCGTTGGGCGGTGTCGTAGAAAGTATTGTGTGCTATACTGCTTTGGATTTCCGGCGTCTGCAGAGGGACGCTCGGAAATCTTGTTATTGTCAGCGCGATTTGGCGCGGCAATGATCATTTCAACTCATTGGAGGAAACGACATGGAAGGAATCGTTAATACATTGAGCCAATACATGGGCGCGGGACTTGCCCGCTTGATTGCGGCAGTCCTCGCGCTGCTCGTAGGTTGGCTGATTGCGGCGCTCGTTGCGGGCGTGGTCAAAGCGCTGCTCAAGCGCGTCCAATTGGACAAGCGCGTGGCGAAATGGACCGAGAGCCCCGAGGGCAAGGGCTACCCGGTTGAAGAATGGACGGGTAAACTTATCTTTTGGTTTATCTTTTTGTTCTTTGTCGTCGGCGCGCTCGAAGTGCTCAACTTTACGCAACTTGCCGCGCCGATAAATAATCTGCTGGCGACAGTCACGGCTTGGCTGCCCGCTTTGTTGGGGGCGGGGATTTTGGCGCTCATCGCGCATGTCGTTGGCACGGTTCTGCGTAAATTGACGGTGGGCTTGTTGGAACGCCGCAAGGTGGACGAACGGCTCGCCGAGAGCTCGGGGTCGAAAGCGTCCGTCGGCAAACCGCTTGGCGACGCGGTGTATTATCTCGTGTGGCTGTTGTTCTTGCCCGCGATTCTGGGCACGGTGGGCTTGCAGGGCTTGCTCGTTCCGGTCCAGAACATGATTGACCAGTTCCTCAGCTTTTTGCCGTACCTCGCCGCAGCGGTGATTCTCTTGATTGTGGGCTGGTTCGTCGCGCGCATTGTGCAGCGCATCGTCGCCGGTTTCTTGGCGTCGGCGGGCGTGGACGCGTTCGCGGAACGCGTCGGCATTGCCAAGTACATGGGCGGGACGACGGTTTCGACGCTGTTGGGTTTGATTGTCTTTATCCTGATTTTGATTCCGGTCATCACCGCCGCGCTCGATGCGTTGAATCTCGATTCGCTCACCGCGCCGTTGACGGCAATGATGAACGAGGTCATTACGGCGATTCCCAATTACGTCGCGGCGGCGGCGCTGCTCGTCATTACGTTCGTGCTGGCGCGCTGGTTCATCGGCATCCTCGTCGAAATCCTCACCGGCGTTGGCGTCAATTCGATTCCGCGCGCGTTGGGAATTGGCGAATCAGATACCATTGGCAAACGCACTTTGGCGCAGTGGATTGGCGACCTTGTGTTGGTGGTCGTGATGATGCTCGCCGCCGTCCAAGCCGCGCAAATCATCGGCTGGACTGCCGTCACGCTGGCGATTGGCGCGCTGGGCACGCAAATTGTCCTCATCGTCTTTGGCTTGGTCATTATCGCCATCGGCGTCTATCTGGGCAATCTCGCCGCCAAATTCATCAACGGGACAACCATGCCGAACAAGAGCTTGCTGGCGCTCGTCGCGCGCGTGTCCATCATTGCGTTCGCGGGCGCGATGGGTTTGACCACGATGGGCTTTGCCGAACCGATTGTGATTCTCGCGTTCGGTTTGTTCTTTGGCGCGATTGCCGTCGCCGTCGCGTTGGCGTTCGGTTTGGGCGGACGCGAAACGGCGTCCAAACGCATCGCCGCGTGGTCCGAATCGCTCGCAAAGGACGAGAAAACCTCGTAAAACAAATTGCCGCGTTGACGTTTCTCAACTTGCGAATTTGGAAAAAAACAAGTTTGACGGCGCGGCGCCAAATGATCTAGACCTTGAAAGGGATACTCCTTTCAAGGTTTTTTTTTAACCTTAAAATTTACGCGCGCGACGAGAACAGCGCCAGCCGCGACATGCCAAGCCCCAGGGCTGGCATAAAGTCGAGCGCGAGGCCAAGACCCCAAGTATTTTGCGGCAAGAATAGCTATCGAGTCGCGCGACGCGACGAAAACACTTGGGGTCTTGTGGATAATGTGCCGGCTCTCTGTCAAGCCCCAAGCGTCTTGCGTGGCGCGCCTCGAATGACGGCAGCGTGCGCGATGGATTCCATCGCCAAATAATTTGCGGTCTTGACACTTACACGGAAAAGTGTATAATAGCGACATACACGAATCCGTGTAAATCTAAAATGGATGGTCGGACATGGCGGCACATTCAATCGAAACGCTTTTGCGCTTGTGGGCGCTCAATCAACTGACAGCCGAGCAAGCAATCGGTCAGACGCTTCAAATCTTGATGGAATTGGAGCCGCGCGTTCAGCGCGTGGAACAAGCGTTGGCGGCGCTCCAAGCCGCGCTCCCCAAACCCGCGCCGCCGCCGTCACCGTCGTCGCCGCCCAAGTCGGCGGCTCCGTCGCGTAAACGGTGAGAGGCGAATAGAATTCGCGGCAACTAGGGCGCGAAACGTCCCTGCGGACGTTGGCGAACGGCTCTGCGGACGTTGGCGAACGGCTCTGCGGACGTTGGCGAACGGCTCTGCGGACGTTGGCGAACGTCTCTGCGGACGTTGGCGGGCGCGTCTATTGTAAAAATATGACGCATATCTTTTTAGCCAAGACCCCAAGTGTTTTGTGGCAGGCATATCTATCGCATCGCGCGACGCGCGCGGAAACACTTGGGGTATGGCAACTGCAAAGTCGAGGGCGCCCCCCACTTGTCATTGCGAGAAGCGCATTTTGCGACGAAGCAATCCCCATCGTGCGGGTGAGATTGCGGCGATGAACTGCATCGCATCCCTCGCAATGACAACCCCTGTCAAGGGACTTTGCAGTTACCACACTTGGGTCTTGCGCTTGACATGCCACACGCGCGCGTGTAACATGGGCGCATGGCAGCCAAACGCAAAACCAAAACGCCCGCCGCGCCCAAAACGACGCGGCGCGCGCGCAAGCGGCCCCCCTATGTCTTTGCGCCGCCAAAAGATATGATTGAATGGAATGGCGAAACGATTCGCGCGCTGCGCGAACATTTGCAAATGACGCAGGCGCAGATGGCGGAAACGCTCGGCACGCGCCAACAAACCATCAGCGAATGGGAAGTGGGCATGTACAAACCGCGCGGCGGCATGGCGCGCCTCTTGACGATGGTGGCGGAACGCGCGAATTTTGGATATGATGCCGGCGCGGGCAAAAAGGAAAAATAGATTGTGCGAGTGACAACAAGAAAAAAAAGGGAAATGTGAAACGCGGCGACATTGGGTTGCCGCGTTTTTTTGCCGCACAAGCCATTCGATTTATGCTATACTTTTTGAAAATATTCAACTTGCTGCATTATGCTAGACTTTTCTTTTCTTTTCGCTCTGTCGCTTGAAGCGTGGTTCGCCGTCGGCGTCGTCGTGATTTTGCTTGCGACGCTCCTGTTTTACTTTTTTGAACTCGACGAACTCGAACTCGCTATTCCTCCGAAAGTGAAATTGAAACGCCGCGTGCGTTCACGTGGACAACAAGTTTCCTCCGCGCAAAATTCCCCCCTGTCCGCCTCACAAGCGGGAAGCAGCGTAAATGTGAGTGGTGGTATTCTGAATGCCGATGGCGATGTCGTCGCTGGTGGCGTTCAGATGCGTGACAAAATCATGATTCGTGACAGCCAAGTCACGATTAATCCGCCACCTGTTGTCGCGCCGCCTGCGCCCGCGCCGCGCGACTATGTGCCGCAACATGTCGCGTCCGTCTATGTTCAGCGCGGGATTGAAAACCAAGTGCGCGAACGATTGCTTGCGGGCAACGGCGTCGCGGCGATTGTGAGCGTGTATGCTCCGGGCGGCGTGGGCAAAACGGAACTCGCGATTCAAATCAGCAATGAATTGCGCGCGCAATTTGAAAAAACGTTTTGGATTGACTGCAACGACAAAACGCCCGAAGCGGCGCTGGACGATACCGCGCGCGCGGTGGGCTGCGCGTTGACGCCGAACGCGGATTATGAGGGACACATTTACGAACTCGCCGCGTATTTGGGACAGCGCCGTTATCTGCTCATTTTTGACGACGTGCGCGCGGACAATGTGACGCTGTTTCAAAAATTCATGCCGCCCGCCCCCTGCGCCGCGCTCTTGACCAGCCGCTTGACCGAAATTTCGCATCTCATTCCCACCAACGCGGTGTTTCATCTGAAAACGATGGATAAAGCGCAAGCGCGCGCATTGTTGGAAACGACGTTGACGCGCGAACGCGTGGATGCCGAAGCGGACGCCGCCGCGCGGTTGCTCGAACGCTGTCGCTTTCATCCGCTCGCGCTCGACATTGCCGCGCGCATGATTTTGAAATTGGCAAACGAGGGGGTCAAGCAGCCGCTCGCGGCAATCGAAAAACGCGTGGCGCAAAATTTGGACGCGCTCGCGGCGGGGAGCGATGAACGCAGCAATCTCTTTGCCGTCTTTGCCATCAGTTATGACGATTTGGTACAAGCAGACCAAACGCGTTTTCAACAACTCGCCGCGTTCGCGCCGAGCGGGTTTGGGATTCCTGCCGTCGCGTTTGTGTGGG
>JAJVIA010000029.1:0-3914 GCA_022072245.1 Anaerolineae bacterium
CGCGTCGCGGATGCGTTCGTACAGCGCGGTCGTTTCGGGCGTGGGTTCGACGCCAAACTCGTCCGCCAATGTTTTGCGCGCGGTCTGATACTGTGCGAGCGCCTGCAATTTTTCACCGCGTCGCGCGAGCAGCAACATTTTTTGACGGTGCGCGTGTTCGTTCCACACATCGAGCGCGAGCAGGCGATTGAGCGCGTCGAGCGCGGTGTCCGTCGCGCCAGCTTCCAACGCGCGTTCCACCACAAACTCGGCAAGTTTAATCTCAAGGGCGCGGCAGTGTTCGCGTTGTTCCAGCATCCACACTTCAAATTCGGGCGCGCGCTTGACGGTGAACCCTGCAAGGAATTCGCCAGTGTAAAGCGAGAGCAGAGAACGGAGACCGGAGCTTGCAGTATCTCTCCATTCTCCACTTGCCAATGCTTGAACGTCCAACCAGTACGGTTGGGTGCGGTCAAACGCGACGGTTGATTTTTCAATGACGAGATACGCGTCCGCGCTGGGGCGCAAGAGGGAAAGAGCTTTACGGAGATTGGTTTGCGCTTCACGTTCGGGCATCTCGCTCCACAACAAATCGGCGAGCTGTTCGCGCGAATGTGCCTGCGCGGTGACGGCAAGGTAAATCAGCAGGGCAAGCGTTTTCGCGTTCAGCGTTTGTCCAACGGCTTGACCATCGCGCATAAGCGAAACCCGTCCAAGCGTTTCAATGCGAAGTTCCACGTCGTTCCTTTCCGTACTCGGGGCAGAGCTTGAAAATTCACAAAAAATTCACACTCGCTTTGTAAAATTATAAACGAAAAAAACGCCATGCGCCATACACACATTTTTGTTCTCAAAATTTTGCTTGACGCGCCAAGTTCGCTTCAAGACGAGGGCTGTCCCGCGCGACGACTTGCGCCGCTGCTGCGCGGACAGCTTTGCGAACCTGCCAGCGCAGACGCATGGCGCGCGAGCTTTGCCAATCTCGACGAGCTCGTCACTCGACTGGCGGCGCGTCTCGATTATGGCGTTCTGCCCGGCATGATGGAAACGGCGCAAGATTCAACCGTATCGAACGAGCGTGGAATTCTGGAGGCGGCGGAAAGTAGGTCAAAGGATTCCACAGAAATTCAAAGGAGCGAAACAAAATGATAAATCCAATTCCTCAAGCCAAAGCATCCCCCAAAATGCGTCTGCGCCAACTCTTGGCGTTGGCAAGCACACTGCCGCTTTTGCTTTTGGGACTGGCAGCGACAACCTCGCTTTACGCGCAGCCGACTGCCACAACCACGCGTGTTTCGGTTGCGACTGGCGGCACACAGGCAAATGAGGGTTCTTATCGCTCAGCCATCTCTGCCGATGGACGCTTTGTGGCGTTTCATTCCGATGCCACCAACCTAGTCAATGGCGATACCAATGGCAAAAAAGATGTCTTTGTCCATGACCGACAAACGGGACAAACTACTCGCGTTTCCGTCACAACCGATGGGAATCAAGCAGACGGGGATTCGGAAAGGCCATTTCTCTCCGCCGATGGACGTTACGTGGCGTTTCAATCCGATGCCACCAATCTTGTCGTGGGTGATAACAATGGATTCCAGGATATTTTTGTCCATGACCGCCAGACCGGCGAAACCACGCGCGTTTCCGTAGCTACCGGAGGCATACAAGCCAATTATTATAGTGTGGATGCTTCCATCTCCGGCGATGGGCGTTATGTGACATTTGAATCTCACGCTGACAATCTCGACGCAAGCGACAAGAATGCTTCGGGCGACATTTATCTTCATGACCGAGAAGAGGGCAAAACTTGGCTGGTTTCCGTCGAGGTCAAACAAGCATCGGTCCACGGCAGTTCTGCTGAGGGGAAAATTTCGGCTGATGGACGGTATGTGGCATTTGCTTCCGCTAACCCCAACCTCATCGGCAATGACATAAACGACAAATACGATATCTTTGTACGCGATCTCCAAGCGCACACAACGACCCGTGTCTCGGTGGCATCGAATGGCACACAAAGTAATCTGGATTCATTTTTTCCTTCCCTCTCTGAAAATGGACGGTATGTGGCATTTGCATCTAGCGCGAACAATCTCGTCACCGGCGACACAAACAGCGTTCGAGATATTTTCGTGCATGACCGCGAGACAAGCCAGACCACACGGGTTTCAATTGCATCGGACGGTACGCAAGCCAACAAGCTCTCTGATCCGCCCGTTATCAGCGCCGATGGACGCTATGTGACCTTTGCCTCCCACGCCACCAATCTTGTCAACGGAGACACCAACGGCGCAACGGACATCTTTGTCCATGACCGACAGACAGGACAGACGAGCCGTGTCTCGGTCGCCTCCAATGGTTCGCAATCGTCAAGTTTTTCGGTCTGGCCCGTCATTTCAGCAGATGGAAACCTGATTGCCTTTGAATCGCAAGCAAATAATCTCGTTGACGGCGACACCAATGATGAATGGGACATTTTCGTGCGCGGCTCGGACTCGAGCTGTACTGCCAAGCCCGCGAAACCGACGCTCAAGTCGCCCGCAAACCACGCCACGACGAGCAAAACGCGAGTGAAATTGAAATGGAACGCGGCGGAATGCGCTGAAACCTACAACGTCAAAATCCAAGACGCGGCGACGGGCAAAACAGTAGATTCCGCAACGGGCTTGACCGAACTGAAATACAAAACCGTCACGCTGACCAAAGGCAAAACGTACAAATGGTTCGTGCAAGCGGTGAATGGAAATGGGAAAACCAAATCAGCCAAGCGAACTTTTACGGTGCAATAAAAAAAGGGCGCGCAAGGTTGCGCGCCTTTTTCGTTGCGCGCAGAATCATTTGACCAAAAATTGCGCCGCAAACAAGACCAGCATCCCCACCGCAATCGTCGCCAGCACATTTTTGGTGCGCCACGCGACCGCGACCGCGACAATGCCCGCTATCAAACGCGCGTTGAACGGGGAAAAATTTACGCCGCCATTCTGAATCAAAATTTCGGGCAGCGTGAACGCGGGGAGCAGCGCCACCGGCACGAACATTAACGCGCGCGTAAACCAGTTCGGCAGCGGCACGCGTCCGTGAATGGCGATGAACGAAAAGCGTATCAAAAACGAGACGACGCCACATGCAATAATTGTGAGCCACAAATTTAAGGTTGGTTCCATGACAAAAAGTCGTGTTACGGAGCATTTCATTTGGACGCGGATAAACGCGGATGAACGCGGATTTCGCAACTTGGCTGCGCTTTTTCCGCAGACCTTTCGGGTTTCCGAAAACCCGAAAGGTCTTTTGACCACATACGAATTAGGAATCCGCGTTTATCTTTATTTTTCCGCGTCCAAATCTGGTGTACGCTTTTCAATTACGAATCCAATCGCAATCGCCACTATTGCCGCGACGATGTAACCCAATTTGTACGGCATTCCAAACGCCACGACGCCGCCGATTGCGGCGACGACCGCGCAAATCACGTACGCGCGATTTTTCAGCATTGGCACGACAATGCCAATGAACGTCAGCGGCAGTACAAAATCGAGCGACCATTCCGCCGACGCTTGCGCGCCGACAATGATTCCCAGCGCGGTGCTGAGCATCCAAAAAATCCACAGCGTGGCTTCGGTCCCAAATAAAAACCAGTGGCGATTTTGCGCCTCGTCCGGTTTTTGAAAACGCGCGATGGCAACCGCGTACGCTTCATCGGTCAACATGTACGCGAGCAGCGCTTTCCAGCCCAACGATAATTTCGAGAGATACGGCGCGAGCGACGCGCTGTACAAGGCGTGACGCAAATTCACGGCAAACACGGTGAGAACCAGAACCGCCGCGGGGGCTTGGGCGACCACAAGCGGCGCGGCAATGAATTGCGCCGAGCCGCCGAAAATTACAAGCGACATGGCTTGCGCGATGGACGCGGGAACGCCGAGCTGTACCGCCAACGC
>JAJVIA010000029.1:4014-12585 GCA_022072245.1 Anaerolineae bacterium
AATTTTTCCGACGCCGCGCGAAAATCAGCGAGCGACAGCGCCGACAATTTCACATTACGCGTTTCCGCCAATTTCACCAAACCGCCGACAAGGTGATGCGCTTGGCGAAACGGCACGCCGCGCCGCACGAGATATTCCGCCAAATCCGTCGCCAACATGCTTTCGTCCAACGCCGCGCGCATCTTTTCTGCGTTCACGCGCAGTGTTTCAAGCACGCCCGTTACAAGCGGCAAAATCATTTCGAGCGTGTCTACCGCGTCAAACAACGGCTCTTTGTCCTCTTGAAAATCCTTGTTGTACGTGGACGGCGTACCCTTTAACACAACCAGCAGCGTATTCAAGTCGCCAATGAGGCGCCCCGTTTTGCCGCGCACGAGTTCCAACGCATCGGGATTTTTTTTCTGCGGCATAAGCGAGGAACCCGTCGTGTACGCGTCGTCCAATTCGATAAAGCCAAATTCGGGCGCGGAATAATAAATAAAATCTTCGGCGAGGCGCGCAAGATGAATTTGCAGCAGCGACGCGGCGAATAAAAATTCAGCAATGAAATCGCGGTCACTCACCGCGTCCAAAGAATTTTCACTCGCGCGTTCAAAGCCCAATTCGCGCGCGAGCAACGCGCGGTCAATGTGAAATGGATTTCCCGCGAGCGCGCCTGAACCCAACGGCATCACACGCGCGCGTTTTTGCGCGTCGGCAAAACGTTCGCGGTCGCGTTGGAGCATCCAGAAAAACGAAAGCAAGTAATGCGCGAATGAAATCGGCTGCGCGCGGCGCACATGCGTATAGCCGGGGAACAATGTGTCGAGATGGCGCTCTGCTTGATTGCAGATGGCAGATTGCAGATGGCGGATGGCAGAATCAACGCGCGCAATCGCGTCCATGACGTACAAACGCGTATCCGTTGCGACTTGATCGTTGCGCGAGCGTCCGGTGTGCAGTTTGTGCGCGGGTTCGCCAATCAATTCGTACAAACGCCGTTCGACGGCGGTGTGAATGTCTTCGTCGTTTGGAGTCGAAACAAATTCGCCGCGCGCAAATTCATCGCGCACGCAGAGCAAGCCGCGTTCGATTTCATCCGCTTCGTGCGGCGAAATAATTTCCGCGCGCGCCAACGCTTTGGCATACGCGAGACTGCCGCGAATGTCCGCGTCGTACAGGCGCCAATCGAAATGAAACGAATTGTTGAACCGCGCGAACAATTCATCCGGTTGTTTGTCGAAACGCGAGCCCCAGAGCATTTGAATTGCAAATTTGAAATTGCAAATTGCAGATTTGATAAATTTGAAACTTGCAATCTGCAATCTGCAATTGCCCTAATCCCCAAACTCTAATTTCCCCAAAATCCCCTGATTCACCATACTTCGCACCGTAATCGGCAAACCGAACAGATTGATGAAACCGTCGGCGTGCTGTTGATTGAAAATTTCATCGCGCATGAACGTGACGACGGATTCTTGATAGAGCGAGTACGGCGCTTTGCGTCCGGCGGTGATGATGTTGCCTTTGTACAATTTCAGTTTCACCGTGCCGGTGTTGCGCTCTTGCGTTTTGGTCACAAAGGCGTCCAGCGCTTCGCGCAGCGGCGTGAACCACAAACCGTAATAGACCAGTTCGCCGTATTTTTGCGCGACCAAATCTTTATAGTGCAGCGTCTCGCGGTCGAGCGTCAACGCTTCGAGTTCGCGCAGCGCCCAATACAACAGCGCGCCGCCGGGCGTTTCATATACGCCGCGCGATTTCATGCCGACGAGACGATTTTCCACCAAATCAACGCGACCGATGCCGTTCGCCGCGCCGAGTTCGTTTAATTTTTGAACGAGCTGCACGGGCGTCAAAACTTGGCCGTCCAACGCTACCGGCGTGCCTTGAACAAATTCGATTTCCACATACGTGGGCTTGTCCGGCGCGTTTTCGGGCGACACCGAAAGTTGGAACATGTCCTCATGCGGCTCGTTCCACGGGTCTTCGAGTTCGCCGCCCTCGTGCGACAAGTGCCACAGGTTGCCGTCGCGCGAATAGATTTTTTCGGTCGTTTGCGCGACCGGAACATGATGCGCGGCGGCATACGCGAGCGCATCGTCGCGGCCCTTGAGGTCCCACTCGCGCCACGGCGCGATAATTTTCATTTGCGGCGCGAACGCTTTGTACGTCAATTCAAAACGCACCTGGTCGTTGCCTTTGCCCGTCGCGCCATGCGCCACCGCGTCCGCGTTCTCGGCGAGCGCGACCTGAATTTGATGTTTGGCAATGACGGGCCGCGCGAACGACGTGCCGAGCAGATATTTTTCTTCGTATTTCGCGCCCGCGCGCAGCGTGGGAAAAATATATTCGGTGACAAATTCGTGTTTCAAATCTTGGACGATACATTTCGACGCGCCGCTCGCCACCGCTTTTTTTGCCACCGCGTCCATATCGTCGCCCTGTCCAATGTCGGCGGTGTAACAAACGACTTCGCAGCCGTAATTTTCGACGAGCCACGGAACGATGACAGAGGTGTCGAGTCCGCCGGAATAGGCGAGAACGACTTTTGTGATGTTTGATTTCATGTTAGAGGTATCAGGTAGGAAGTAGTAAGGAGCAGGTAGCAGGGAATCCAAACTACCTACGACTTGCCACTTGCCACTTGGATCAAGTAATCAATAAGCTTGTTTGGAATATCCGCGCCCGTCGCCGTTTCGCTGCCGCGAAATTCGGGCGTGGGATTGATTTCGTTCACGAGATAACCGCGCTGCGGGTCCTCGATAACGTCAATGGCGAGAAAACCGCCGCCGACCGCGCGCGCGGCATTGCGCGCGATAGTTTCCAACGCCGCATCCAGCGGACAGGGCTGCGCCGTCGCGCCGCGCGCGGTGTTGGTCACCCAATGCGCGGACGAGCGATAAATCGCCGAAACAATTTCATCGCCCATCATAATGAGGCGAATATCGCGCCCCGGCTTGGCGATAAATTCTTGTAGATAAAAAATTTCGTGCAGAAAATGACCCAGCACCGCTTTATGTTCGAGGAGCGCTTCGGCGGCTTCGCGGTCATTGATTTTGGCGACGAGCCGCCCCCAAGAACCGATGATGGGTTTGATGACGACGGGATACCCCATATTCTCAATCGCTTCCAGCGCGGCTTCGGGCGTGAACGCGATTTCGGTGCGCGGCGATGGCACATTGTGCTGCGACAACGCGGCGGTGGTCAATAATTTATCGCCGCACACCGCGACGACGGACGCGCGATTGACCGTTCGCACGCCCCACGAATTTAAAATTTGCAGCGCGTACAAGCCGCGCGTAAATTCCATCGCGCGGTCGAGCGCCACGTCGTACTGTAAAAATTTTTCGGGGCGCACAAACTTGACGCCGTGCTGTTTTTCGGGATGTCCGTCGTACTGCGGCGTGAGATTAAACACAATTTCGCGGTCGTCAATCAAATCGTGCGCGACGCCGCGCCGTTCTAGCGCCGTGATAATTTGTTTTTCCTCAAAACGCACGCGCGAATAAATGAGGCCAATTTTCATAGAGAGCCGTAAGTCAAGAGTAGACAGTCGCCAGTCCAAGAACAAAAAGTTCAATGACTGGCGACTGTTGACTATTTACTATCTACTACTTATTCTCCCCAATCTTCTTCTTCTTGCGGCGCCAGGTCGAGGAGGACCGGATTCACGCCGACCACTTCAAGTTCCGCGCCGCAATCGGGGCAGGTGACGATTTCGCCTTTGAGAACATTGTCGTTCAAACCGACGGCGCCGGCGCATTCAGGACATTCGACGGCGATTTGGGTAGCGAGCTGAGCAATCATGGCTTCCCCTCCTTTAGGGGATGTGGCATCAGGTCAACACGGGCGGACGGTTTGACGTCCGAGCGTTTGCAGCTGCGTTGCTGCATGGCTAGAATCAGAAACCGATTCTGTACCGATTTGGACAAACGCGCGTGATATTGACGCGATGCAATGTAAAATGGTAACAACAAATGAATTTGTTATTACGCTGAAAAATAAAAAAACCAGCCCCGTGCGTATGCAACAAGGGCTGGCGTCATGCCACAATCTATCGTTGACTGTATTGCATGAGGAACGCGCTAACGTCGCCAGCCCGCGGTACGCGGGCGACGCGGCAAACGGAAGCGAATCTCCAACGCAGTCAACATGATGCGTGCTTTATATCACAAGCGCGGACGCGTGTCAAATTCGCGGCAGAGCGCGCGCCGTTCGCCGCCGCGCGCAATTTTGCGTTTCGCGCAAAAAGCAAGATACTCCAAACATCTCACCGCACAAGGAACTTGAATGGCGACACTACTCGAAACATACGCGCAGCAATTGACCGCGCGCCAAACGGACCATGTGGCAAAATTGCTCGACGTCAAACCGGACGCGCTGCAAAAGGGTTTAGACCTTGCCGGCGCGCTGCTGTTGGGCGCTGTGCGCCAGCGCAGTCAAACGCCGCAAGACGCGGCGGATTTGCTTGCGTCATTGGAGCAAGACAAGGAATTGCGCGCGGACGCCTGGCGCGCGATTGAAGCGGGACACGGCTATCCGATTTTGAATTTCCTCTTTGGCGTCGGCTATCCCAAAGTGACGGCGTGGGTCCGCGATACCGTAGGCGCGGACGTAGAACCGTTTCTGGCGCCCGCCGCCGTCTTGATGATGCGCGCGCTAGAAGGCGTGGCGACCCAAGAAAAATTCGACGCGGCGGGGCTTGGCGCGTATTTACAAAATGAACAGAACGCGTTCACGCGCGCGCAGCCGCAGTTGGCGAGTCAATTGAACGCCGCGCTCGATTTGGGGCAAAACACGGTCGAACGCGCGGAACGATTGATGCTGCGTTTTACAACCGAAGAATGGGACGCGCTGGCTAAATTGCCTTCGCTTGCGGCAGCGGCGTTAATGATGACCGACCTCTCGGGCCCCGTCGGATTGAACAAGGAATATGCGGCGCTGTTCCAAGCGCTGGAAGATACCGCCGTCGCGAACGAACCCGATTCGCTGGTGAGTTTGGCGGCGCGCACGTACAACGAGCCCGCGCAAATTGACGCGCTGCAAGTGACGCCGGCGAACGCGCAAACTATGCTGCGCGACGCGTCGCTCCAAGCGCTCGCAATTTTGAGCGCCAAAGCCACGCATCAAGAAATTCACGCCTACAAAAAGATGGTGGTGGATGTGGCGCGCCGCGTCGCGCAAGCCGAAAACGACGGCGGCATTTTTGGACTCGGCGGCAAACCCGTCAGCGGCGACGAACAACGCACGCTCGATTTACTCGTCGCCGCCTTGGCGTACGACGCCTAGCGCAAGCGCGTAAAACTTTCCCGACGTTTTATTTGCAAACGATTGCAATGGAATCAATTGCAATGTGCGCGGGCGCGTCGGCGGGGTCAAAACGCAATTGCGCGATAGCATCGTCCTCTTGGACGGGCAACTTGATTTCGTAATCGTGCAGGGCGCCGTCGGCAATCACTTGAAAATTTGCGACAAACGCCGGACTGAAATCGTCCATCGCGCGCGTGCGCCAATAAATTTCGCCCTGTAGCGGCGAATGGTCGGCGCGCGCGCGCATTTTAATTTGCAGCGCGTCGAGCCGCGCGCCGCGCACATTGATTAACGGGCTGCCCAGAATCGGGTCGCCGCCCGTCGCGTCCATTTCCCACACGCCATTTTCCACGCGCGCATTCGCGAGCTCATTCCATTCCGTCCAGCCCTGCGTATCCGCGCCAAAATTCCACGCGATTTCGGAAATATTGTTCTCGCACGCCAAATTTTGGCGCAATTGATTTTCCAAATCCACGCGTTCAGCCAACGCGCGTTCGTTATATTCAAAGAAAAATGTGCGGTCGGGATTCTCGGCAAAAGGCGGGAACGCGGCAGCGGAGGTCGCGCGCAGCGTAGGATTGTTGTACGTCAACGCGATGGCGTATTGGATATTCAACGGGTCGCTAAACACCGGCGCCCGACGCGCGCGCGCGGGCAAACCGACAAAGACAATTTCGGCGTCGTCGGGAAAGGTCGGCTGCAACGCTTGGACTTGGGCCAAGATATTTTGCGCGAGCCAACTCGCGTTGCGCCAATTTTCATTGAGCCGATAGAGCGAAACGGCGTACAAAATGAGCAGCGCCGCCGCCGCGCCCGCGCCCAACGCGCGCGAAAATTTCCAACGCGGCAAGGGGTCGCGCAAAATATCCGCAAGCGCCAGCGCGAGACCGACAGAGGCGGGATAAAAATAGCGTTCCTGCGGCGGAAACGCAAGCGCCGCGAGCAGCGGCACGGGAATCCACAACAAACCAAACACAACCGCGCGCCGATGGCGATACGCGAACAACGCGCCGAAATATAATGCGTTGAGCGCAATGACTTGCCACAATGCAATATCGGCGCTGAATGGGTCCGCCGCGTATTGCGTATAGCCCGACCAGAAAAATAACCACGACGCGGCGTCTTGAAAGGACGGCGTTCCGCCGCCGCCGCCAAACAATAACACGCGCGCGCCGATATACGCCAAGAGAATGAACCAGAATGGCGCTTGGCGTTTCGCCAGCGTTTTCCAGCCCGCCGCGCGCTGATAAATTAAATCATACAGTATGAGCAGCAGCGGCAGCGTCAACGCGGTTTCGACCGCCAAGAGCGCGAGCGCGAAACAGACCCACGCCCACACACGCGCGACGCGCGACGACCAGCGCGTGTAAAACACGAGGGTCAGCGTCATAAAGAGCGTAACGAGTTCATGCCCGCGCGAAGGAATATCCGCCACCGCTTCGGGATGAATGGACAGGGCGGCAAACAAAACGCCCGCGAACGCCGCGCTCGCTTTGTGTTTGTTCAGACGCCACATCAAGAGCGTGACGGCGAAACTTGTCAGAATGTGCAGCAGCAGATTGGTGAGATGATAGCCGAGCGGATTCAAACCCCACGCGAAATAATCGGTCCACAAGGTCCAATCGCGCAGCACGCGAATGACCGCGCGTTTGGTGACGGGCGCGACAAAACCCCATTTCCACGCGAGCGGCAGCCATTCTCCGGTTTGCGCCGCGACTTGCGCGTCAAAATGGCGAATGCCGACCTGCACAAAATCTTCTTGCAAAAATTGTTTCTGCAAAATCGGCGCGTAACCGACGAGCGTGAGCGCGAGAATGACGCCAAACGTCGCCGCCAGCCAATGCCGACCGAGAAATCTCTTGGCGCGCGAAAATAAATTCATACGATGAACCGTTCAGAAAAGCGAGGGACAATCATAACGCGGAATGGACGGATTGAAAAACGCGCATTGTCAGAAATTTGGATTTGCATAGAATGTAAAATCGCCGCGCCGCGCGGAACTATCAAGCGTTTGCGCGCTGCATATCAAAAATTGCAAATTGAAAATTGGATTTATGCGCCTCTATCTCATTCGTCACGGGCAATCTGTCAATAATCTTCTCTGGGCGGAAACGCAATCCGATCAAGGGCGTTCCGTTGATCCCGTACTCACGGACACGGGACGCGCGCAAGCCGAATGTGCCGCGCGCTTTATGCGCGATGAATTGCATACGCATCTGCCGTTGAACGGCCAAGCGAATAAAGCCGCGCGGCCCATGTTGTTGTACACGAGTTTGATGACGCGCGCGGTCGAAACCGGCGAAATCATCGCGCGCGCGTTGGGGACGCCGTTCGTCGCGCTGCCCGACGCGCACGAAGTCGGCGGCTTGTATTGGGAGGACAAAACGACGGGCGAAAAAATCGGCGTTCCCGGACCGAATCGCGCGCATTTTGAAACGCGCTATCCCACGCTGCAATTACCGCACACGCTGGACGAACGCGGCTGGTGGAATCGGCCGCACGAGGATAAAACGTTGCACGCGGCGCGCGCCGCGCGGGTATGGGAATTTATTATGGCGCAGCACGGCACGCGTCAAGATATTCTCGGTCTCGTCACGCACGGCGGCTTGTACAATTATTTGCTCGCGCACATTCTGAACATGCCCACGCGCGAAAATATCTGGTTCACCTTTAACAATTGCGCCATCACCCGCTTGGATGTGAACCCGGACGAACTCAAATTGGTGTATCAAAATCGCTTTGATTTTTTGCCGCCGGAATGGCTCACCTGATAAAAAAAAAGGCGCGCCGCATGTTTTGACATGCGGCGCGCTTTTTTTTACGCTTGACAATTTGTCACGCGCTGCGGCGCCAGAGCCGCGCGCCAAGCCCGATGCCCATTGCGCCAAACGCAATCAGCATGAACAAAAACGCGCGCGGCGCGAACGGCGTTTCGCCTGTCGTCGGCAAAAGCGGCGCGGCGACATCCAGCGAAACGCTCACCGTATCCGTCGGCGCGGATTGAGTCGCTTGAAATTCGACCGTGCCGGGTTTGAGCTTGTTTGGCAGGACGAGAACCCATACTCCATTCGCGCCGACGACCGCCGTCCCAATGATTTCGCCATTCACCGAAATTGTGATGGTTGCGCCGGGCGCGCCTTTGCCGGACAGTTTTCCGCCGGGGAACACCGTGTCGTTGGTCGGCTTGTCAATGCTCAATCGCAAAACGGCGCCCGCGCCAGAGCCCGCTTCCGGCGTGGACGTGGACGCGGTGGTGGCGGCAGTCGTTGCAGCAGTCGT
>JAJVIA010000029.1:12685-13985 GCA_022072245.1 Anaerolineae bacterium
CGTTCACGGCAACCGTGGTGGCGGCGACATCAAGAACGGGCGTGGGCGCGGCGACGTTCACCGTCACGCGCGGCGATTCCATTGTGATTCCGCTCAAGTCAGACACGGCGTACAGTTGATACACGCCTAACGGCAGCGGATTGAGGCGGAGACTGAAATTGCCGCTGGTGTCGGTGTCCGTTTCGCCGACAAGTTGTTGGTTTGCATAGATACGAATGTGCGAATTGGGTTCGGCTTGGCCCGAAACGGTTTGCGCTTGGTCGGGTTGCAAGACCGCGTCTGTCGTCTGCAAAGTGGTCGGGCGCAGCGGATGCGAGCAGGAAACCCACACCCCCGCCAAACACACGAGCAGAAACAAGATTGGAAAGAGTAAATGCCAGCGGTCGTACCAGGAAACCCAATAACGGGGGCGGTCATTTTTTAGCATGGGTCAAGTCTGCCGCGCGCAATACGCGCCTTACTTGAATTGCGCGCGGCAGGAACGTCGCAATAAAACGACAGCTTATTTTTTGCGCGCCGCTAGTTTTTGCGCTTGCTTGATCCACGCCTTGAAATTGGGTTTGCGTACGCCGCCGGCGCCGCAAATAGCTTCCAGTTGTTTGGGCGTCGTTTGGGCGAGCGCGGCATAGGTGCAAATGCCGGCGTCGTAAAGACGTTTTTCATAGACGGGCCCGATTCCTTCCAGCGGTTCCAAGTCGTCCGGCAATGTTCCATTCCAGAGACGCCCTTTGCTCGCCGTCTCTTTGGCGAGACGCAGCGCGTCGGCGCGAATGACTTTTAGATCCACGCTTTCTTTTTGCAAGCCCGTAAGATTCAATATCTGACGCAATTGGTCGAACGGCATTTTGTACAATTGCCAGAACGTGCCGATGCCTGCGCCGTAAAGGCGTTGTTCAAATACCGAACCGATGCCATACACATCCGAGAGATGCTGCGGACAAGCGGTTTCGTACGGCGTCTCATCTTCGGGATCGCGCGACGCCGGAGGCGCGATGGTTTGCCGCGCGCGCCGTTTGTGTTCTGTAACGCTGGCGGGCGTTGACGGCGTTTCCGCTTCCACCTCGAGCGTACTGTCGGCGCGCGCGAGCGTTTGACCCAATTCCTTTTCCGGCGCGACGACGCTTGCGCGCGCCGCGAGTTCAGCTTGCGCCTGTTCCAATTCGACGCGCAACTTTTCGGCAAGCGCGCTACATTCGGCTTTTTCGCGTTCCAACTGAACGCGCGTTTGTTCCGTCGCGTCAAACCGCGCGCTGTAATCGCCTTCCAACTTTTGCAAGCGCGCGTTCAAATCTACATTCGC
>JAJVIA010000029.1:14085-17645 GCA_022072245.1 Anaerolineae bacterium
TCCAATTGCGCGCTGCAATCGCCTTCTACTTTTTGCAGACGCGCGTTCAAATCCGCGTTCGCGCGCGCCGCCGCGTCGAGTTTGGCGGACAAGGCGTCTCTGTCGCGTTCAGCCGCTTGAAGCGAGACGAGCTTTTGGTCATAGTCTTGGACGCGGCGCAAAGCATTGCGGCGGAAAAAGAAAACTTCCAACAGCCATTCCACCAACAAGCCGAGCAAAAACGCCAGCAAGAGCCAGAGCCAGATATTTTGAACGATGCCGACTTGAAATTGCGTGTTCATGTGTCTCCTTTGACGTTATGATAATTTGGGGTTTTCGATTTGGATATTAGTTCGGGGGGAGGCGCTCGCGCCGCGCGCCCAATGTAATACAAATTACGCCGCTTTGCAATTCGCGCGGCGAACGAAAATTTTTTCGCGCGGCGCGTTTTGAAAATGTTATAATGCGCTCATGGACCCGGTAACTCTGGCGCGTCTCGCGCTGCTTTCGGCAATTCTCGCGGCGAACGGCGCAAACGGCGCCGCGCCGCCACCCATTGCGCCAACCGCCGCGCCTTCCGCCAACGCCATATACATTGCGCAGCCCGGCGATACTTTGTTTTCGATTGCGCTCAAATTCAACACCACCATCGCCGCCATTCAGCAAGCCAATCAACTCGCCGACCCCAACGCGCTCGCGGTCGGTCAGCGTTTAATCATTCCCAACGCGTCCGTCGCGCAAAACGCGGTCACGCCCTCACCCACCGCGCGCGGACCGACGCCCAACGCGTCGCCGCCGCCCAACGCCACGCCCTCTGCCGCGCCGCCCAATTATGAAACCTACATTGTGCGCGCGGGCGATACGCTCGCGCAAATCGCCGCGCGGTTCGGCGTCTCGCTGCCCGAATTGATGCGTCTCAATCAGCTTACGAATCCAAATTTAATTGCGGTCGGACAACGGCTGCTGATTCCCGCCGCGACCAACACCCAAGTTCTGCCCGTCGGCGTCACGCTCGCGCCGCAAAACGTCGCGCAGGGGGAAACGCTCACGCTGGCTGTCGCCGCGCCGGACGCGACGGACATGCAAGGCGCATTGGATAAACAAGATTTGCATTTTCAGCGCGTGGGCGATACGTGGTACGCGCTGGCGGGCATTTCGCGCTGCGCGAATTATGTCGGCAATTTTCCGGTCGCGCTCACGTGGCGCGACGCGCAAGGCAACGCGCAGCCGGTGCAATTTGACGTACATGTCAACGCGGGGACGTTCGGCGTCCAAGATTTGACGCTCACGTCGCAAATGTCCGCGCTGCTCGACCCCGCGATTATGAACGCCGAAAACGCGCTGGTGGGCGAAACGGTGGGCGCGTTCACCGCCGAACAAAAGTGGCAGGGCAAATTTCGTCTGCCGCTCGACGTAAAAAATCCGCGCATCAGCACCACGTTCGGCGAACGGCGCAGTTACAATGGCGGCGCGCCCGGCTTGTGCGGCCACGAAGGGACCGATTACGCGGTCGCGGGCGGCACGCCGGTCTATGCGCCCGCGGGCGGCGTCGTCGTTTTGGCGGAACCGCTCAAGGTGCGCGGCAATGTCGTTTTCATTGACCACGGGCGCGGCGTATTCAGCGCGTTTTATCATCTCGACAAAATCATCGCGAAACAAGGCCAGCGCGTGCAAGCGGGAGACCTCATAGCCCAAGTCGGCACAACGGGATTTTCCACCGGTTATCATTTGCATTGGAGCATGTGGGTCAACGGCGTCTATGTGAATCCGTCGCAATGGATGGAGCAGGAAATTCCTTGAAAATTTAGAATTGCAAATTGCAGATTGCAGATTGAAACACCAATGCGTTTTCAAATTTGCAATGCGCAATCTGCAATCTGCAATGAGGACAGATGGAACTCTCACTCGTTCAAATATACAAGCCCGACGACATTAATTTCATTCTCGGGCAAGCGCATTTCATCAAGACCGTCGAGGACTTGCACGAAACGCTGGCGCAAGCGGTTCCCGGCATCAAATTCGGCGTCGCGTTTTGCGAAGCGTCGGGCGAATGTTTGGTGCGCTGGAGCGGCAACGACGACGCGATGCTCGAACTCGCCAAACAGAACGCGCTCGCGCTGCGCGCGGGACATTCGTTCATTATTTTTCTCGGCGCGGGTTTTTATCCCATCAATGTTTTGAACGCCATCAAAAACGTTCCCGAAGTCGCGCGCGTCTTTTGCGCCACCGCGAATCCGACGCAGGTTATTCTTGCGGAAACGGAACAGGGGCGCGGCATCATGGGCGTCATTGACGGGTTCGCGTCAAAAGGCATCGAAGACGAACAAGGAATCGCGTGGAGAAAGGGATTGTTGCGACGGTTTGGATATAAATTGGCGTGACGGGGGTTGAGGATTAGGGGGATGAGGTTTTGGCTTTCACCTTTTCGCTTGACTTTTGGAGCAACCTATGGGCGACGCAAACAACATCAACCTTGGCGCCAACGCGCAAGCGCGCCAAGTCGCGGCTGGCAGCGACATTACGCAAATCATCATTGAAAATTTTGTCGCACGCGCGCCGCGCGCCAACGCGCGTTTTTCATTGCCGCGCGCGCCGGAAAATTTTACGGGCCGCGCGGACGAAATCGAAACGCTCGTGAACGCTTTGACGCGCGACGCGCAGGGCGCGGCGCGCGGCGCGGCGCTTACGGGCATCAGCGGTCTCGGCGGCATCGGCAAGAGCGCGCTCGCCGCCGTCGCGGCGCAGCGCGTCGCCGAAAATTTTCCCGACGCGCAATTGTGGCTCAATCTGCGCGGCACGGATCAAGAGTACGCCAAACCGTCCGACGTAATGCGCGAAATTATTTTTGCGCTCGACCCCGAGACGGGCGCGGCGCTCAAGGGTGCGTCCGACGCGCAAATCGCCCAAGTGTATCGCGGCATTTTGAGCGCCCAACGCGCGCTCATTGTTTTGGACAATGCGCGCGACAACGCGCAGGTGCGCCCCCTCTTGTAAGCGCACGCGACCTTTCTCGTCACGTCGCGCGCGAATTTGACCGAAGGCGGTTTGCATGCGCTGCGTTTGGGCGTCATGCACGCGAACGAGGCGGAAGCGTACGTGCTTTCGCTTTGTCCGCGCTTGCAGACCGCAGACAACAAATCGCCGACGACAGAGCTGTGCCAAGTGTGCGGTTACTTGCCGCTGGCGCTAAAAATCGCGGGCAGTTATCTCGCCGCGCGGCCCAACGTGCGCGCGGAAAATTATGTCGAACAATTGAAACGCGCGCGTCTAGCGCTGCTGCGCGAGGGCGCCGAAGCGGAAGCGAATGTAGAAGCGACATTCTCGCAGACCTACGCGCAGTTGACGCTTACGCAGCAAATCTTGTTTGACGCGCTCTCTGTCTTTCCCGCGCCGTTCACGCTCCAAGCCGCCGCGTACGTGTGGGGTTTGGGAGAAATTCAAGCCGAAGCCGCGCTGGGCGAATTGATCCGCGCGAGTTTTGTCGAATTCGAAACCGCAGACAAGGCGACAGAGACGGGGGACCGGTATTTTCTGCACGACCTCTTGCGCGAATTTGGCGCCGCGCGCCAGACCGACGCCAA
>JAJVIA010000109.1 GCA_022072245.1 Anaerolineae bacterium
CTATGCGTTCCGCCGACCAGTTCCATGGTGCAAGGCCGGCCCCCTTGTGACACGAGACCACCACGGCATCGCCATACAGCCGCGGCCATTCATCCAGGTATTTCTGATCTGCATAGCGGTCCGGCTCGACACGGTCGTAGCACCATTCCAGGCACTGCTCGTGCCAGCGTCTCAGGCATCGCAGTCCGGCATGGTCCCTGCGAAAGGTCTGATATTGCACATTGTAACGGCCGTATTTGACATGATCCTTGAGGCGAGACGGATACCGATGTTCAGTGATCAGGATGGAACTGGAACCGAGCTCATTCATCAGTGCCTGCGGCGATTCATAGAAGAAGAGATCGGCATCCACGTAGGTGATCGGATCGATTTCCTCGTTCGTCTGCATGAGGTACAGCGGCAGTCCTGGACTCAGGGTGAAGTAGTACTCGACGAGACTCCGATTGCGCCGTGCGGATCGATAGCGGGGTTCCCAACCTTCCAGCACGGACAGATCTATGACGTTCAGGTCTGGCGCGTTCAGCCGACTGAGGATGTCGGCGACGGATCGATCCAATGCCAGCACATGGAGACGGAACGCGCCAGCGCAGGCCTCCAATGACCGGTAAAGAGTCAGGCCCCTGAGCAGGTAATTGCTGTCGAAGTATGTACAGAAGTGATTCATGGACCGCTGGGTGGCAGGCCTGGACTACGGCAGGCACCGCATGACTGCCGCACATACCGCCGCGACCTGCGCCAATGTCATCTCCGGAAACATGGGAAGACTCAGCACGCGCGAAACGACATCTTCCGTGTTCGGTAGTGCAACGGGTTGAAATGACTCGTCGTCATATGCTGGTTGCTGATGCACAGCCTTGGGGTAGTGAACCAGACTCGCTACCCCGTGATCGGCCAAGGCCTTCTGCAGGTGGTCACGTTGCGGTGTCTGAATGACGTACTGATGAAAGACATGCTTCGCGTCAGGGAACCGCGGAGGCTTAATGATGCAGTCGGCAGTAATTCCCTCATCGTACAGATCCGCAATGTTCCGCCGCCGGCGATTGTCGTCGTCCAGCGCGGCCAGTCTTACGCGCAGAACTGCCGCCTGCAGTTCATCCAGCCGCGAATTGACTCCGAACTGCCGGCTCACATACCGGGTCTCCCAGCCGTACTCGCGCACGGCGCGAAGTGCATCCAAATGGCGCTCATCCACTCCAACCACTGCGCCGCCATCACCGAAGGCGCCGAGATTCTTGGTCGGGTAGAAACTGAAGCATCCCAGATCGCCCCACGTACCGACAGGGTGCCCGTCAAGACTCGCGCCGTGCGCCTGCGCGCAGTCCTCCACCACCGGCAGCGCGTACGCACGGGCGAGCGCAAGTATCTCAGGCATAGCCGCCGGTTGACCGTACAGGTGCACCGCCACGACCGCTCTCGCCTTGCCTGCCGTGCGTTCCAGCGCTTCGCGCAGGCTCCCGGGCGACATGGTATAGCGCGCCTGGTCCACGTCCACGAACAGGGGAACGGCACCGATCCGTGCAATTGCCGCCACGGTCGCGACTGCCGTGTGAGACACCGTGAGCACACCGTCACCGGGACCTACTCCGAGCACTCGCAGGGCGATCTCGATTGCATCCGTGCCGCTGGCCACACCGACCGCCCAGCCGGCGCGATGGGCGGCCGCAAACTCACGTTCAAATTCCCTAACTTCGTTGCCGAGTATGTACCGGCCGCTCCCCAGGACGCGCAGAATCGCTGCATCAATCTCATCCCGCTGCCCGAGATAAGCGGAGACTGGACTCGATTGCGGAATCAAGTGTAGTGCTCCATATTGCGCCGGTAATAATCCAGCGTTCTTTGCAGACCATCCCTCAGCAGCACCTGCGGACGCCATCCGAGCGTGGTGCCGATAGCTCCGAAGTTGCAGTAGCAGTCCCCAATATCGATCCTGCGGCGTTCATCCGGGAACTCCCTTATCTCGAACCGGCCGCTACCATTGAGTTCAACGAGCATCTCTCCCACCTGGCGAAGACTGACCACTTCAGGAGAGCCCAGGTTGAAGATCCGCCCGTCCGCTCTGTCGCTGAGCGCCGCAGCGAGGAACGCGTCCGCCACGTCTTCCACGTAATTGAAGTCGCGCAATTGCGCACCGCCCCAGACCTCGAAGGCCTCGCCGCCGAGCAAATGTCGGATCCAGACTCCGAGGAAGGTCTGTCTCGCATCCATTATGCGCATGCCCGGCCCATAGGTGTTCGTGAGCCTCAGCACGCAGGTTCGCATTCCGTAGACCTCGTGATACAGGCGATGGAACCATTCGCCGGACAGCTTGTTTATACCATTCACATCGACCGGGTGGACCGGATGGGCCTCGTCAACGGGCAGATACATGGGTCGTCCGTAAACCTGTCGCGTGCTCGCAAATAGTATCTTTGCCCGCGGGTTCGCGTGGCGAAGCGCCTCAAGTATTACAACCTGTGCGCGGCTGTTGATATCCAGATCGGTAAGGGGGTCTGTCATCGAGTCGAGATGACTCGACTGGCCTGCGAGGTTGAACACGAGGTCAATTCCGTCCACGAGTCCGTCCACACTCGCAGGATGCCGTACGTCGGACGCGATCAATCTAATACGATCTGCAATATCCAGAAGGTTGCGGCGGTTGGCTCCGCACTGGGGAAGCATCGCGTCGATGACGGTCACATCCGCATTCATCTCGATCAGCCGCTTCACGATCGCGGATCCGATAAGCCCTGCTCCGCCGGTGACCAAGACGCGCTTGCCGGCAACATCCATGCACGGCTCCACGCTATGCCCGCCTGCGCGCCACGAGGAAGTTGTCCAGATAGAACTCTGGATCGCCTCGCCCGGTTGTCGCGATGAGCGCGCCCATACCCGACAACGGGGCAACGGCGAACGCCCGGGCGGCCAGCCTTACGGGCAATGGCAGGTGTCGAAGGCTGGCGTTGACCCGCTCCGCCACGAGCGCCATGAGTGCCGAACCACCGCCAACCAGTTTCCGCTGCTCGATGATCTCGAAACCGCCGCGCTGCAGAAGCTCCTTCACGCCGTACGACGTGTATCGCTGGCTGTCCCAGGGACGTTCATGCTCTGGCCAGACGAACGGCACTGAAAGCACAAGCTTGCCATCGGCGACCAGCACCCTGCGTATCTCGGCTATGAATGACTCGGGTTCGAACACGTGCTCCAAGACCTGATTGCAGACCACTCCGTCGAAGGATTCCGCATCAAAAGGCAAAGTCGCCCCATCATAATAGACATCAGCACATTTGTTCTTTCGATTCTGGTCGGTGTCGATCTCGAGACCGGTGATCGCGTCGACCATGGTCAGCAATTGACGGTACGGCTGCACGCCGCAGCCCAGGTCGAGTATGCGGCCCCTTAACTGCCCGGATGCTCGTTGCATCGCCCGCCAGAGCGCCCGTCGCGGCAGGAACCACGGGTTAACGAAGACTGCCCACCACGGCGCCTCGAACATTGCCCGGCGGAGAAATCCGTTCATGTCGATCCTCGCCTTCGCCAGAATGATCCCACGAAGCGCGCGCCAATCCCTGGTCCGCGGATTGGCGGGTCCTTGCCCTCCCACTCGAAAAGGAGCTCATAATGCTCACCCAGTGTGGATGCAAACTTCCCTGCATCAAAGAGCCATGATGGGTAACTTGCCGCGTAGAGACTCCGCGGCACTACCTGAACCGTGATCAGCTCCTTCGTCAGTGAACAGGGATTCCGATCGACGACAAGATACTCAATCGGCACACCCGCGAGTCGTCGCAACAGGCCATAGGGATCCTTCATGTACTGCAGAACACTGGAGAAGATCGCGACGTCGGGAATGCCGTGCTGCAGTGATCGGTCGAGACTCTCCTCGAACACCAGATCCGCGGTCTGAAAGTTTTGCCGCCCGCTGGCGACTAATCGAGGCTGCTCCACGATGCACCATCTCATCTGGCTCATCTCCGGCAGGTGAGCGCGACACTGCCGATACGTGCTGCCGAAGGCGCCGCCGTAGTCCAGCACTGAGAGCTGACCGTCACGCGCCAGCGCTATGCGTGCGAGGCATGACAACAATGGGAACTCAGCAGGAATTCGGTCGTAAACGACACCATCCTGATCCCATGCGGCCTCGCCGCGCTTGACGGCCAGTGCAGCCGCTTCGAGACGCGCCAATAATGCTTCCTCGGCGTATCCGCCAGCCGCGCGAGTCGCGCTCTCCCAGTCCTGGTAGACACCGCGATATCGGATCGCGTGCCCCGTCCAGAGATTGAACAGGTCTCTCATGCCTTGCGGAATCCACCTCCGGATCATTGCCTTATTCCGCTCGGCGAAATCCCGGGTCGAACGGCTCACAGCTCGCGCACTGCTCGTTCGCAGAAAATCATCATAAGTCGGCGACGTGCAGACATGTTCAAGTGGTGTTCACGGCAAACTGCTTCGGTCACGAGGGGGCGTACCGGGCGCTGCGCGTTCCCACGTCTCCTGACACCGGTTGAATCGCTGAACAGCCGCATTCTGCGATGCGCAGAGCTGCGCGGGCGCATCAAGCACTTTCATGACCCACCCCTTCAATGCCCCCCGCCCTTGCACATGCGGAAAACCTAGGCTCCGGTAATCGTCCATGAAGGAGCGCCGCGATGTCGGATTGAATGCGACTCCCAACCGCCCTCGCTTCCACGCATCTATCAGGACCTGGGAGTACTCCGATACGTATAGATCGCATCTCGCCAGGTCCTCCGCGAGCGGCCGATCAGATACCGAGAGATTCGCCGGCCCCCGGCTCGCCAGGAAGGCCAGGATCCGCTTCATGGAGTTCACTCCCTCATGTTCTGGAGTCGCCATCGTCGGATGCAGCCGGATGACGAATTGCAGATCCGGGTGGGCCGCGGCCATCTCGACGAACTCCTCGACGACGAGGTCCGTATCCGACCGGTTGATAAGCGCCGACCAATCACCTGCATGATTTAGCACCAGCATGACACTGCGGACGTTCCGTGCACTGCACGGGACGAATCGCTCGGCGGGCTGGAACCAGAGAGCCGGGACGACGCTTCGACCATTGCGCTCGAACCACCTGGCGCTCACGTGGTTCGATGCGACAAACACGCATTCGCCGAATCCGTCGAGGTACGATAACGAGTAGTTCGACGGATGATGCCCATCGACCAGAACGCGCAATGTTCTTTTCAATCTCGTCGCAAGCTCACTCATCGCGGCGGAATAGCTGTGCACCGTCGTGCACAAGTCGAATTCCGCGCTTGCGCCACGGCCAGACAGGGTCGCGGAAACGGTCCGCTCGAAAAGTTTTTCGCCGGAGATTCTGCGAATCGCATCCGCACTCAGCCACCGCTGGCGCAAGGCCACCTGCCCTTCCCGTATCGCAATGCGATGTACCGGGCCGAGTATGACTGCCGACCGCTGAGTTGCTTGGTCGGACGTCGATGGGACGACAGTGATCTCCTGCAACAATAGGCGCCTCAGACGCGCGATCGCCCCGGGCGATCCGACGGACTGCGGCGGACATGAAAGCGACTGCGCGCCCGAAGCGAACCAGGGGGAGCCTTCGATTCCAAGGTCTTGCGCCACGAACACGCGGCGCGGTTGAAACTGCCTGAGGGCCTTTTCGCACACGATGCGGTTCTTTAGGCGTCGGCTTTCGGCCATGAAGCCGCGTACGTAATGGAAGCGGCTCTTACCGGATGACGTTTCCCTGCAGTGATTCGTCGCGGCAGCGTCACACTGAGCCATTTCCTCGTCGCTCAGCAGGCTCGCGAACGACAGGATGCGCACGTCCTCGCCTAGCTGCCGCAACTCCGGGATCTCGTTGGAGAATGGCTTATGGGTCGTAAGAATAACCATGCGCGCGCCCGGCAGATCTCGGCAGGCGCGGCGCAACGCCTCCAGCGGCACGTCCTGATGGATGACAAAGACAGCATCGACCGCGCCAGCGTCATTCATGTCCGCCTGGCGGCGAGTAGACGTAGATACTCGTGCCGTCCCCGCACCTTCCTGGATAAAGGCTCGTCGCGGGCGAG
This sequence comes from Anaerolineae bacterium, assembly GCA_022072245.1. Taxonomy (GTDB): domain Bacteria; phylum Chloroflexota; class Anaerolineae; order UBA4142; family SHND01; genus SHND01. The sequence continues at coordinate 6,024 of JAJVIA010000109.1, forward strand.
GAAGCGCTCGAAGGCTTCGACATCCCCATCCAGACTTCGCTCCAACAGCGAGAGGCATTCCTCGCCTTCGAACCCCCTCTCAGAGCGAAACAAGGTGTGCGTGATCTCCGCATCTGCGTCAACACTCGGAAGAATGGCGATTTGCGGAGACCGCTTCTCCACTGCGGACATCACGTCCGAGTTTATCGCCTGCAACCATAAGACCAGTTGCTCGGTCGAAAACGCATGCGGCCCCGTCTCAATTCTGTGCAGCCTCCCCAGGTAACCCATCATCCGGAACTCCTTCATCCAGGCGAGGAACGAGTGGACGGGGTAGGATTGCAGATGTCCTGACGACAGCGATTCAGGTGCTAGATATTCACTGTCGATATGCGACAGAAAGACTCGCTCCCCGTAGCATTCGCCGGCGAGCCAATGCCGCTCGCGCTCGAGTCCGTCGGGCAGGAGGAAGGCGCTTTCCCCATCGCGCCAGCAGACCACGGTGCCCGCGCCGCAACCCCGGAGCGCCTCGTTCCACGACTCAGGGTCGTAACGGTGCAAGGCATCGAGGTAAGCGTCGGTCAGTCGTCCTCGTACGGGCAGACACGGCATTCGCGTTCCGCCAAGCCCGCGGACATGATAGGGCCGGTCAGGAACCCGTGCCCGCATATCCGATGCCAGACGCGAGGCATTGACGAAGATCCCCGCGTACCCAGAGGCCGCCAGGATTGCAACCTGCTCGTTCGAGAGCATGAACTCGGGGGGCAGGTAGAACCGTGACACTCGCGAGAACGTCTCACCGATCGAACGCGCCCCCAGCTCGAGATTCAGCGAGAACCCTCTCGCCCCTCGAATCAGCGCGATGTCGTGAGAGAACGGCCTGACCACGGCCTCGAAGATCTCGGGGTTGCCGCGGATTATGTCCCTGGCTTCCGGATTGTGGATTGCGACATCGGCAATGGTCGCGCCAGTCAGACCAAGAACCGTCCTCCTGCCGGACTCCACGTACAACCGCAGCCAGCGGCAGAACTCCGACTCCCCGCCCCCCTCGAGCGCCCTGAGCCAACGCGCCGTATCGAGGCACGAGGCGTCGGCGTTGAAATTGACCACGTCGACCCATCTCGTCATCCGGACACCTGTGCGGCGGCCACGCCGGGGAGGACTTCGAGTAGCTCTGCAAACCGCTCATCGGCCATTGGGATGCCTTCGACCATCCGAACCGCGTAGCAGCGCTTCTCCGGGTCACCGGCAACCATCACCACATCGTCGGCGCCTTCCATGGCTGGCGTCGCACGCACGCGTGTCGCCATCTCCCGCAATCGATTCGTGAACACATCCAGGGGCACGAATTTCGATATGTCCAAGGCAACGAAGAAATGCGAAATCCGGCGACGCGTGGACAGCGGCGCGTCGAACATCGGGGGTATGTCCTTGCTCATGGGGCCGTTCGCAAGCAGGGCGCACAGAATATCCACCATCATGCCGAGATCGAAGCCCTTGTAGCCGCCCAGAGGGGCGAGGCTTCGAGCCTGGTGCGGGTCGGTCACGCCCAGGCCACGCTCGTCAAAGGCCCACCCGTGCGGAATGGCCGATCCAACCGTACGGGCGTTCTTGACCTTGTTCCAAGCGGCAAGCGATGTAGCCATGTCGAGACAAAACGGCTCTTCGCCCGACAGCGGCGCGCAAAAGCAGATCGGATTGGTGCCGAAGAAACTGCTCCTGCCGTTGTAAACCTTGACCAGCGCATCGGCGTTGCAGAATGCCATGCCGAGGTACCCCGCTCGCGCTGCCCTCAGCGCGAAGTAGGCGGCGGCACCGAAGTGCGACGAGTTCGCCACCGACACGGCCCCGATACCGGTCTCAAGCGCCATCCCGACTGCCGCATCGATTGCCACCGCCCCTGCGTGGTGGCCGAAGGCGTGGTCGGCATCCACGGTCGCGACGGACGCGGCTGTCCGAGAGATGCGGATATCCGGCTTTGCGTTGATTCGGCCACCCTCGACGGCACGACAATAATGGGGATAGAGATTCACCCCGTGGGAATCGACGCCCCGCAATGAGGTCTCCACCAGTGAATCGGCGACGTGACCGGCAGCGGCGTGCTCGACGCCGCGAATCGTCAGTCCCCCGCGCAGCAAATCACGGAGAAGAGCGCTATCCAGGCAAACCATCCACCCGTCTCCACTCGTGAGGCGATGCCAATGCCGAGTTCACGGCGTCGATGACCGCCGTCGACACGGCAGCCTGCCGGAACGTCGGTCGGTTCCGCTCGAGCGCCTCGAGAGTCACGGTTCCGTCGCGAAGGTTCGCCACATCGTTCAGAAAGCAGGCGATGCTCCTGTAACCGTACCCCTGAAACTCCGGGTTGCCGTCAGCGTCGGGCAGGTACTCGGAGAAGTACGGATTGACATGGCGAATCCCCGAAGACGCGCTCACCAACTCGATTCCACGATTGCGCTGATCCAGTTCCAGCCTGCCTGCCGTACCGACAATCTTGAACCGCTGGTCCGACATCGCGCTCGTGCATTCCGGATCTATCCAGTTGGTGTTGAACTGGCTGATCAGCCGTTCCGCGTTCGTGCCTCCCTCCCACTCCAGAATCACGTGTATGGAATCGAACGCATCGATTCCTTGTGCCCGGAGTACGCCGCTCGTACCGTACGCCGAAACCATGGTCGGCCGATAGCCGAGCAGGAAATAGGCGAGATCCACGTAATGCACGCCGAGATACTGAAAGATGTTGGTCCTGGAAACCCAATCGCGGAACACCTGTGTTGGTATCGAGATCCTCTGGCTGTAGTCGACGCTCATGTATAGCGGCCTGCCAATCAACCCCTCCTCGAGGGCCTTCTTCGCGTAGAGGTTGCTCTCGTCGAAGCGCTTGTGAAACTCAACGGCGCCGTACGTCGCGGTCTCCCGCTGCAGGTCCAGTATCCCGAGCGCATCGCGCAGCGTCGACGTGAACGGCTTTGCGACGAGCGTCGGCACACCGGCCCGCATCAGGGCACGGATCGGAGGAGCATGAAGGTGGTCAGGAAGACTGACAATGGCGCAATCGTAGCGCCCGGCCTCGCACAACCCCGCCGTTTCTCCCTCCAGATCGGTTCCGCGAATCGGCTGATAGGAGACGGCGAGGCGGATCCGCAGCAGTCTTGCCATGCGCTCGGCGGCTTCAGCGACCTTTGGTCCGTTGTCTTGCGAGCGCGCAACGACTGTCACCTGCGACACCGGCGAGCGGCGGGCATACTGGAAGAGCGCTGAAAGAATGGTGCCGTTGCCGCTGCCGTCGCGTCCCGTTACGTACATGCCGGCTCCGAGCACGAGCACTCTCACTTGAATCGCTCCGCGAACAGTCGCACGACTGCGAGGTCGCGCTCCGAGTCTATGTCGAAGGACTCCTCCGCCGACATGACGTAGGGAAGCATGCGGTCACCTGTCATAGAGGCCTTGTTCAAGATCGTGCGCGGACGGGTCACGTCAATCACGCAATTGTAGTAATACATCGCCGGCAGATCCTGCCGGCGCAGCAGATAGGGATGCGGATGCTCGTGCTTCATCACTGGCTCGAGGTAGCCCGTGGGCGCGATCCTGAATATCCGGTAGGGATGCTTGTCCGGCGGCGACACCGAACGAACCGAGTCGGCGTCGGGGTGCGTTTCGAGCAACTCGATGGCTTCGTCGATCCAATGCGGCCGGCGCAGCGGCGCCGTTGGACGCAAATGCACCACCAGATCCGGCACATATGCCTCGTGCGATTCCAGGTACCTCAGGGCGTGCGTGAACACGGGCAGATCCAGGGTTTCGTCCAGCGCAAGCTCCGCAGGCCGCAGGAAGGGTGCCTCGGCGCCCGCACCGAGGGCGACGTCGCGAATCTCCTCGTCGTCCGTGGAGACCAGGACGCGATCTATCCTGCGCGAAAGCCTCGCGTGTCTTATCGAATGCACGACCAGGGGCAACCCCGCAACATCCACGAGGTTCTTTCGCGGAATGCCTTTCGACCCCCCGCGTGCCGGAATAACTGCTACGACGCGCACCTGCTGCCTCTCGCCAGGGCTCTCATCCAGATGCCACGGCTGCAATGTGAACTGTACCGACCCATGAAATGGTCTCGGGAAATCAGTCGGCCCAACCGTCGCTTCCAGATGTTCCGCGCCCGCCAGTATGTGTCCATCGACGGGCCGAACCCATCCAGCACGACCGGCTCGAATGCCAGCCGGACGAGCAGGGACTTCAAACTCGCCAAATTGAAGAAATTCAGGTGTCCTTCCTGATCATCGAACTGCTCCGGGATCTCCACATCGTAGGCAGGGACCTCGATCATCACCCATCCGCGAGAGCATGCCGACAGCAGCCGCGCCGGATCCGTTACGTGCTCGAGAACGTGACTGATCACCACCAGTTGCGGTGCGCGCTCGCAGATGGCCTCAGCCAATGTCGCCTCGCTGTCGACGTTATTCACGGGCAGGTCCAGCCGCCGACAGTGCGCCACGGCCTGCGGATCGATCTCCAGTCCCTCGGCGATGGCCCCGCGTCTGTTCGCCGCGGCCACCAGCGATCCGTATCCGCACCCCACATCCAGCAACCTGAGGTCGGACAGCGGTCTCCATTGCATGCAAAGATCGAGCTGTGCCTCCGCGCGGCGCGCCATGATCGCCAGATAACGCGAGTCCACATGGTTCGCACGCCTGTTGCTGTATCCCTTCAAGTAATAGCTCTGCAGCCGCTCGGCATCAGGAACTACTGCTACCTGAATATGCTGGCACGATGCGCATTGCTGGAGCGGGTGCCCCAGAAACTGGTCTTTCACTTCCAGTCTGGCCATGCCGGCGGAATTGCAGGCAATGCACCTGTCCGTGTCGAAATCCGATCCCGCCTGGGATGACGACTCGCCGGGATTTCCGCATGCGCCTGCAGACCGCTGGGACATCAGTGCCGTCCAAAACGGTGGATGGGGAACAGAGATCGGCATTTCATCCTGAACGCCGGTCGGGTCTGCGGCCAGAACGCATCGAAAGCAATCACGACCACGAACTGTGCGGCGAGCGTTGAGACGGCGGCGCCGACCATTCCCAGTCGGGGTATGAGCAGCCAGTTCCCGAACACATTGGCAGTGACGCCCGCCAGCGTCCGCCCCAGGTAGGCCTGACTCAGTCCCTCCAAGATCATCCATCGGCCGCTGGCCACACCAAGAAATACCAGGATCCCGGTCCATATGTGCACTCCAAGAACCGTGCCAGCTTGGCGGAATTCCTCGCCAAAGCACAGCGCCAGCAGGTCGTCAGACCAGATCGAGAACGGAACGGCGATCAGCACTGCCATCCACACCATCAGATCGTAGAGGTCCTGCAGGCGCCGCAGGTAGTGCTCCTTGGAGGTCTCTCGCGCCCTGACCAGCGCCGGGAACACCGAGCTCACGATCACCGCCGGCAGAAAGTACCAGGCCTCACTGACCTTGGCCGCGGCCGCGTAGAGGCCCGTAGCCTCGTCTCCCAGCAGCGCCCGAACCATCACCCGGTCGATGTGCGCGTAAAGGGAAACCAGTCCCATCGAAAGGGCCAACGGCCACGCCTCGCGCAGCAATTGGATTGCGAGCTCCCTATCGAAGCTCCAGGCCACCCTCCCCTCCGGGAACACCCGATAGGCGAGCAGGAGGGCCGCAGCCAGGATCAAGGCCTCGACCAGCGGCTGGCCGGCAAAAAGTTCCAGCGGTGCCTCCGTCAGAATACATGTTCCGACGAACGCTGCCCCGGCGAGCCACGCGGAAGCCCTGGCCAGGGAGCTCCAGCGCGCGGCGACTCTTGCCTGGAAGAAGAACTCGACGACCGTCACGGCCTGCGGCAGCAGGGCCAGGCTGATGACCAGCGTCATCCACTGCAGATCGAGGTCGTGGCCGGCGAGGCTGCTCGCCACCATCAGCACGGCAATCACCGCCAGCCCGGCGCCCGTTCGCAGCGCCGCTGACGTGCCAAGATACACGCCGCACCGATCGGGTTCTTTCACGATCTGGCGAACCATGATCGCGTCCAGCCCCAGCCCGGCGAGCAGGCCGAGCAGCCCGCAAAAGCTGATGGCGTACTGAAGCCGCCCGAAATCCGCGACGCTGAGGTGGCGTGCCAGAAGTATGTAGATGATCAGGCCTATCGCGAGCCCCGAGACGCGTTCCGCCAGCATCCACGAGGTGTTGAGGGAGTACGTGCGCAGGCTCGCTCGGTGGAATACCGGCGATCGTCTGCTTGGAATCACGCAATCACCGCATGCGTACGGCCGCCCGGGTGGGAACGGCTCGGAACGCCGGTGGCTGTATCGAAACCCAAGTGCTCGTCAATCTTGCACATTCTGTGCATTATATTGCCGCAAGGCGGTGCGGAGGGCACTAGATTTGCTAAAGACTGATAATGGATAGGCCGGCAGGAACGGTACTGGTCACGGGTGGAGCCGGATTCATAGGCAGCAATCTGGTTCGTCACCTGATTTCACGCGGCGACGTTCCCGTGGTCACCCTCGACAAGCTCACGTACGCGGGTAACCGCCTGAACCTCGGCGACGTCCTCGACAACCCGCGTCATGTCTTCGTGGAAGGCGACATTGCCGATGACACTCTGGTAGCGCGCCTGCTCCAGACGCATGCCGTCGGTGCGGTGATCAATCTCGCGGCGGAGACGCACGTCGATCGTTCGATTCGCAGTCCGGCTGCATTCGTTCAGACGAATGTCGTCGGAACGCTCAATCTCCTCGAGCAGGCCCATCTGTACTGGCAGAGACTCCCCCCATCGGCCAGAGAGATGTTCAGATTCGTCCACGTCTCCACGGATGAGGTATACGGGTCTCTCGGGCGCGCCGACCCTGCCTTCACCGAGGCCAGTCCCTATGCCCCGAACAGTCCGTATGCGGCGTCGAAGGCGGGCGCCGACTACCTGGTGAGGGCCTTCCATCACACCTACGGCCTTCCCACTCTCACCACCAACTGCTCGAACAATTACGGCCCGCGCCAGTTCCCCGAGAAGCTCATACCTCTGATGATACTGAACGCGCTCAAGGGCGAACGGCTGCCAATCTACGGGGACGGGCAGAACGTCCGGGACTGGCTGTACGTCGGGGATCACTGTCAGGCGTTGCTCAGGGTCCTCGAAGCCGGAACGATCGGCGAGACCTATGTCGTTGGCGGCAGTGGCGAGCTGACCAACTGCGAGGTGGTGGGCATGATCTGCGAAATGCTGGATGAAATGCATCCGGTCGGCAAACGAGGCTCATATCGAGAGCAGATCGCCTTTGTACCTGACCGCGCGGGTCACGACCGCCGCTATGCCATGAATGCCGGGAAGCTCCGCAAGGAGTTGGGATGGATGCCCGAGACGAATTTCCGGGAGGGGCTGAGGCGTACGGTCCGCTGGTATCTCGAAAACCCACAGTGGGTCCGCGACGTGCAAACTCCCGAATATCGCCAGTGGATCGCCACCCAGTACGGCGCCCGGACGTCTGCATGAGAAGGGGCATCATACTCGCTGGCGGATCCGGGACGAGGCTCTACCCGGTTACCAGGGCGGTCTCGAAGCAGCTTCTGCCTGTCTACGACAAGCCGATGATCTACTACCCGCTCAGCATACTCATGCTCGCCGGCATACGCGATGTGTTGATCATATCAACCCCTGAGGACACCCCGCGCTTTCAACAGTTGCTGGACAGCGGTGCGCAATGGGGCCTGCGGTTTGCCTATGCCGTGCAGCCCGAGCCCAGGGGTCTGGCACAGGCGTTCACGATTGGAGCCTCGTTTATCGGCGACGACCCCGTTACCCTGGTATTGGGGGACAATATCTTCTTCGGCAACGAACTCGCGCCCCTGCTCAAGAGGGCTGGCGCCAGGACGGACCGCGCGACGGTATTCGCCTATCCGGTACAGGATCCGGAGCGCTACGGGGTCGTGGAATTCGATGCGCAGCAACGCGTTCTCAGCGTCGAGGAGAAGCCGGACAGGCCGCGATCCCGATACGCCATCGCGGGCCTTTATTTTTTCGACAGCGGCGTCGTTGACGTGGCGAACGCGTTAAAGCCCTCGCCGCGCGGCGAGTTCGAGATTATCGACATCATCCGAACGTATCTTCACCGTGGACTGCTGGACGTCGAGATCATGGGGCGCGGTTTTGCGTGGCTGGATACCGGCACGCATGAATCGTTACTTGATGCCTCGACATTCGTGCAGACCATCGAGAAGCGGCAGGGCCTGAAGATCGCGTGCCCCGAGGAGATTGCCTATCGCATGGGCTATATCGACGCATCGCGACTGACAGAACTGGCGACTGCCCTGATGTCGAACAGCTACGGCCGTTACCTTCAGTCGATCCTGGATGAACCGGTTTTTTGATCGGATTGGATGTGCATGGTAGCGCTTCTGCCGAGGGCGGGCCACGGTACCGCTGGCCTGCGGCATCCACGCTGTGCCGGCGGCAGGTTACATTCGTGCGGCAGCATCGCCAGGACCCATCGCCAGGAACGCGAGCCGCTTCATCTCTCGGCGCTGCCCAGCGACCGAATCAAGAATCAGGCCGCACGTGAAACTGGTTACCGCGATCAGCATCAATGCCGCCGCCAGTATCGCGGACGGAAACCGAGGGACCAGTCCGGTTTCAAAGAACTCGATTACCACCGGTACGCCGACCGCAAAAGACAGTATGCCGAACGCGGCGCCCGCCAGCGAAAAGAAATACAGTGGCCTCACTTCTTTCAGCAGATAGCCGATCGTTCGCAGGATGCGAACCCCATCCCTGAACGTATTCAGTTTGCTTGCGGAACCCCCTGGCCGGCTGAGATACCGGATTGGAACTTCGATGACCTGACAACGGATCTCGAGCGCGTGCACCGTCAGCATCGTCTCGACCTCGAACCCATCCGCCATGACCGGCGCGGTCTTCACAAAGCGGCGCGACATCATGCGGTAACCGGTGAGCACATCCTTGAAGCGGCGCTTGAATAGTACTCCCACCAGCCACGTGATCAGGCGGTTCCCCATCTCATGCCCGCGCCTGGACTGGCTTTCCCCATAGCTTTCGATACGACTCCCCATCAGCATGTCTATGTTCGATGCCGTCACTCTTGCGAGGTGCTCACGGGTATTCGACAGATCGTAGGTTCCATCGCCGTCGACCATGAGGAACACGTCTGCGTCCACATCCGAGAACATTCTGCTGACCACGCGCCCCTTCCCGCGCTCCAGCACCGAGTGCACCCTGGCGCCCAGGGTCGCTGCCACCTCGGCCGTCTTATCATGAGAATCGTTATCGAATACGTGCACGACGGCTTCGGGGATATGTTCGCGAACCTGCGAGAACAGAAAAGGCAACGCTTCCGCCTCGTTGAGACATGGCAGCAGGATCGCGATGCGAGTCACTGCGGCTTCACCTTATGAGAGACCCAATGCCATAGCCACTGAAGCGGCAACATCGCCAGTCCGTACGCGATGGGACGCGTCGGGATGCTGTACCGCGGGAACGGTGAGCCGAGCGCGTGCAGGACCAGGAAGTAAAGCAACACCGCGGAGAGGACCAGCGGCGCAACGCCGGCGTCCTCGCCTTTCGCAGCACGCCAGAGCACGACAATCATGGCCAAAATTGCCAGCCCCATCAGGGGAGCGTGCAATGCTCTGGATATGCCGTGGGTAATTACGAACGGCCTACTATAGCCATACGGTGTCGTGATCGGCGCATAAACGAACGCATCACCCACGCTTTCCGTGAGGTTCCACGACAGGAACAGCATTGGCTTCCCCACCAGAATCCAGGCTGCATAACGGGCGGGCTCGTCGAGGAATCGCTTTCCCATTTCGGTGAGTACGCGGCCGGGCTTTCCCTGCATCTCGCCAGACAATGGATCCACCCGATACGGGTAGCCATAAGTTTCCGGACGCCCCTCGTACATCATGTTGATGTACATCCCGTGCTGCAGGAAGTTTGCTGTGAGCGTGGGGTCGGACGACTCCCCGATCGCACCGATATTTCTATAGGACCACGCGCCATGCGCAAGCATTATTGGAATTACAAGAGCAGCCAGCGCACAGACCCGCAGTGGACGAGGACAGACAGATCTCATGAAGAACAGCGGAAGAAGGAAGAGCACGAGATAGAGCGTTGTACCTCTCGTCAACAAACTCAACGCAATTGCGCAGCCAGCGGCGGCGATAAGTGGCCACGACTCTCTCCTGATGCCGGTAATCAGCGCCAGTAGCGCGACTCCAACCAAGAATGTGAAGAGGCACTCCGTGAGTATGTATACGCTTGAGTTCACGAGATGCGGACTGATTGCCGTGATGACTGCGGCCACCAAGGCCAGTGTCGGCTGGAGGTAGGTTCTGAATATGAGCAGGTAGAGGAGAACAGTCGCTGCTCCGAGCAGTGCCTGCGCCTTTAGAACGCGCGGCATGAATGAAAAGCCCTTGCCGTCATCAAGAAATGCCGCAATGTATAGCGGATATCCTGGTGGTCGCAGCGCATCCGGCGCCGGCGCCAGATCTGATTGAAGGCCTTCGTCCGATCTCGAGAAAACCCCGAAATGCTTCAGATTGTATGCGTATCGATAGTAGTCGCCCGCATCCTTCCGTAGTGGCCCGCTGATCTCCGTTTGGTTCACGGCAGCCCACCGGAGGAACAGCGCACACAGGAACACGGCGGCAGCGGTCAACAGAAACCAACCGTGGCGGCTCATCCTGTTCCCCCGTGATTTATCATCACTCCTCCTAGGCAAGATCAGGCATATTGCAGGCAATGCTCTGCAATGATTGAAGAAGCGGACTGTTTGGGAGGCGGTAGCGGCTTCCGCAGTTCCCCGTAATGGGCGAGAAAATCGTCGATCACCGCCTTGTCATAGCGGCTTATTACGCAGTTCGCGCCAAGTCCATCATCGCGCTCTGTCGTCATCCTCAGTAGCAGTATCGGCTTGCCCATGTAGGCGCATTCCTCCTGGTTGCTGCCCCCGTCGCTTATGACGAACTCAGCCCCGGATA
>JAJVIA010000137.1 GCA_022072245.1 Anaerolineae bacterium
CCCGCGCCAATTTTGCTTGACAAGCGCCAAGATTCGTGATATAAGAATTCCGCAATCCTGCGGCGTTATTTACAATTAAATAGCTCTTGTCGCCAAATCGCCGGTCGCGTCCGGTGAACGGAGGAACCAAATTTGGGGTGTGTTTTGCTCATGCGCAAAAGGGACATCTTTCAGTCCTAACCCGACAGCTAACTTCGTAGGCAGTGAAAGGGACAGGTCTGTAGCCGCGACCACAGATTTGACCTGTGGTCGTTGTCGTCTGAATATGGCAGCGCGTGGTGACGCGCAGCAAATTCGTCGGGCTGTGACTTGACCAGAGTCGCAGCTCGATTTTTTATTTTCTAAATTTTGCGCTTCTTCTCCTCCTTTTCGAACGGTTATCTCCTCGCATCGGCGTCTGTGCGGGGAGGTAACCACGCAGTGGGACCGCGCGGCGTTTGTCCGTCAACGACGATGGACAGGCGTCGCGCTTTTTTTTTTCGCGTGCGGCGTACGCTGTGAAACGCGGCGCGTATTTTTTTTTGACATTCGCGCGAATCCGCATAGAATGGTTGCTCGTTGGCGCCGAGATAGCTCAGTTGGTAGAGCATGCGGCTGAAAACCGCAGTGTCCGCAGTTCGATTCTGCGTCTCGGCATTACAAACTGCGTCCCTTTACAGGGGCGCAGTTTTTTTTTATGCGCGCGCGAAAAATCAAACGCGCTCGTGACGATGCGTTTGCCGACTTGCGTAGCCGAGATGCGTTTGCGCGTAACCTTTGCTATAATCACCTCGTAAGAAATTACGAAATACACGCGGCGGTTTTCCCCAACCGGCGCGCCGCTCACTTTTTCTCATATTCTACCCAATTGAAGGAGGAGTCGTGGATATAGGCAAATCATTTACGTACATGTTCGAGGACAAGGATTGGATTGCCAAGATTGCGATTGGCGGTCTGATTACTTTGATTCCCATCGTCGGCACGCTGATTGTTCTCGGCTATGTACTGCGCGTGGTACGCAATGTCTATGACGACGTAACGCCGATTCTGCCCGAATGGAATGATATTGGCGATATGCTCGTCAAAGGTTTCATGGCGTTTCTGGGCTTGTTGATTTGGTCGCTGCCCGTCATCGTGTTGGCGTGTTGTACGGGGCTTGTCATTGGGGCTATCGGCAGCGCCGGCGGCGACAGCGACAACGTGTCCAGTTTGATGGGCTTGGTGGGGACCTGCATGTACTGCTTGATGTTCGTGGTCGCGCTCGCCATCGGTCTGTTTGTGTATGCGCCGCTGACCAATTTTGCCCTGAATAATCAAATCGCCACCTTTTGGAATTTTGGCGGCATGTGGAAATACATTCAGGCGAACCCGGGCAATTACTTGATTGCGTTCCTGCTCGCGTTGGTGGCGAACTTTATCGCCGGTTTCGGCATTATCTTGTGTTTTATCGGCGTCATCTTTACGTCGTTCTGGGCGATGCTGGTGATGGGGCATCTCTTTGGACAGGTCGCGCGCACCAATTTGCCGCCGACCGATTCGTCCGCGCTGCCGCCCGCGCCGCCGATGGATGAACCGCCGGGCATGATGCCGAGTTCGATGGAACCTGCGCCATCGGCATAGCATACTCTGCGCCGCGCATTGTCCCGGACGCAATGCGCGGCGCGGCATAAAGAGGTTTTTATGGGTGGTATCACGTCTCTTGTTGCGGCGTTTGGGCTTTCCGCCGCCAGCGGTTTGAATGCCTATATTCCGCTGTTAATTGTCGGCCTCACGGCGCGGTTCACCGATTGGATTACGCTCGCGCCGCCGTTTGATATGCTGACCAACGAATGGGTGCTTGGCGCGCTCATGGTTTTGCTCGGCATCGAATTTTTCGCCGATAAAATTCCGGTCGTGGATAATCTGAACGATGCCATTCAAACGTTTGTACGTCCGGCGGCGGGCGCGATTCTCTTTGCGTCCGAAGCGCATGTTATTACGGCGCTCCATCCCGCCATCGCGTTGATTCTCGGTTTGCTCGTCGCGTTCGGCGTTCATGCGACCAAAGCCACCGCGCGCCCGCTCGTCACAGTGGCGACCGGCGGCGTCGGCAATCCAGTCATAAGTACGGTGGAAGATGTGGCGTCCATCGGCATCACCATCACGGCGCTGCTCGCGCCGTTCTTGCTGCTCATTGCGTTCGTCTTGCTGCTGGTGATTGCCTATCGTTTGTGGCGCGGCAAAAAACTCGCGGCGGCAACCGCCGACACTGCGCCGCCGCCCAATCCGCCATTGAATTGGCCCCAATGAGCTGGTCTGAACTATGAAAACGCGCGTCCGCGAGGGCGCGCGTTTTTTATTGACAAAACCTTAAGGTTCGAGTGCGAACGCGTGTTCGCAAGGTGTGATATAATTTTTGCGCTAGCAATCAATTCCGATTTAATTTGCGATTCAGACCCAAAGAGTTTTCAAACTAATGTCCGCAGTAAAACCAGCGATTCAACAAACGCTCGATACGCTGCCGACGAAACCCGGCGTCTATTTGATGCGCAATGACGCCGGGACGATTATTTATGTCGGCAAAGCGGTGAATTTGCGTAACCGCGTGCGTTCGTATTTTCATCATAACGCGTTCGACGCCAAAGTCGTCGCGCTCACCGCGCACGTCGAGAAAATTGAATTTATTGTCACCGATACGGAACTCGAAGCGCTCGTCCTCGAAAATAATCTCATTAAAAAATATCGGCCCAAATACAACATCCGCCTCAAAGACGCGAAAACGTATCCGTATATCAAAATTACGTGGCAAGACGATTATCCCAAAGTGTTCATGACGCGGCGGATGGAGGACGACGGCGCGCGCTATTTTGGACCGTTCACTGCCGTGTGGGCGGTGCATGAAACGCTCGACACGCTGCGAAAAATTTTTCCGTACCTCACATGCGACCGCGAGATTACGGGCAAGGACAAACGCGCGTGTTTGTATTACGACATCGGTTTGTGTCTGGCGCCTTGCATCGGCGCGGCGTCGCGCGCCGAATATCGCGCCATGATTGACCGCCTCTCGCAGTTTTTGCAAGGTCACAGCGAAGAGGTCACGCAAAACATTCACGCTAAATTGCAGCGCGCGGCGGAAAATTTGGAATTTGAACGCGCGGCGGTGTACCGCGACCAACTGCAAGCGCTGGCGCGCATCACGGAACATCAAAAGGTGGTCTCGCCGCGCATGGTGGACCAGGATGTGATTGCGTTCGCGCAAGACGACGGCAGCGCGTGCGTCCAAGTATTTTTTATTCGCGCGGGCAAGCTCTTGGGGCGCGAGTATTTTGTTTTGGAAGGGACGACCTATGCTAACGCCGCTGACGTGTTGTCGTCATTCGTGCAGCAATTTTATGACCAGGCGGCGTACGTGCCGCCCGAAATTTTACTGCCCGAAATGATTGACGAAGCCAAAATTATCGAAGCGTGGCTGAAACAAAACAAGGGCGCGACGACCGAACTGCGCGCGCCGCGCAACGGCAATGACGGCCGCGAACTAATCAATCTGGCGGCAGAGAACGCGCGGCTTACGCTCGAAACGCTGAAACAGCAATGGCTCGCCGACAAGACCAAACATTTGCAGGCGGTGGAAGAATTGCAGCAAGCGCTGGCGATGGAAAATCCGCCGCTGCGAATGGAATGTTACGACATTTCGAATATTCAAGGCGCCAATTCGGTGGGCGCGCTGGTGGTGTTTGAAAACGGCGCGGCGAAAAAGAGCGATTATCGCAAATTCAAAATCAAGACCGTCGTCGGCGCGGACGATTTTGCGAGTTTGCAAGAGATGCTGCGGCGCAGATTCAAACGCTATCAAGAAGCGAAAATGGCGGAACAGAACCAAGACGCGTGGCGCGAGCCGACGGCGCGCGCCGAGACGAACGACCCAGCGCAAGACGCAATGGAAAACGCGCGCGAACCCGTAATGCCAGAGCCGCAAGAACCGAAAACTAAAAAGCAGAAATCAAAAATGCCCTTGAGCAAAGGGTTTCGCACCGCCGAACGCAAAAACGATGAGGCGTGGGCGCGGATGCCGGATTTGGTCATTATTGACGGCGGCAAGGGCCAATTGCACGCGGCGGAAAAAGTGTTCCGCGAAATGGGCATCGAGGGTGTAAAATTGATTTCGCTCGCCAAACGCGAGGAAGAAGTTTTTGTGCCGGGGCAATCCGAAGCGCTGCGCTTGCCGCGCCATTCGCCGGCGCTGCATTTATTGCAGCGCATCCGCGACGAGGCGCACCGTTTCGGCATTACGTATCACCGCAGTTTGCGCGCGAAAAAAGGATTGCACTCGCAGCTTGACGCGATTCCCGGCATTGGGCCGCGCCGCCGTCGCGCGCTGCTGCAAAAATTCGCTTCGCTCGACGCGCTGCGCGAAGCGAGCGTCCAAGAATTGATGCAAGTGGAAGGCATGACCCAGAGCGCGGCTGAAAAATTAAAAGATAATCTGTAATCGTTCGTTCCCGTCAATCGCCATGAACGCAGTCGAGGCCTTGCAAAAAGTTTATTTCCTCGAACATCTCTTGCCCGAAGAATTTGAAGCGTTGGCAGAGATGATGGATTTGCGTCCCTATGTCGCGGGCGACAAAATTTTGACGCAAGGCGAAGCGACCACCAATTTTTACATCATAGATTCAGGGCATGTGAATCTGCGCCACACCGACAAGACGGGGCTCGAAAAACCGATTTCGTCCAAGGGTCCGGCGGAATTTTTTGGCGTCAAAATGTTCACCACGCAAGAACCGTCCGAATACACTTTTGAAGCGGTGGGACGGGCGGAAATGTGGACGGTGGAACGCCAAGACTGGGACGCGCTGCTCGAAAAGTTTCCCGATGTGCTGGACCACATGCCCGAACTTCAGGCGGAATACAAACGCTTGACGCGCGGTTTGGAATGGCTCGCGCCAGGTGAAATTGTGGAACTTGCCATGCGGCGGCATTGGTGGGGTTTGTTTCTCATGATTCGCTGGCCCCTGCTCGTCGCAATTATTTTCACCATCGCGTTCTCTATTTCCTCCTCGCTTGGCGTAGCGAATGAATTGCCGTGGGTTACGCCGCTGTACGGAATTGTGATGCTGGTTTGTTTGCTGTGGGGTATCTATTTGGCGCTGGATTGGTTCAACGATACGTACGTCGTGACCAACAAACGCGTGACGCGCTATAACAAAGTTTTGTTTTTTTCCGATTCGCGCAACGAAATCCCGATTGAAAAAATTCAGGCGCAAAATATACGGCGCGGCGGCATCATTTCGACCTTTTTGAATATCTCGGATTTGCGAATTACTTCGGCGGCGAGCGAAGGGTTGGGCGTTGAATTTCAACAGCTGGGCGATGTCAAGCGTATGCAGCGCGCCATCGCCATTCAGCAAACGCGTCTCGCCGAACGCAAAAGCGCCGCCGAACGCGAACGCGTGCGCGCGCTGATTGCGAATGAAATCCGTCATTATGTGCTAGAGCATCCCGCCGCGCCCGAAAAAGCCAAAGCGGCGCCCGTCCCCCTCGCGCCGCGTCCGTTCTACGCGCGTTTCACAACTTTGTGGAAACCCAAGCCCAAAGCGCCCGCCGCGTCCAAAAGCGGTTGGGGCGGTTTGTGGAAATCGCTGTACGGCACCGAAATGCGCGAAGGCAAAACGGTCACCTGGCGCAAACATCATTACGTTTTATTACGCCAAATTTTTTGGGGCTTGGTGGTGATGGTGATTCTCATTGCGCTCGGCTCGTTTGTCACCATTGGCGGAATGCCGTTCCAGTTGACGGCGAACGGCGTATATGCGGCGTTGGGCATCATCATGCTTCCGGCGCTGTTGTTTATCGCGTGGGAATGGGCGGACTGGCGCAACGATTTGTACAAGCTGACCGAAACCGAAATTATAGACATTGAAAGCTTGCCGTTCGGTTTGCGCTATCGGGAAAATCGCGCCGAGCTGCCAAAAATCCAAGACATCAAAACGACGCGCCCGCGTTTCGTCAACACGCTGTTGAATTTTGGCAATGTCGAAGTGCGCGTCGCGGGCAATGCCGAGCCGTTCACGTTTCACAGCGTCGGCCGCCCGCATCTGGTGGCGGACGAAATTTCGGAGCGCATCGAAATCTTGAAAGTGCGCGCCGCCGAACGTGCCGCGCGCGAACAAACGCGCCAAATCGTGGATGCGATTGTGGCGTATCATCGGCTCGCCGTCACGGAACGGTACCAAAACGTTCCTCCGCCATCAACCGCCGCGTCGCTCCAACCCAATCTGCCCGCGCCAAGCGAAAATCCCGCGTCCAGCTTGACGCCCGCCGATAATTCTGATGGCGTCGCGCCGTCGCGCCAAACCACCGAACGCGATGGCGAATTTCCGCCCGAATAATTTGACGCGCGTTATTTTTTCGCGTCACGGCTGATAGGGGTGTGATATAATCTTGTTTCTGCCCTATGTCGCATTTAACAAGGTTGGCGACTGAATTTGAACGGCGCTATGGCGCGCCGCCGGAACGCATTGCCCGCGCGCCGGGCCGCGTCAATCTGATTGGCGAACACACGGATTACAACGACGGTTTTGTTTTGCCGATTGCGATTGACCGCCATGTTCTAATCGCGGCGCGTCCGCGCGCGGATCATCGCGTGCGCGTGACTGCATTGGATGTGGCGGACGGACAGCAGGATGAGTTTGCGTTGGACGACATCGGGCGGCATCCCGCGTACCAGTGGGCGAATTATGTGCGCGGCGTCGCGTTTTATCTGGGACAGCGCTTGAAGCTGGTGGGTCTGGATGCCGTTATCACGGCGACGCTGCCGGCGGGCGCCGGTCTTTCGTCGTCGGCGGCGTTGGAAATGTGTACTGCATTCGCGCTGCACGGTTTCGCGCGCGGCGCATTGGACCGCGTTACGTTGGCGCAATTGTGTCAGCGCGCCGAAGCCGATTTTGTCGGCGTGAAAACCGGCATTATGGATCAGTACGCGTCGGCGTTGGGCGAACAGGACAAGGCGTTGCTGATTGATTGTCGCGCGCTGCAATATCGCGCGGTGCGCTTGCCAAGCGCCGTTTCCATCGTCGTCGCCGACACGAATAAAAAACGCCAGCTCGCCGCCTCGAATTACAATACGCGGCGGCTGGAATGTGAAAACGCGGTCCAAGAGTTGTCCGCAATTTTGAAACAAGAATTTCGCGCATTGCGCGACGTATCGCTCCGCGACCTCGCGCGCGCCAAAAAACGCTTGCCCGAAAATTTGTACAAACGCGCGCGGCACGTCATAACCGAAAATCGCCGCGTGCAGCAAGCGGCGCGCGCGGCGAGACGCAACGACCCCGTCACGTTGGGCGCGCTGTTGAATGAATCGCAAACGAGTTTGCGCGACGATTACGAAGCGAGTTCGCCCGAATTGGATGTGATGGTCGAATTGGCGCGGCGTCAGCCCGGTTGTTACGGTTCGCGTTTGACGGGCGCGGGGTGGGGCGGCGCGACGGTCAATCTGGTGCAAACGGCGGCGGCGAATCGTTTTGTCGCTGCGGTCACGCGCGCATATCGCGCCGCAACGGGCATCGAGCCGTGGGTGGCGCCGGTGCGCGCGGCGCCAGGCGCGGGTTGGTTAGAATCGGTCAAGGAGATGTGACGCAATGCCTTTATCGCGCGTCAAAACGCGCACGAACGCCGAATGGCTCAGCGAGCTGCGCGCGGACGGTACGGCCGCCCAAGCCGCCGCGATTGAGGATTTGCGCCTGTATCTTTTGCGCGCGGTCTTGTATTTTTTTAGCGCCAGTCCCGGCGACTTGCGCGGCTTGGCGCGTCCCGAAATCGAACAGATTGCCCAAGACTTGGCGCAAGACGCGCTGCTGACGATTTTGAAAAACTTGGATGAATTTCGCGGCGAGAGCAAATTTACGACGTGGGCGTATCGCTTTGCCATCAACATGTCGCTCGTCGAAGCGCGGCGGCAGCGCTGGAAAAACGTTTCGCTCGACCGCATTTTGGAAAATTCCGAATTGCCCGATTTTCAATTCCAAGACAAAGATTCGCCCGACCCGGACCGCGCCGCGCAGCAGCAAGAAATTTGGAATCAGGTGCGCGAAGTGATTGAGCATGATTTGACGGAACGCCAGCGCGCCATCTTGACCGCCGTCGTATTTGACGATGTGCCGGTGGATTTGATTACGCGGCAATTCAAAATGAATCGCAACGCGGTCTATAAAATGGTGCATGACGCGCGCGTCAAATTGAAAAAACGGTTGGAAGAACGCGGCTTTGAAGTGGATGAAATCTTGAATTTGTTTGGCAGCCCGTCCACCCCGCGTTGGGCGTGACCGCTTGCCGCGCCCGCGTCAGACGGCGCCGGACGCGGAATGTAAGATTATTGCGATTCGTTACACGGACATAGGGGCAGTTGTTATGCGTATTACTCGCATCCAGATTGAAACGCTCGTGGTCAAAATCGCGCAGACGCGCGAGCTGGAAGCGTCATGCGACGAGTGCGCGCAATGGGCGGCGCATCTCGCCGAAGTGTTGGCGCAGTCCAGCATCCAAGACCGGCAGATGCTCGCCATTCTCCAGCATTTGGACGAATGTATTCCGTGCGCGCAGGAATTCCAGGTGTTGTGCGCGTGCGAACGGATGGACCGGGAACAAAATTGGCCCTCGTTTGAAGAAATGTGGAAATTGGTGTGCGATAACGAGTAAGAAATGGCGCGCTCATGCTACATACAAGCGGATGGGTGAGCGCCCTCCTTCTGGGGTTTCCTTCGCCATGCAATCGTTCCGGGTTTTACCTCCTTTCCCCGGCGTCGCATGGCGAAGGTTTTTTCGCGCTTGACAAGTCTCAAAAATTGCGTATAATACTGTCGCATAATTAAAGGCGAGCGTTTTGCCAAAGGATGGCAATACGGCTCGTCTTTTTCTGCCCTGAAAAATACGGTCATTTTGTGCATTCTGTCCGGCATACCCTTGAAACAGACCGCGCGACGCTATTGGACGAATTTCAAGCGCATCTCGAACGCGCCGCGCTTGCCCCCGCAACAATCCGCAATTATACGGCGGATGTGCGGGGTTTTGTCCGTTGGCTGGACGCAGCGCGCAACGGCAGCGCGCCCGCGGTACCCCAAGCCCAAGACCTGGAGGCGTACCGCCGTTATTTGATTCACGAAACCGACCAATCGGCGGCGACGGTCAATCGGCGTTTGCAGGCGCTGCGAGCGTTGGGACGATTTTTGCACGCCGCCGGTTTAGCCGCCCAAGACCCCGCGCGCGCGTTGACGCTGGTGCCGCCCTTGCCGCAAGAAATGTCGCCGCGCGTTTTGGACGCCGACGAGGTGGCGCAATTGGTAATCGCCGTGCGCGCCGGCGCGAGTCGTCGTTTGATGGCGCGCGATTACGCCATTATCGAATTGATGCTCCAAGCGGGTTTGCGCGTGAACGAAGTGGCGCAGCTGCAATTGCAAGATATTGTGCCGACCGCCAACGGGATGCGGCTGGCGATTCAGGGCGCGGCGGAACATCATTTTCGTCAGACGCCGCTGAATGAAACGCTGGCGCGCGCGCTGCGCGAATATCTCCAAGTGCGTCCGACGCTGCCCGAAGTGCAAGCGGTCTTTGTCAGTCAACAGGGCAAACCGCTGTCGGCGCGTTCGATTCAACGTCTGGTCGAGGCATACGCCGCCGCCGCGCAATTGGAAGATGTGAGCGCGTACAGTTTGCGGCACACGTGCGCGAAAAAATTGTTGGATGAAAATTCGCCCGAACAAGTGGCGAAATGGCTGGGTTATAAAAGTATCGAATCGTTGCATAAATACAAATAGCTCGAGCGCAATGTCAATCATGGAAACGATGACGTCCCAAAAAATTTAAAGGGGAAAAGATGGAAATCAAAGATTTTTCCGCTGTCCGAATTTCGCTGGCGTCGCCCGACCAAATCAAAGCGTGGTCGCATGGCGAAGTGTTGAAACCGGAAACGATCAACTATCGCCGTTTGCGTCCCGAACGCGACGGTTTGTTTGACGAACGCATTTTTGGACCCACGCGCGACTGGGAATGTTACTGCGGCAAGTACAAAAAGGTGCGCTACAAGGGTATGGTGTGCGAAAAGTGCGGCGTCCAGGTCGCGCCGTCGCGGGTGCGCCGCGAACGCATGGGACACATCGAACTCGCCGCGCCGGTCGCGCACATTTGGTATACGCGCCGCGTGCCCTCGTACCTCGGTTTGCTGCTCGATGTCTCGCGCCGCAATCTCGACCGCGTGCTTTATTTCGCGCAATACATTATCACGCACATTGACGAAGGCGCGCGCAACAAAGCTCTCCGCAAACTCGACGAAGAACTCGAACATAAAATTCAAAAAGACACCAAAACGCTCCGCGATAGATTGGAAAAGCGCGAATACGATTTTGAAGAAGAAAAAGAAAAACTAGAGAAAAAGACCGAAACCGCGATTGCCAAACTCGACGAACAATTGCAAGAGCGCACCGACGAAGTCGTTTCGCTCGGCAAGCAGCTCGAGCGCAAACTCGAAGACCGCGGCAAAGAGGTGCGCAAGGCGATTGTGTTTGAACCCACCGGCGAAGTGATTGTCGAGGAGGGCGAAGAAATCGCCGCCAAACATCGCAAGAAACTGGCGGAGGTGATGCAAGCGCATATCGCCGAAATCGAGCGCGACATTCAAGCCAAACAGTCCGCCAAGCGCGAAGATTTGCAGGGGCGGCTCGAAACGCTGCACGCGGAATTTGAACGCGAAGCGCACAGCTTGAACGGACAAATCGAAGACAAATCGAACGCGCTCCGCAGCGAATACGAACCCAAAGCCGACGAGCTGAGCGCGATTGCGGTCAAAGACTTTTTGACCGAATCGCAATATCGTGACCTGTACGACAAATGGGGCCATGTTTTCAAGGCGACGATGGGCGCGGAAGCGGTGCTGGAAATCGTCAAGCGCATGAACATGGACGAGATGGCAAAATCTTTGCGCCGCGAAATTCGCGGCACGCGCAGCAAACAGCAGCGCAAAAAAGCCATCAAACAATTGCGCGTTGTTGAATCGCTGCGTAAATCGCAGAATCGCCCCGAGTGGATGATTCTCACCACGCTGCCGGTCATTCCGCCCGATTTGCGCCCGATGGTGCAATTGGACGGCGGCCGTTTTGCGACGAGCGATTTGAACGACCTCTATCGCCGCGTCATCAATCGCAACAATCGTTTGAAACGTTTGTTGGAACTCGGCGCGCCCGAAGTCATTGTCAATAATGAAAAACGCATGTTGCAAGAAGCGGTGGATTCGTTGATTGACAATTCGCAGCGCGGCAAAGCGGTGAGCCAACGCGGACAGCGCAAATTAAAATCCTTGTCCGATTTGCTCAAGGGCAAACAGGGTCGTTTTCGCCGCAACTTGCTCGGCAAACGCGTGGATTATTCGGGGCGTTCCGTTATCGTCGTCGGGCCGCAATTGAAATTGAATCAGTGCGGTTTGCCGAAACAGATGGCGCTCGAATTGTTCAAACCGTTTGTCATGCGGAAATTGGTCGAAAATAATTTCGCGCACAATATCAAATCGGCGAAACGTTTGGTGGATCGCATGTCGCCCGAAGTGTGGGATGTGTTGGAGACGATTATCAAAGACCATCCCGTGCTGTTGAACCGCGCGCCGACGCTGCACCGGTTGGGGATTCAAGCGTTCGAAGTGATTCTCGTCGAAGGCAGCGCGATTCAAATTCATCCGTTGGTCTGCGCCGCGTTCAACGCGGATTTTGACGGCGACCAAATGGCGGTGCATGTGCCATTGTCCGAGAGCGCGAAACATGAAGCGCGCACGCTCATGTTGAGCGCGGCGAATCTGTTGAAACCCGCGTCCGGCGAACCGATTGTGGAACCCACCAAAGACATGGTGCTGGGCTGTTATTATCTCACGATGGATCGCCCCGACGAACGCGGCGAAGGCAAAGTTTTCGCGTCGGCGGAAGAAGTCGCGCTGGCGTACGAGCTCGGCGTCGTCGAACTGCACGCCAAAATCAAATTGCAATTTGGCAAGGGCAAGAAAAAAGAGCTCATCGAGACGACCGTCGGGCGCGTCCTGTTCAATGAAATCTTTCCCGAAGAGATGCGCTTTGTCAATGATGTGCAGGACAAAAAGAAACTCAAAGAACTCGTCGCGCGCGCGTACCAAGTGGTTGGCTCTGAAGGCACCGCCGAAGTGGTGGACCGCATCAAAGAAATCGGTTTCAAGTACGCGACGCGTTCCGGTTTGACGATTGCGATTGACGACATTACCGTCCCCGCCAACAAAGAAGAAATCATTCATAATGTCGAAGTCAGCGTCGCCGAAGTGGAAAAACAGTATCGGCGCGGTTTGATTACCGAAGATGAACAGTATGTCAAGACGGTTGAATTGTGGACCGAGGCGACCGAAGAGATTACCGACGCCGTAGCCAAATCGTTCGCGCAAGATTCGCCCGTGCGCGTCATGGCGAATTCGGGCGCGACCAAAGGCGGTTTCACGCCGCTGCGTCAATTGGCGGGGATGCGCGGTTTGATGGCAGACCCGGCGGGGCGCATTATTCCGCTGCCCATCACGTCAAATTTCCGCGAAGGTTTGACCGCGTTGGAATATTTTATTTCCACGCACGGCGCGCGCAAAGGTTTGGCGGATACGGCGCTGCGCACGGCGGACGCCGGTTATCTCACGCGGCGTCTGGTGGACGTGGCGCAAGATGTCATTATCAATGAAGACGACTGCGGCACTCATTCCGGCATTTGGCTTAGCGGCGATTCCAAAGAACGCACCGGCGAATCGTTTGAAGAGCGCGTCGTCGGACGCGTGGCGGCGAGCGCGATTGCGAATCCGAAAACGGGCGAAATCATTGTCAATGCGCTGGAACTCATCACCGAGCAAATGTTCGCCCAAATGAAAGCGGCGGGCGTGGATCGGGTGTTTGTCCGCAGTCCGTTGACGTGCGGCGCGCGGCACGGTTTGTGCGCGAAGTGTTACGGACGCGATTTGGCGCGCGGCGGTTTGATTCGCATCGGCGAAGCGGTGGGCGTCATTGCGGCGCAATCCATCGGCGAACCCGGCACGCAGCTCACGCTCCGCACCTTTCACACCGGCGGCGTGGCGGGCGCCGAAGATATTACGACGGGGCTTCCGCGTATCGAAGAACTTTTTGAATCGCGCGACCCCAAAGGGCAATCCATCATTTCGGACATTGACGGCCAAGTGGAAATCGCCATCGAAGATGGTCAGCGCGTGCTCGAAGTGGTGGCGACGAAAATCGAAACCGACGATTATGAAATGCCGACGCATACCAAAGCGTTGGTCAAAGAGGGCGAATTCGCTCCGACCGGCACGGTGTTGTATCAAGATAAAGAAGGCAACGACATTGTGGCTCTGAACGGCGGCGAAGTGCTGCGCGATGGGCGCACCTTGACCATCCGCCGCGAATTGCGCGACGAACATCGTTACGAAATCGCCGCCGCCGCGCGGTTAAAGAGCGGCATCGAAAATGGCAAAGCGGTCAATGCTGGCGACCAACTTACCGAGGGCCCCAAAAATCCGCACGATATTTTGCGGATTCTCGGACGCGATGCGGCGCAGATTTATCTGTTGGAAGAAATTCAGCGCGTGTACCGTTCGCAAGGCGTCAATATCAACGACAAACACATTGAAATGATTTTGCGCCAAATGTTCCGCCGCGTGCGCGTCAAGTCCACCGGCGATACGGATTTCTTGCCCGGGCAATTGGTGGATCGGCTCGCGTTCGAAGACGTGAACGAAAAAATCACCGAGGCGGGCGGCATCCCGGCGACGGCGCAGCCGATTTTGCTCGGCGTCACCAAAGCGTCGCTTTCGACCGATTCGTTCTTGAGCGCGTCGTCGTTCCAACACACCATCAGCGTGCTCTCGCAAGCGGCGTTGGAAGGCAAGCGCGATGATTTGTACGGCCTCAAAGAAAATGTCATTATTGGCAAACTCATTCCGGCTGGCACCGGTTTCCGCGAACGCAAGCGCGCCGATATTGCCGAAATGAAGATTGGCACGATGGGACGGCTGGGCCACAAACTCGACGAGGACATTCGGCTCGAAGATGAAGAACTGGCGGAGGTCGAAGAGCTCGAAGAAGAATTGATTGGCGAAGTGGAAGGCGAACTCGACACCGGCGAAGGCGAACTCGAAGCCGAAGATGTGATTGCCGAAGCCGCAGAAGCCGAAGAAGAGGAACAGGTCGAAGTGGAAGAAGACGATCTCGACCTCGACGACGACAACTCGCTCGAACTCGACGACGAAGAGATGGACGACGAAGAAGACGAGGACGAAGGCGAGACGGAATAAAACGATACAAAAAAATTCGGGCGAATTATCGCCCGAATTTTTTTTGCGCGCGCGTTATAACTCGGTGACGACCGGAATCACCATCGGCCGCCGCCGGGTTGTTTTGTACAAGTACGCGCTCAATTCTTGTTTGAGCGTGGCGCTCAAGCCCATGTCGTGCGCGCTCGCCGCAGTCGCCTGGCGAATGACTTGTTTGGCGCCTTCCAAAAGACTTTCCGCTTCGGGTTCGTACACAAAGCCGCGCGTTTCGATTTCGGGCCCAAAAACGATTTCGCCTGTCCGCATGTTGATGCCTAGCACGGCGATAAAAAATCCGTCTTGGGCGAGATGATGCCGGTCGCGCAGCACGACGTTGCCGATGTCGCCGATGCCGATGCCGTCCACCAACACATCCGTCGCGCTCACTTCTTGGCGCAGCACGCGGCCGCGCGTGTGGTCGTCCAATTCGACGACGTCGCCATTCTCGACGATAAAGATATTTTCGCGGCGATAGCCAAGTTCCTGCGCCAAGCGGGCGTGCATCACGAGATGCCGATATTCGCCATGCACCGGAATAAAAAATTTCGGACGCACGAGATTGATCATCCACTTTTGTTCTTCTTGACTTGCATGACCCGATACATGCACGTCCAAAAAGCGGTCGTAATACACCGTCGCGCCTTCGCGGAATAAATTATTGAGCGTCTTGTTAATCATCTCTTCATTGCCGGGAATCGCGCTCGCCGAAAGGATGATGGTATCGCCGGGGCGCAAGGTCACTTGTTTGTGTTCGCGGTTCGCCATCTTGGCTAGCGCGCTCGTCGGCTCGCCCTGACCGCCGGTGCAAACAATGACGACTTGACTGGACGTAATGTGTTCCGCTTCGTCCGCGCGAATAAATTGCTGCGGGTCGGCGTTGAGATAACCGAGTTCCACCGCCATTCGCACATTGTCCTGCATCGAACGACCGACGATGCACACTTTACGATTGAAACGCGCGGCGGCGTCGAGCGCTTGCTGAATGCGCGAAATGTTGGACGCAAAGGTGGCGATGATGATGCGTCCTTCCGCCAATGCAAATACGCGCGCGAACGTATCCGCAATCACATGCTCGCTCGGCGTGTGACCGGGCGAATCCGCGTTTGTGCTGTCGCTCAATAGCGCCAAGACGCCGCGCGCCCCCAATTCCGCGAGCTTGGCGAAATCGGTCATGGCGCCGTCCACCGGATTCGGGTCGAGTTTGAAATCGCCGGAATGAACGACGGTCCCGATGGGCGTCGTCACCGCCACGCCTACGCCGTCGGGGATGGAATGGCTGACGTGAAAGGTCTCGACCAGAAACGGGCCGAGTTGAAACGCGGCGCGGTCGGGAATGACCTCGATATTGGCGTCGCGCACTTTGTTGAGTTTGAGTTTGACCTGAATCAGACCGGCGGTGAGCCGCGTCGCATACAACGGCACATTGAGGCGCGGCAAAATGTACGGCAGCGCGCCGATGTGGTCTTCGTGACCGTGCGTAATGACAATGCCGAGCACCTTGGCGCGGTTTTCGAGCAGGTACGCAATGTCGGGGATAACCAGATCCACGCCGAGCATGTGCGCTTCGGGAAACATCATGCCGGCGTCAATAATGAGAATGGCGTCGTTGGCGTCGAGGTCGTCGCGATATTCCAGCGCGGTCATGTTCTTGCCGATTTCGCCGACGCCGCCGAGGGGAATGATGCGTAAAGTTTTTGACATGGTTCAAAACATTTTCAATTGCTGCGGCGGTTCTGCGGTTTTCGGCGGTTCGGGCGGCGGCGCGGCTGGCGCGGGCGGCGCGCTCGAATTGTCGCGAATGTATTGCGGCAATTTTTTGAAATCGGCTTCGAGTTGCGGCAGCAAATTTACATTACGCAGCGCGGCGGCGGGATGAAACATTGGCACGACCAGCACATTGTCAAAGCGTTTGGCGCGGCCGTGAATCGTCGAAATTTTGTCGTGCGGAAACCAGCGCGTCATGGCAAACCGTCCGACGGTTACAATCACTTTGGGTTGAATCAACGCGATTTGTTGGTCGAGCCATGGCCGACACGCTTCGATTTCTTCGGGCAACGGGTCGCGGTTATCGGGCGGACGGCATTTCACCACGTTC
Organism: Anaerolineae bacterium; assembly: GCA_022072245.1. Taxonomy (GTDB): domain Bacteria; phylum Chloroflexota; class Anaerolineae; order UBA4142; family SHND01; genus SHND01. Next base: position 16,392 of record JAJVIA010000137.1, read on the forward strand.
GTAATGAAAACGTCGGAGCGTTCTAGTTCGATGCCCGCCAATAATTTTTCCAGCAATTGGCCCGACCGACCGACGAATGGGCGGCCCTGTTGGTCTTCGTAAAAACCGGGTCCTTCGCCGATAATCATAATGGCGGCGGTTGCGGGGCCCTCGCCGGGCACCGCGTGCGTCCGCCCTTTGCACAAGGCGCAACGCGTACAGACGCGCACTTGCGCCGCGATGTCTTGGAGACGCTGCATTTTATCAATCATAGAATCCCAATCCTGATTAAGCTGCGCGCATTATACTCCAAAATGAAATGAGCGTTTA
>JAJVIA010000138.1:0-13416 GCA_022072245.1 Anaerolineae bacterium
GGTCGAACGTTCAACGCGTTGCGACGAAATAGAGTTTGGCTGCGCGGCGGATTCCGTTTTGACGTTGGCGTACGAGCGCGTCATGGGCGGCGTGTTACGCGTCGCCCATGACGCGGCAGACAAAGCGAACGGCGGCGCGCGCGCCAAGAGAAAGGGCGCGGCTCTGGATGGCTAATGCCAAGCATTTGGACGCCACTTTGTAAATTCAGTTGACAAACAAAGAAATTTGCATTATACTCGCGCGAGTTTTTTATCAGCTGAAGGTGTACGCCATTTCTCGCGCGCAGGTTCACCGGCAGAGCGCCGGGTGGATGAGACGCGCTGTAAGGAGAACAACGGAAATTTACGCGTTTGCCCCGACCGACCCACATTATTACTCGATTTTGCAGAGGAGAAGAGAATGAACAAGTTTTTCGCAATCACGCTGCTCGTTGCCGCGCTCGCGCTCGCCGCGTGCGCCGCGCCGCCGGCGCAACCCACTTCGGCTCCGCCCACCGCTGCGCCCGCCGCACAACCGACCTCCGCGCCCGCCGCGCAGCCGACGACGGCGCCTGCCGCCGAACCCGTCACGTTGACGATTGAATCGTGGCGCAACGACGATATCAAGATTTGGCAGGACCAAATTATTCCCGCGTTCGAAAAATCGCACCCCGGCATCAAAGTTCAATTTCAACCCAGCGCGCCGACCGAATACAATGCGGCGCTGAATACCAAATTGGAAGGCGGCACCGCCGGCGACCTCATCACCTGCCGCCCGTTTGACAATTCGCTCACGCTCTATCAAAAGGGCTATCTCGCCAAGTTGAATGACCTCAAAGGCATGTCCGACTTTTCGGATGTCGCCAAGAGCGCGTGGATCACCGACGACGGCAAAGATGCGTTCTGCGTGCCGATGGCGTCCGTCATTCACGGTTTCATTTACAATCAAGAAGCGTTCGACAAACTCGGCTTGAAAGTGCCGACGACCGAAGCCGAATTCTTCCAAGTTCTCGACGCGATTAAAAAGGACGGCACCTACACGCCGCTCGTGATGGGCACCGCCGACCAATGGGAAGCCGCGACAATGGGTTTCCAAAATATCGGCCCGAATTACTGGAAGGGCGAAGAGGGACGCAACGCGCTCATCAAAGGCACGGCAAAATTCACCGACGCGCCGTACGTAGATACTTGGGCAGAACTCGCCAAGTGGAAAGATTATCTCCCCGCCGGTTTTGAAGCCATCAAATACCCGGACGCGCAAAGCTATTTCGCGTTGGGCAAGGGCGCAATCTATCCCGCCGGTTCGTGGGACATTACGACGTTCAACGACCAAGCGAAATTTAAATTTAGCGCGTTCAAGCCGCCGGTGCCCAATGCGGGCGACCAGTGCTACATCAGCGACCACACCGACATTGCGCTCGGCATGAACAGCAAATCCAAGAATCCCGAAGCGGCAAAAGCGTTCCTCGAATGGGTGGCGACGCCCGAATTTGCGGAAATCTATAGCAACGCGCTGCCCGGTTTCTTTACCCTGCAAAATGCCAAAGTGGACCTAAAAGACCCCGTCGCCAAAGAGTTTGTCTCGTGGCGCGACCAGTGCAAGTCCACCATCCGCAACTCGTACCAAATTCTTTCGCGCGGCGACCCGAATTTGGAAAATGAATTGTGGCGCTTGAGCGCCGGCGTTATCAACGGCACCATCACGCCGGAAGAAGCGGGCAAAGAGGCGCAAGCGGGTCTCGACAAGTGGTATAAACCGCAATAGACTCTGCGTCAAGCAAGCGAATGTCACGCGCCATAAAAGAATGATTCGTGTATAATACCTCTCGCCGATTATCAGAATCGGCGAGAGGTTTGATTTTCCGCGGAGGTCAGCGCTGCTATGCAAACGCCAAACGTTCACAAATCGCGTTCCTTTCCCTGGCACATCCTCGTCTTTCTCGCGCCGGCGGTGATTGTGTACACCGTGTTCATGATTATTCCGCTGATTGATTCTTTGCGGCTCTCGCTCTATGCGATTACGCCGGACCATCAAGAAGTTTTTAACGGCTTGAACAACTATGTCGTGCTTTTAACCGACCCGCGTTGGTCCGCCGCCTTTCAAAATGCGTTCTGGAACAATGTGAAATTTTTTATCGTTCACATGGTCGTGCAAAATTCGATTGGACTGTTGTTGGCGTCGCTGCTCGTCGCGGGCGGCCGCGCGCGCAGCGTCTATCGCACGCTCATCTTTGCGCCGACGGTGTTGTCCGTTGTCATTATCGGTTTTATTTGGAATTTGATTTTGAGCCCGCTGTGGGGCGTCGGCGAGGGCATCCTCAAAGCGGTGGGTTTGGGCGCGCTGTTTGCGCCGTGGCTGGGTTTGGCGAGTTCCGCGCTGACGACGCTTTCGCTGATTTCGGTGTGGCAATTCATCGGTATCCCGATGCTGTTGTTTTACGTCGCGCTGCTGGGCATCCCCGAAGAATTGATGGAAGCCGCGCGCGTGGATGGCGCGGGCGGCTGGACGGCTTTTTGGCGCATCAAGTTTCCCCTCATCTTGCCGACCGTTGGCATTGTCGCCATCCTCACCTTTGTCGGCAACTTTAACGCGTTCGATTTGATCTATACTGTCAAGGGCGCGCAGGCGGGCCCCCAATTCGCCACCGACATTATGGGTACCTTCTTTTATCGCACCTTTTTTGGCTCGCAATTACAACTCGGCAATCCGGCGATGGGCGCAACTGTCGCGGGGATGATGCTGTTTATCATTCTCGCGGGCGTCGCCGTGTATCTCTTTTTCTGGCAGCGTCGCATCGCCACGTACGATTTATGAGGAGTAGAGCCATGACAGCCACCAAACCTGTTTCGGAACGCTTGCCGCATACGCATTGGCTGGAACGCCTGGCGCCGCATTTTGTGCTGATTGCGTACTGTATCGTCGCGCTCTTTCCCATTGTGTTGATCGTCATGAATTCCTTCAAGAGCCGCGATGGAATTTTTAGCGCGCCGTTTCAACCGCCGACGGCGGAAACCTTTAGTCTGATTGGGTACGAGACGGTTTTGGGGCGCGCGAATTTTCCGAATTATTTCTTGAACAGTCTCATCGTCACCGGCGTCTCGCTGCTCTTGATTTTGTTTTTCGGTTCGATGGCGGCTTTTGCCCTCTCGCAATATCATTTTCGCGGCGATGTCATCGTGGGCCTCTTTCTCGCGTTGGGCATCATGGTGCCGATTCGTCTCGGCACCATCGGCATCTTGCGGATGATTGTTTCGCTCAATCTGGCAAACACGCTGGTCGCGTTGATTCTCGTCTATATCGCGCAAGGTTTGCCGCTGACCGTTTTTATTCTCACCCAGTTCTATCGTCAAATTCCCAGAGAATTGACCGACGCCGCGCACATGGACGGCGCGAGCGAATATCGCATCTATATGCTGCTGACGCCCCTCGTGCGGCCCGCCATCGGCGCCATCGGCATCTTTACCATGATTCCGATTTGGAACGATTTATGGTTTCCGCTCATTCTGGCGCCCAGCGACCAAACCGCGACGATTACGCTCGGCACGCAGCAGTTTCTCGGACAATTTGTCAGCGATTGGAACGCGGTGCTTGCCGCGCTGACGTTGGCGATGGTGCCCATTCTTTTGATGTACATTTTGTTCTCCCGCCAAATGGTAAAGAGCGTGACCGCCGGCGCGGTGAAATAGGAGCAGCGCAATGCGCGTAGGAATTGTCGGCGCGGGCTTTATGGGCGCAATGCACGCGGCGAGTTGGCAAGAGACGCCCGCCGCGTTAACGGGCATTTTCGCGGAAACGCCTGTCGAAGCCGCGCGTCTCGCGGAAAAATATAACGCGCGCGTATTTGAAAATTACGCCGCGCTGTTGGACGCGGTGGATGTCGTGGACGTTTGCGCGCCGACGCATCTGCATCACGAATTTGTTTTGCAAGCCGCCGCCGCGCGCAAACACATCATTTGCGAAAAGCCGCTCGCGCGCACGCTGGCGCAGGGACGCGCAATGCTCCGCGCCTGTAATGACGCGGGCGTACAATTGCTCGTCGCGCACGTCGTCCGCTTTTTTCCCGAATACGCGCGCGCCAAACAAAATGTCGCGCAGGGCTATATCGGCAAACCCGCCGTAATTCGGCTCGCCCGCGAATCGCAGCGGCCCCAAAAAGCGGTCGGCAATTGGTTTTTGGATTTTGAAAAATCGGGCGGCATGGCGCTCGATTTGATGATTCACGATTTCGATTACGCGCGCTGGATTGCGGGCGATGTCGAAACCGTTCTGGCAAAAAGTATTGTCGCGGAAAATCCTGACGCGCCGCTGGATTATGGCTTGGCGATTTTGAAACACACGAACGGCGCGCTTTCGCACATTGTCGGCGCGTGGGCGTATCCGCCCCCCACCTTTCGCACGAGCATCGAAATCGCGGGCGACGCCGGATTAATCGAATGGAAATCCGCCGACACCGCGCCGCTCGAATTTTTTCTGCATCAACGCGCGGGCGTATTGCCCGAAGTCGGTTTGCCCTCCAGCCCGTTGCGCGAAAATCCGTACACGACACAGTTAAAAGAATTTTACGACGCGCTCGCGCACGGCGCGCCGACGCGCGTCACCGCAGCGGACGGCTTTGCCGCGCTTGAAATCGCGCTTGCGGCGATTGAATCCGCGCAAACCGGCAAACCCATTTCACTCGCGGCGATGCGCGCATAAAAAATAAACCCGCGTTCTACGCGCTTTCTATCGCGCCATCGCACTATCACACTATCTCACTATTGCACTCTCTCACTATCTCACTATTGCACTATCGCACTATCTAACTATCTCACTCTCTTACCACCCATGAAAATCGGTATCCTCAGTTTCGCACATTTGCACGCCGAAGCGTATATTCAAAATGTACGCGCCATGCCCGGCGTCGAACTGCTTGGCATTGCGGACGACGACGCGGCGCGCGGTCAACATTTCGCGCAAACTTTTGGCGCGCGCTATTTCGATTCCTACGCCGCGCTGTTAGCAGCTCGCCCCGACGCGGTGTTGGTGTGCAGCGAAAACAATCATCATCGCGCGCTCGTCGAAATGGCGGCGGACGCGCGCGTACACGTCTTGAGCGAAAAACCGCTCGCGACGAATCTCGCCGACGCGCGCGCAATGCTTGAAGCGTGCGAACGCGCCAACGTAAAATTGATGACCGCGTTTCCGATGCGTTTCAGCGCGCCCCTGTTGGAAATCAAAACGCGTTTGGACGCCAACGAATTCGGACGCGTGTACGCCTTTAACGCGACGAATCAAGGCCAAGCGCCGTTACAGCATCGCGCGTGGTTTGTGGACAAGGACCTCGCGGGCGGCGGCGCGGTGATGGATCACACCGTTCATCTCGCCGATGTATTGCGTTGGTATTTGCAGAGCCAAGTCGTCGAGGTGTACGCGCAAACGAATCGCATTTTGTACGCGCGCGAAATTCCCGATGCGCGCGTCGAAACGGGCGGCTTGCTCATGCTCACGTTTGCGAACGGCGTTTTTGCGACGATTGATTGCAGTTGGAACAAACCGCCGTACTATCCGACGTGGGGCGGTTTGACGTTTGAAATGGTATCGGAACGCGGCGTCGTTCTCGTGGACGCGTTCAAACAAAATCTCGTCACGTATCGCCATGCGTCGCAGCGCGCGGCGTGGGACTATTGGGGTTCGGACGCGAATCAAGCAATGCTCGACGAATTCGTCGCCGCCATTCGTGAGGAGCGTCCCCCGCGCGCAACGGGCGAGGACGGCTTGCGCGCGTTGGAAATCGCGCTCGCCGCGTACGAATCGGCGGCGACCGACAAACCTGTGCGTCTATAGCGCAGTTTGCAATGCAACGCAAACGCCGCGTCCATTTTGGACGCGGCGTTTTATTTTTCTACGCATCCTCGTACTAGAGCGCGAACGTTCGCCATGCTGATTTCGCGCAGCCATACGAATTGCACGCTTTGACGCGCCAAAAATATGCGTGACCGCGCGCGAGGCGCGGCGTGGTAAAAGAGGAGGCGGTCAAACCCACGACATTCACGACGCGCGCGCCGCGCCGACTATCTGCCCGCACTTGGACGCGATATTCGTTCGCGCAAGCTGACGTTTGCCAAGTCAAGACGACGCGGCGGCGGTTTAGCTGCGCGCCGTTGGCGGGCGCGTCGAGCGCGGGCGTGGATGGTTTTTGCAAACATCCATTTGGCGCGGTCGGCGTCGCGGTTGGCGTGAGCGTGGCGCCGGCGGTGATAGTTGGCGTGACGGTCGGCGGCGCGCTCGTGTATGCATACGCGCCGGGCGGTCCCGAACCGACGCGCGCGCCGCCATCGCGGTCTATGGGAACGGCATTGCTCAGGACGCCGACGGGAACGCTGGGCGGAGCGGGCGCGTCGCTCCAACTGAAATCGGGCAGCGCAAAAGTCGTGACGCCCAAGATATTGCTTCCGGTCGTCGGATGAAAATTGCCGCCCGCCGGATTGACCAATTGGGGCTCTACCGTATTGATGGCATTGTCCGCGCGCAATTGCGTTTCGTTGCAAGTGGGATTGGCGGGTTGACATCCTTCCGACGGGTCCTCGATGCCCAGCGGCATGTTCGAGTCGCCATTCCAAATCAAGTTCCCGCGAATTTGCAGATTTGTATCCGTGCGCGCGGGCGAAGGGATATTGGTTCCGGCGGAGGGCGTGCGCGGTCCATAGATTGCAAAATGCTGCCATTGACTCGCCATGCCCGGCGGATTGTAGATGAGGTTGTTATAAATCAAGACGTTGCGGTCGGGAATCGGTTGCTCGGTTTGGCTCGCGTTGCCCCAGCCGCCCGCCGCGCGATTGGCATTGCAGCGCGCCGTATCGCCGTCGCAAGTATGACTCCCGAATACGACTTCGACAACGTGCGAACGCGCGCCGACACGGTAACAGGTATTGTACGCCAAGAGCGCGTTGTATGCGCCGTTCACGCCAAAGCACGCGCCCTCTGTGTCGTGAACGAGATTGTTGACGAATTTTAGGTCGTACGCCTCATAATGCAGCCAGGGATTTGTCATGAATTCCAAACCCGTGCCTTGGCCCAGCGTAAAGCCGCCGGTGCCGCAATCGTAAATTTCATTGCCCTCGACGCGCAAATACGCCGAGCCGCCTTTGGCATAGGCGCACCAATCGTCCGCATTGTGAATTCGATTGCGCGTAATGGCGCCGTACTGGACCGCGACAAAATCAATGGCATTGTCCCACGCGCCCGCGATGTCGCTGTCTTCGATGTAAATGTACTGCGACTGATTGACCTTGACCGTCTCTTGGGCTTGGCGTGCGCCGCCGTCCAACGCGCTGTTGCGAATGAGAATGTGATTGCACAATTCGCAGTGAAACGCGTCGCCGTCGTTGACGATGGTCACGTCCAAAAGATAAAAATACCGCGTGTCGTACATATTGATATTGCCGTGCAAACGCGCCGAGCGCGGCGCGTCGGCGGCTTGCAAGAGAATGGGAAAGTTGAACGCGCCATAACGCTCTTCCCAGTACGCGGGAAAATTTGATGCCGCGTAATCGCCCGCGACGAGCAGGATGCGGTAACCGGTGGCGTTGAGCGTCGTCCCGCGCGGGATGCGATTCCACGCCGCGTTGATGGTGCGTAACGCTTGCGCGCGCGTCGCGCCGCTGTTGTTGTCGTTGCCGCTGACGGGATTGACCCAGAGGTCGCTCAATACGGGCGTTCCAATATCGTAACTCGCGCTCGCGGCGACGGGCGCGGGCGCGTTGGGCTGATTTGACGCGGCGGCGTGAAACCAGCCGAGCATGAGCAGGGGGACGAGCAAAATGAATAAATAGGATTTGTGGAAATGGGTAGACATATATTTGTGGGTTATGGTTGAAAAGGATTTTGTTCCAGCGCGTGCGCTCGAACAAAAAACATTATATGAAAATCACGCGCGCCGCGTTATAGCGCTTTGGTACGTTGAAATAATTTGCAGCGCCAAAAAATTTATCGCGCCGCCGCAATCCGTTCTATCGCGGGTATAATGTGCGCTATCTCGCTCATAGGAATTTACTTGTGTCAGAACAACTCATCCTTGCGATTGACCTCGGCACCTCAGCCCTCAAAGTCGCGCTCGTCAATGCAAGCGGCGAAATTCTCGCGTGCGAACAGGAAACGCAAAGCGTAATTTTACTGCCGCACGGCGGCGCGGAACAGAATCCCGATGATTGGTGGAGCGCGATTGCGCGCGCGGCGAAACGCGTGTTGGCGCAACATCGCGCGTGGGCGCAAAACGTCGCGGCGCTTGTGTGTACGACGCAGTGGTCGGGAACCGTTCCGGTGGACCGCGCGGGCAACGCTATTCATAACGCCATTATTTGGATGGACGCGCGCGGCGCGCCGTACGTGCAGCAGGTCGCGGGCGGCGGCATCGCTATCGAGGGCTATAACGCGCTGCGCCTCTTGCCGTGGCTGCGAAAAACCGGCGGCATTCCCACGCGTTCGGGCAAAGATTCCATCGCGCATATCTTGTGGCTAAAACACGAACAACCCGCAATCTATAACGCCGCGTATAAATTTCTCGAACCCAAAGATTATCTCAATTTGAAATTGACGGGGCAATTTGCGGCGGGTTACGATTCCATTATTTTGCATTGGGTCACGGACAATCGCAACATCGCGCGCGTGGATTACGACGCGCAACTCTTGAAGTTTGTCGGCGTCGCGCGCGAAAAATTGCCGGATTTGAAACCGCCCACTGCGGTCTTGGGCAAGCTCATGCCCGAAATCGCGCGCGAATTTGGTTTGCGCGAGGATGTGCGCGTGGCGATGGGGACGCCCGATATTCATTCGGCGGCGATTGGTTCGGGCGCGACGCGCGACTATGACGCGCATTTATACATCGGCACGTCGTCTTGGTTGTGCTGCCATGTGCCGTTCAAGAAAACGGATTTAACGCACAACATGGCGTCGCTGCCGTCCGCGCTGCCGCAGCGATATTTGCTGACGAATGAACAGGAAACGGCGGGCGCGTGTCTGAGTTATTTGCGCGACAATTTATTTTTTGCGGACGATGCATTGCAAACGCCGCAACCGGCAAACGCGTATCGCGCGTTCGACGCGCTCGCGGCGCGCGTTTCGGCGGGCAGTAATAAATTGATTTTTACGCCGTGGCTGTACGGCGAACGCACGCCCGTTGACGACCACAGCGTGCGCGGCGGTTTTTTTAATCAATCGCTGCAAACGACGCGCGCCCACATGATTCGCGCGGTGATGGAGGGCGTGGCATACAATACGCGCTGGCTGCGCGATGCGGTGGAAAAATTTTGCGCGCGCAAAATAGCGGCGTTGAATTTTATCGGCGGCGGCGCGAATTCGGCGGTCTGGTGCCAAATTTTCGCGGATGTCTTGGGCTGTGAAATACGGCAGGTGCGCGAACCGGTGCAGGCGAATGTGCGCGGCGCGGCGCTGCTCGCGGCGGTTTCGTTGGGATGGCTCCCCGCCGACGAAATTCCCGCGCAGGTGGCGATTCAAAATACGTTCACGCCAAACGCGGCGCATCGCAAAATCTATGACGAATTGTTTGCGGAATTTTTGAATCTATACAAAGCAAACCGAAAAATTTACGCGCGGTTGAATCGGATGGAGCGTTGAAATACCGTTGTGGAAACAACTGCGCGCGATTTTCTTGGCGCCTCCCGCCTTTAAGAAAAAATGCGGCGCGCCGTGTGGGAATGACTGAATGATGCGGTGAAACTATGAGCGTGAAAGATACATTGTTTCGTTGGTTGAATCGCGTGAATCCGCGCGTGATGCGCGCGGCAGAGCAAACATTGAAAGCTGTGCCGGGCGTGGACGCGCGAATGGAGCAGGAATACGCGAGCATGTTGGGCGAACTGGAACATTCGCTCAAACCGTATGCGGGTGAATTTGACGCGTACGCCGAGTTGCCAAAAACGGGGCGCGACCGCGAATTGATTCTGGACGAAATGGAACAGTTGAATGCGCGCGAGCGCGGCAAATGGCAAGAAGGTTTTGTTTCGGGCGCGGTCTATCATGGCGACGCGGCGTACATCGAATTTCTCAATCGCGTGTACGCGCTCAATTCGCAAAGCAATCCGCTGCACGCCGACGTATTTCCCGCGACGTCGAAATTTGAAGCCGAGATTGTTTCCATGACCGCGCATTTGCTGGGCGCGGACGAAACGAATGATATTGTCGGCACGGTTACATCGGGCGGCACCGAAAGTATTTTGCTGGCAATGAAAACGTACCGCGATTTTGCGCGCGACAAAAAGGGCATCGCCGCGCCCGAAATTATCGCGCCCGTCAGCGCGCACGCCGCTTTTGACAAAGCCGCGCAGTATTTCAATCTCAAACTCGTTCACATTCCGTTGGACGCCGCCATGCGCGCGGACGTGGACGCGGCGCGCCGCGCTCTCAATAAAAATACGATTGCGTTGATTGGCAGCGCGCCCTGTTTTCCGTACGGCACGCTGGACCCCATCCAAGAATTGTCGGAACTCGCGTACGCGCACGGTATCGGTTTTCACACGGACGCGTGTTTGGGCGGTTTCGTTTTGCCGTTCGCGGAAAAATTGGGTTATGCGGTTCCGCCGTTTGATTTTCGTTTGCGCGGCGTCACGTCCATGTCGGCGGACACGCACAAGTACGGTTATGCCGCCAAAGGCACATCGGTCGTTTTGTATCGCGGCCGCGCGCTGCGGCATTATCAATATTACACCGCGACGGATTGGAGCGGCGGCTTGTATTTTTCGCCGACGTTCGCGGGCAGTCGGCCCGGCGCGTTGAGCGCGACCGCATGGGCGGCGCTGGTTTCGATTGGCCAAGCCGGATATTTGGAGGCGACGCGCGCGATTTTGGAAACGGCGACGAAAATTAAAAACGGCATCCGCGAGCTGCCCGAATTAAAAATTTTGGGCGACCCGTTGTGGGTGATTGCGTTTGCTTCCGCGACGCTGGACATTTACAAGGTGATGGACGCGCTGACGCAGCGCGGCTGGAGTTTGAATGGCTTGCACAAACCGGCGGCGGTGCATCTGGCATTGACGCAGCGGCACACGGTCCCCGGCGTTGCGGAACGGTTTCTCACCGATTTGCGCGACGCGGTGGCATACGTCAAAGCGCATCCCGAAGACAAAGGCGCCATGGCGCCGGTGTACGGCCTCGCGGCGAATTTGCCGTTGCGCGGCGTGGTGAGCGATTTGTTGAAACGGTATATGGACGTGTTGTACAAAGTTTGACGCGTCGCAAAAAATGCGCATGACAAATTTATTGTTTTACGTTAAACTGTGCGCGCGGGTTTAAATCTCAGAGAGGAGTTAGAGCATGGACCTTATCAATCTTGAAGGCGTCGGACCGGTCTATAAAGACAAGTTGACCGCGGCGGGCGTGACATCGGTTGAGGATTTGCTTGCCAAAGGCGCGAAACCCAAAGGCCGCGCGGCGTTGGCGCAAGCCACCGGCATCAGCGGCGCGCGCATTTTGAGTTGGGTCAACATGGCGGACCTCGTGCGCGTCAAAGGCGTTGGCGAAGAATATTCCGAACTGTTACACGCGGCGGGCGTGGATACGGTGGTGGAATTGTCGAAACGCGTGCCGTCGAAATTGCACGCGAAAATTGTAGAGACGGCGGCGCAGAAAAAATTGGTGCGCGCCGTGCCGACTTTGGCGCAAGTGGAAAAATGGGTCGCGGCAGCCAAAACCATGTCGCGCAAAGTAGAATACTAACGCCGTATCCTTTGGGCGCGATAACGCGCGCACCGCATTCAAGATGCGGTGCGCGCGTTTTTTTGTGCGTTTGTCGAGAAACTGGGGCGAATGTGGATTTAATGCGAGGGCCAGACTTGGGTTTTCGGATAATATCGTGAATTATTACGCGTTAGTTTAAAAACCGTTCGGGTTGTTCCTTTGCGCAAGTCCGTATCAAACATTCGCTCGATACTGTTTCACCAGCCAAGCCAATGTCATGTTGCCCGCAATGGCGTCGTGGGGAATGAGCGCATACGTCCACTGTTTGCCGTCGTATGTTTTAGCGTGGGCGCTTGCATGTTTGCACCATTCCAACGCCGCCGCCTGTTTGGCAAGCGCTTGGGCATCCTCCATTTCATTCGCGGCTTTGGGTTCGAGCATGTAAATATCATTCGTCGTCTCGGCGACGAAATCGGGTTGATATTCCAAATGGTCGCTGCCCCATTTGTAGAAAAGTTGAAATTGTCCTTTGGCGGGCTTGAACCATTTTTGCGCTTCCTGTTCCAGAATGACCGCGAGGCGGCGTTCCGCATCCGATTGGAATTTTTGGTACGGATACAGGCAGCGCGTAAAACCGCCAAACAGATATTTTGCCATGTTGCTTTTATCGACAGGCGCTTGACGGTAATCGAGCGCGGCTTCGGTTTGCGTGTAGGCGCTTGGTTTAAGTTGGTCAAAGCCCTTGGTTACCTGTACTTGATATGCGACTTGGTCTTCCCAAAAATGTTCTTGCATCTGCGCGTGAATAAATTCAGCAATCGGTTTTTGATACACGACCAACACATTGCGTGTATCTGCTTCATCCAAATACGAACGCAGATGTCGCACGGTCTGCGCTGCCAAGTCGTACAATAAATCCGCGTGTTCGTCGTAGGCAATGTCGTCAAAATCTACCAACCCGCGCACAATGTAATCTTCGAGCCGTTTTTCTTGAACGCCGCCTTTGCCCAATCCGATGCTGTGTTGCGCTTGGGTCCGCAGGATCTGCACCACGAGCTCATCCGACGGCGGCGCATAACGCATCGAGTCCAGTTTCAACTGGAACGCATGAAATCCTGAACGCACCGTTGAGGTTGGCACGACGACAATGCGCGGAATGTCAATCGTCTTTTGTTGCACCAGTTCGGTCGTCTTGGCGACAACCGCGGCAATGTCCACTTGCGGCGCGACGCCCGGCAATTCTGTCTGCGCGGGTTTGTACTGCGCCTTTACCTCCCGCACAATCGCTTGTTGAATTTCCGGTTTTTGCAGGAACGCGATACTGGGGACTTGGCTCGGCTGATTCTCGTACTTGCGAATCACATCGTAGGTGATTTTGGCAACCTGCACTTGTTGCGGCGTTTGGAATACGGGAGACGTGACAGGTTGTTGTCCAGACGTGGCAGGTTTCTGAAAAACTGTCACGTCTAGTCCCAACATCGCCTCCACCACCGGCGCGGAAACAACCGTGACAGGTTTTTCTTGAATGCCGTCAGAGGGCAAGATGAGTGTTTTCAAGTGAATCGCGGATTCGGGACGATTCGCTTCATCAATGATTTCTTGAAATTTATCGTGCGCCACAATGTTCAAACGGTCCACTGCTTCTACGCCGGTGCGCTTGCCGTACGGCAGACGCAAGCCGCGCCCGATGGATTGTTCGATCAGGATGCGCGCATTCGCCGCGCGCAGCGGCACGATAGTGTACAGATTCGTAACGTCCCAACCTT